>CAZQOI010000099.1:0-8524 GCA_964594905.1 uncultured Granulosicoccaceae bacterium
ATGCAAGCGTCCGTCTTGCACGTGAAAAAATTTGGATTTTAATCCGCTCTTTTTCGGGGCGTGTTCGGGTGCGCCAAGGTGCACGGAAATCTGGTATTTCTATGACACCACAATACCGGGTTCGAGCACGATGTGGCAATCTTCACGCAGCTCCAGAGCGTTTTCACAGCCATATTAGTGACATAGAACGCCAAATGAGCTCCCGTGGCAGGAGGATCGGCATTGCCGGGGAATAAGAAATACGCGTCAAGATGTTTACTGAGGCGCGAGCGGCGCGGTCAGTTGTCGATTTTCTTGCTTAATCGAGTAATTTTTCTCGCGAATACAACCGGCAGCTCAACCACAACAGGAGCGCGGCCGCACCCAAGGTGCCGAGTATCGACATCAGCACATGTGAAAACTGCAGCTTGCCACCGAGAACGGCAATTTCAAGTAGTTGGTATTGGCTCAACATTGGTATTGCACTACTGAGCAATGACGGCTGCAGATTAAAGTACTGCAACAAAAAGAACGGTGTCATCGGCAAAACCATCATCAGACCCAGATAAGTCTGCGCCTCCTTGGTACTGCGGGTGATCGCGGAAACTGTTATCAGCAGTGCAGAAATAAAGAACAGCAGGGGACTTGCCAGCGCGAAGGCTCGCATAACAGTCGGTCCGTCGAAGCGAAGCTGTCCATCGAGAATTTCTACTGGAAATAGTTTGAACAGGGCGTAGATGCTGATGGCAGTTAGGGCACCAGACAATGCAACGAATGTCAGTGTTGCACCGTACTTGCCAAACACGACAGCCAGCCTTGACAAGGGCAGGCTTAAGAGTGGTTCAAGTGATTGTCTTTCACGTTCACCGGCGGTGATATCGATAGCGAGGTAAAAGCCGCCCATCACCATTGACATTATAAAAAGAAATGGAAGTAGAGACGCTAGCAGTTGCCCGGTTGCACCATCTTCAGAAATATCATTACTAATGATGTCGAGGCTGTTAAATACGCTTGGATCGATTCCGCGGTGCTGCAAACGTAATGTGTTGAGGGTAAATGCGTATCGACGCAACTCGGTTTCGACGCGGCGTTTGGTTTTCGAGGATGACTTTTCCGCGCTATCGTAGTGCAGGGTGATAGGTGCTGGACGCCCAGCACGCAGCGCTTCGCCAAAGTTATCGTTCACCTCCAGTACTACTGGCAGTGTGCCGTTTTCGATCGCTAGCTGGTAGTCGTTAGGTGCTTCTTTAACTTCAATATTTCTGCTGTAAAGATAACTCAGTAATTGCGGAGCTCGCTGTTCATTCTGAACATGCAATTCAATAATTTCATCGAAGTCGATCGATACACTTTTGAAACTTGCAATGAGTGACCCACCAAGCAGTAACGGCAATAAAACTGGACCAAAAAGTAGCGCATAGAAAACGGTTTGGCGATCACGGAGATTGTCAACAATCTCCTTTGCCATGACAACAAACGCCTTCATGACTCTAGCCCGCTGGCGGCAACGAAGGCATCTTCAAGCGTTGTCTTCGCTGTGCGTTTCAGTATTTGATCAAGGCTGTCTGACATCACTACCGTGCCGTCGGAAATGATCGCGATATGGTCACAAAGGGCTGAAACTTCCTGCATGATGTGGCTGGAAAAAAGAATGCAGTGACCCTCGTTTGCAAGGTTTCGAATAACCTCGCGAAGTCCGCGCGTCGCCATCACATCAAGACCGTTTGTCGGCTCATCAAGCATGATGGTTTGAGGCTTGTGCACCAAGGCTCTGGCCAAGGCGACTTTGGTTTTTTGGCCTTGCGAGAAACCGAGAGCGCGTCTGTCTGCGAAGCCCACACATTGCAGTTGTTCGAGTAATTCACCTGTGCGATTTCGTGCGTCTTTATCGTTTAGACCGCAGAGTCGAGCGTAGTAGTGCACGTTCTCGCGCGCGGTCAGGCGAGGGTAAACACCAGCGTTGTGCGGCATGAAGCCAAGGTGTTGGCGCACGCCCAGTACGTCTTCCACAACATCCTTGTTGTCGATGACTGCACGGCCGGCATCGGGTGTAATTAATGTTGCTAGCATGCGAAGGCTTGTAGACTTGCCAGCACCATTCGGGCCTAACAACCCTGTTATCTGTCCGTCGTTTGCCGTAAAGCTAACCGAGCTTACTGCGTGAACGGGTTCATCGCGACGCTTGGCTCCAGGGCGTTTGAAGCTTTTCTTGAGCCCCTCTGCGATGATCATGGTAAAGGACCGTTAGCATCGATAAAAAAGGCGGGTGTGTGGATGCGCCCTGTGCACTCGAGAGAAAGCTCATCAACTGATGCTGTCGCAACCAGTTGCGCCATCAGTTGCGGCACACAACCTAGCGGTGATTGCATATGACCTTGATGATCATTGACAACGTGAACATGGTTACTGAAATTTTTGGCAACAAGATCACCGTAGGCTGGAGGAGTTACCGGGTCAGCGCTACCCGACAACACCAAAGTTGGCACCTCTGACTTGACGGCCTGTTTGAAATCATCATCGATGATACCTACGGGCCAAGCCTCGCAGCTGGCCTTCAAGGTATCGACAACGCCATCGCCAAGGTAGCTGTTCGATTTTTGCTCGTTATTGTTTTCGGCGCTATCCATATACGGTGCGTCTTCAGTACACACAACCGCGTGATGCAATCCCGTCGCTAATGTGTCACCTAGCGTACTGGTTTGTAGTTCTGCCTGCCTAGCAAGTGGTGCAAAGTTATTATTCTCGATAGCATCATGCAACATTGATGGTATCAACGCTGCCGTGAGCGCATTGTATGACATGAGCCTGAGTGTTACCGCAAGATGATTTCGCGTGAATTGGATTTCCTTGAGTTGGCCTGTAGCGATATCTTCATAACTAACGCTTTTTGGAGTTGCCTCCAGTTCCTGAATAAGCTTGTCAGTTTTGCTGTGCATATCGCCAAAGCGAGCTTCACAATCTTCACTGCTTTGGCAACGTTCAAAGATCAAATCAAGTGTGCGTTGTGCCAATGGCGCGATATCAGGTCCCAGCGCAATTGATGGTGGTACTACCGCATCAAGGATCAGCGTTCTTACGTTGTTGGGGTATTTACGAACATAATGAAGAGCGACACGCGTACCGTAGGAAATACCGTAGATATTCCATTGTTCGATGCCCAGCTGTTTACGAACCGTCTCGATATCCTGGACGGCAACCGAGCTAGTAAAAAAGCGTGTATCTACTGTTTGTTGTTGATGGCAGCTGAGAGCATCGTCGCGCACCTTATCAAGGTCGGGGTCAAGATCCAACTCAACACTGTCAGGGGGCGAGTCGCAGAGTAGTGGGTTGGATGCGCCAGTGCCCCGTTGATCGATCAACACCAAATCTCGTTCCTTGAGAATGTGTCTGAAAGCGGGAGCGACTGCGGCGAAAGAATCGATTGCCGACTGACCTGGTCCACCAGCAATGATGGTGAACGCTTCGCGACTGCTGTTCTTCTTGTTAGCTTTTATACGGGCGATGGCGAGCGTGATTTTCTCGCCTGCCGGATTCGCATAATCAAGGGGTACTTCCAGGCTGGAACATTCTCCAACTAAAGAGGCTGTTCTACCGCCAATCGAGCAGCTTTCGAATTCCCCAAGTTGCTCACTAGCGCTTGTTGCTGACGCATCAATAGACGTGCTCGCACCAAGGAGTACTAGCAGGGCAAATCGGTGGGAAGCTCGGAGCACGTTAGTGACAGGATCAGCAGCGTCTGGAATGTCCTATTACTGCAAGCCTCGCGCCACGGATCTGTCGTGAAACCCCGCTCTAGCAACGATTTACAGCTCCTCGAGCACATCCTCTAATTGGCGACGTGCGTTGCCGACCCAATTGTCGCGTTCAATACGACCAGGGAAAATTTGCAGCGCATTAGCGATCTTTTCGATTTCGTGACGTTTCAGACCCGCCAGCTGCGAGTAGCTGGTGATACCCAGCTTGTTCAAGGCTTTTTCGGTGACAGGTCCAATGCCAAAAATCTGTTTCAAATCGTCTCGTTGTTCAACCGGTTCAAACAACGGTTTTTCATCTTCTAGAGGCTCGCGATCTGCATCGAGATCGTCTTCCAGGGCCGCTTCGGATTCTGCAATCGCGGTGGCGCCAGATAGATCCACCTCATGAGGATCGTCTTCTTCAACAAAGGTGGGTTCGCTCTGATCAAAATCCGCGTCCTCGCGTGCATCCGTCGAGTCCAGTTCAGGTTGAATCTCTGCATCAATGGCGGTCGCATCGAAGGAATCGTTGATCACTTGATCAGCCGCTTCTTCAAGGTCGAGTGCGGTTTGTGAGGTCGCATCATCAACAGAGGAGGTTTCTGCTTTGCCAAACAATTCTTCGTTTGTATCGTCTTCGACAGCGGCCTGATTATCGTTCAGCTGTAGGCTCGTATTATCTGCTTTGCCACCCTTTAATGAAATGACTTCGCGACGCGATAGATCGAGCTCAGCCTGCAACTTTTTATAGGCGTTTTCGCGATCTGTCATCGTTGACAGCTGGGTGCTCAGGGTGTGATTTTCATCGGAAATTTCTCGCACCTTGGCTTCGTGTTTTTGCATCAACTGCCGGACTAACAACTGACTTTTCTCAAGATTTTGATTCAAGGCAGGAATCTGCTTTGTATCCTGCTTGAGTTTGTCGATTTCAGTGGACGATTTTTGTTTCAGATCGTCGAAATCGTCAGTGAGCATCGCCACGTCAGTCTGAGCCTGTGACAATTGACTGCTTTGACGCAGCAACAACTGACGCATCTGCTCCACACGTTTGACATTGCGCGAACGGTGCAATATCCATCCGAGCGCACCACCCAAGCCGGCGGCTAGCAGTAGACTCAAGGCTATCTGAGAAATGAGGTAAATCACATCATTGCTCCGTGTCTATCAAACATCAGTTGGTGTGGGTGATTTCGATGCGCCGATTACGCGCTCGACCAGTTTCGGTGCCGTTATCCGCTATGGGCTGCGAAGCACCATAGCCTTGAGCAGTGACCTGCGCTGCGGAAACGCCACTTGTAATGAGATAGTCTGCAACCGCCTGCGCTCGCTCTCTGCTGATGCGGAGATTGATTTGCGGTCGTCCCGTGTTGTCTGTGTGGCCTGAGATGCGCACTCGGTATTCGGGGTAGCCGCGAAGCAATTGAACCAAGCTCTCAAGAGCACTTCGGCTGCCACTGGCGAAGGCTGCGCTGCCCGGTTCGAAGATGACTTCTTCTGAGCGAATATCCGCGAGTGCCTGCTGGAATCGCTCTAACTCGGCGCGTGCTCTGAGTTTTGGATCCACGACGGTCAGATCATCCCATACGCTTCTCACGCCCTCGATGCTGGCCATCTGAAGAAGCAGATCCTGACGATCGACAGTGTCTTCAATGGTGCCGCCGACAGTGAGCTCCCTTCCATCCAGTTCGAGGGTCACACCGCCAATTTTGTTGGACGACAGGACGCCCAAGGCTTGCTGGGTTAACGAGGCCGGTATTTTAGGTACCTGAGTATTGAGAGTCAGTACCAGGAGTGCGCCGCAAACCAGAGCAAGGATCCATGGCCAGATGCTAGGTGCCTCTGGATCTGGAATATCTAGGTTAAGGGCATGTGCGGACATTGCCGCGATAATACCACCGACTAACGACTTGTCACGATTTGTAAACGATGTCGTGTGTTACCGATTGTGTCAAGCGGGTGAGGGTGGAACTACCTCGTTGCTGGAATGCACACCGTTGAGGCGAGAGCTGTCATGTGTTGTCGCTCGTGAGATGGCGGTGCGTCGCGTCTCGACCGAGTTTTGATCAACGACAGTGGTGTATTGCTTAGTGCTTGGATTCGATTCAGCAGAAGATGAATTATGCTTCGCCTTTTTGAGATGCATCATTGCCTGTCTGGCAATACCTGCGGCTTTTATTGCCTTTTCATTTGAGTCGACAACGTTCATGCGCAGACGTGACTCATTCATGAAGTGACGCTTTTCCTGTGAGTGTACTGTTGCTGTCAATTCTTCAACGCGAAGATTTGCGCTCTTGAGTCGTTTCAAGGTTAAGGCTAGCAGGCGATCTTTTCGGGCTTGCTGAGCAGCAACTCTCCGCACTCGTTCATATTTTGACTTGGCTTCAAGCAGAGCAAGATTTTGTTCGTTATGCTCGCGCTGAAGGTTGCGTCGTAACTGTTTGTTGCGACGATTGCCAAAGAAATAACCAACCAACAGACACACAGCTGCAGTAACTAAAATGTAAATGATTGGCGTGGGTATATTTAATGACGACAATAAATCCATCAGCTGTGTCTTTCCCGCTACGTGGTTTGATGAGCAGTTGGCATCATACAAAATTGCTGATGGGAGCGTAAGGCTGTCGCATGAAAAACAGAACCGGGTCACGAGCACGATCGCTAGTACTTCGCTTTTTTGAGAATAAAGGTGTTCTAGAACACGTTATGAAACAGCGTTTTACGGCTTGCAATTAAGGTAAAAAATTTATAGAAACTCATGGATAATTCCGATGTCGCTTTGCGTGTTCGTTACGCCGCTAGTCTTGATGATTCGGAGACAGTGAGAGTAATTGCACTAGGTGGTCAAATGCTTGACGTCTCTACGGTAGCGTCTTGGCGAAAACCAAAAGATGATGAAGTAAAAAATGATGTGCAAGTTGAGTGTTCACAAGTGGTGCTTGAGGCGCTATTAGCTGGGTTAATCATCGAACGTCGTGGGCCACCTCCGAAAAGTAAAGACGCGAGCGTAAATGAAAAAGTAGTTAGCAGAGCGGGTACTTCGGCGTCATCTGAGAAACATGATTCCGCCGCAAGTGCTGAAAATAAAGCGAAAATGCGTGATAACAATCATGTGTTGAAACAATTACGTATCGCGTTCAAGCTTCGTACCGACGATGTTCATGAACTGATCGTGCGCGGCGGTGGCCGCCTCAGTAAGTCTGAAACTGGCGCGCTTTTTCGTAACGCTTCAGCACGCAACTATCGACGCTGTGGCGATCAAATCCTGAGATGGTTTTTGAGAGGTCTTGGAGAACAAGAGCGAGGACAATCATGATCATTGACGATAACCGAGTCGTGTCCATGCACTACCAGTTAAGCAATGGCTTTGGTGAACTCATTGACAGTTCGCAGGGCGGTTTGCCTATGGTGTACATGCACAATACAAATGCCTTGTTACCAAGCCTTGAGCGAGAGCTAACGGGTCATCAGGCGGGGGACAATATTGAAGCCACAATTTATCCTGAAGATGGATACGGCTACAGCGATGAAGAGCTTATTGTTGAGTGGCCTAAAGAGAAACTTGCTGATACTGTACAGTTAAAGCTCGGCATGCGTTTCAAGGCTTTGGGTGCTGATGGCGAATCGCAGCTGGTCACTGTAAAGGAAATCAACGACGACACAGTTGTACTGGATGCAAATCACCCTCTGGCAGGCCAGGTGTTGCATTTCAATATTGCGATAGTGGCCGTCAGAGAGCCGACTGAAAAGGAAATTGAAGCAGGTGTTGCAACACAAACCAACCCTGGAAAGGATGATTCTGGCTGATGTCCGGATTGAATCGATCGGGAGAGCCGAAAAGTGTTATTGATCGTTGTTGTACAAAGCGGTGAATGCCTCAGAGAAAAAGTGCTCCTCACCAAAATTACCCGATTTCAAAGCGATGGCAAAAGTTTCGTTGGCAATGTCGGCATATGTCCATGGCACACCCGGTGTAATTTCAGTGCCGACGCGCAAGGATTTTAATTTGAGTGCCTGCGCGACAGCTCCTGAACTTTCACCTCCCGCTACGACCAACTGGCGAACGCCGAGATCGATTGAATCTTGAGCGAGTTGCGCTAAAGCGTTTTCAACAATATTGCCGGCCGCCTCAACGCCTATTTCATTTTGTGCTTTTGTCACTGATTCGCTATCGGCGGTCGCGTACACCAGTGGTGCCAAGCCGACGTTGCTCGTGGCAGTGCTCGCCTCTACTGCGTGAAGTTTTTGTGCGAGCCATTCTCGAGCCTCAGCTAATTGATCATTGCGTGTGAGCTTAAGTGGATCGATCTGGAAGGAAGGTGCTTTCGCTTTTTGTGCTGCAACCTGAGCCTGCGTCATTGATGAACAGCTGCCACTCAACACCAACTGTTTACCGACTGGTGGTTTTTCGGGCGCGACCTGATCAGCGTCTTTTAGCCAACCACGTACGCGGAATAGTCCTGGTAGATGCATGGCTAGAGCACTACCACCAGTTAATAGAGCAAGGTGTTCGGTGGCTCGAACTATATTGAGCAGATCATCACTCGAGACAGCATCAATGACAACATGCTGGATACCCGCGTCGGAGTGTGCTTTGAGTGCAGTGCGAATCTCATCTGGACCTTGAGTAACCGTTGGCCAGGTGATACCTGCCACCGGTCCGCTTACCTGTGGCGTTAACAAGCGACAAAGGTTGCTGTCACGCATTGGGGTCAGTGGATGATCTTTCATTGGGCTCTCGGCCAGTAGTTGTTCGCCAACAAACAGATTGGACATATAGACACTGCGGCCATTTTCGGGAAACGCCGGGCAGT
>CAZQOI010000100.1:0-5046 GCA_964594905.1 uncultured Granulosicoccaceae bacterium
GCCGGGTTTCCTAATCGGGCTGAAAGCGAATACGACACCTTCGGCGTTGGCCATTCGAGTACCTCAATCAGTGCGGCACTTGGTATGGCACTAGCCGCCAATGATGATGAAAAGGTCGTCGCCATTATTGGTGATGGTGCCCTGACTGCGGGACTCGCCTACGAAGCATTGCAACATGCCGGTGGCGAGAAGGCAGACATGCTGGTTGTATTGAACGACAACGATATGTCTATTTCACCGAATGTCGGTGCAATGAATAAATACCTGGCTCGCATGCTGACCGGCAAATTTGTTACCGGGGCCCGTGAAGGCAGTAAACGCGTGTTGGAAAAAGTACCTTCCATGCTGGAACTTGCACGTCGCACCGAAGAACATGTCAAAGGCATGGTCGTACCCTGCAGCTTGTTCGAGGAACTTGGCTTCAACTATTACGGACCCGTTGACGGACACGATGTCGCTAGCTTAGTCGCGGTCATGAGAAACGTTCGGGAACTCAAGGGTCCAGTTTTTCTGCATGTAGTGACTAAAAAGGGCCACGGCTATAAATTTGCCGAACAAGATCCTTTGGCGTTGCATGCTGTAACGCCATTCAATCCGGAAACCGGAAAACCACTGAAAACATCGAAGTCCAACAGTCCAACCTATACCCAGGTTTTCGGTCGTTGGTTGTGTGACATGGCCGCACGCGATGATCGAGTTGTCGGCATTACACCCGCTATGCGTGAGGGCTCTGGTCTTGTCGAATTCGAACAACAGTTCCCTGACCGCTACTATGACGTTGGCATTGCCGAACAACACTCGGTCGCACTAGCTGCCGGGCTCGCCTGCGGTGGCAAGAAACCGGTGGTTGCTATTTACTCAACATTTTTGCAACGCGCTTACGATCAACTGGTACACGATGTCGCTATTCAAAATCTACCGGTGCTGTTCGCTATAGATCGTGCTGGCTTGGTAGGGCCCGACGGCCCGACCCACGCAGGTAACTACGACATCTCTTTCATGCGTTGTCTGCCAAATATGGTAATCATGGCGCCTGCCGACGAAAATGAATGTCGACATATGTTGTACACCGGCATGCAGCATGAGGGCCCAAGCGCTGTGCGCTATCCACGTGGAAAAGGTCCGGGAGTCGATGTCGATGAAACAATGCATGCCTATGAAATTGGGCGAGCAGATATCCGCCATCAAGGTAGTCGAGTTGCCCTGTTAGCCTTCGGCGCAATGGTTACTAGTGCCGAAGAAATTGGCATCAAGTCTGGTTACACGGTTGTCAACATGCGCTTTATCAAGCCGCTGGACACTGATCTGATTGACTCGATCGCCGAAAACCACGATCTGATCATCACCATCGAAGAAAACGCGATTGCCGGTGGCGCCGGTGCAGGAGTCATGGAATACCTGTCAAGCGCATCAGTGAAAACACCAGTAAGAGCTATCGGGCTACCCGATGAAAATATCGAACATGGCAGCCGCGAGGAACTACTGAGCTATAGCAAGCTCGATCTCGCTGGAATTACAGTTCAGATTGAACACTACGTCGAAGCTCTGGACAACCTTCGTCAGGTCGGCTAGCACTGTTAGGGCTAAGCCAACGCTTCTTCAAGAGGCGGCTTCTCGCTAGCCTGTTGAGGTCTATTCAGCGCCTTAGCATCAACGGTAAACCAGGTACTACTGCAATGTTGGGCCAGCACATTGATACGCTCGTGGCGGTCTTTGACATAGGAGCTAATGGTCTCCATGGCAATGGCATCTGAATTGTTTTGTTCTGACAAATGCCCAAGCAGAATCCATTGCAACGATGCATGATCCAGTTCTTGCACCAATGCACCCGCTTGATCGTTACCGAGGTGCCCATAATCCGAACGAATGCGCGCTTGCAGACTGGGCGGATAAGGCCCTTGCCTGAGCATCTCATTATCATAGTTGCATTCAACCACAAGCCCATGAACGCCTTGTAGTTTCTGCTGAACATGTGGCGTACACGCACCCAGATCAGTGACATTGGCAAAGCGCGTATCAGAGGCTGAAAATACAAACTGACAAGACTCTGCTGCATCATGTGGTGTAGGGAAGGGATCTATTTCGATTCCCCCTATCGAGAATGAATCGTGTGCATGAAAGAGCTCGACTGCCGCATAACGATTGTCGCGAGCACCGTTATAAGTGCCATGTGTACACCAGACCGGCAATGAGAATTTTCTTGATAAAGGTCCTACGCCTTTGGTGTGGTCTCCATGCTCGTGAGTCAGCAAGATGGCATCAAGTTGATGCGGTGCAACTCCAAGCGTCGCCATCCGGGCAATTGATTCTTTCATGGTGAAACCACAGTCCACCAACAAGGTGGTAGTGCCCGCTCGCACCAGTAAAGAATTCCCGGAACTGCCACTACCTAAGGACGCAACCGTGATCACGCGAAGCTACTCTCAAACAATGGCATCACGCAGGGCCGTAAGCAGACCAGACTCGTCACTCTCTTCCAGGCGCTGACCGTTGGCGTTTCTCACTTCAATGACAACGGCACTGACATGCAATGGTTTCAGATCAAGCAATACAGCATCAGCGGTATCGCGAATAACTTGAATACGCCCAAATGATTCAGAGCTTGCCTCAACAATCAAGTTCAAGGTTTCTAATGCACTCAATACTGCATCGAACGAGGGTTCGTAGCCTTTGTTAATCAATAACTGACTACCAGCGGTTGTTCTTTGCAGAAAAGCATCATTAAGCACTGAACCCGCCTCTGCACTACTTATGATACCGCGGGCTTTTTGTTCTTCCACACCAATAAATGTCATCAACTGCACTAACACAGCGCTGGTGGCTTCTGGATCATGGGATGACGATGGCCAAGTGCCGCCACCTGAGTTGTTTTTCGCTAGAGATTCAGTGGTTGCCTGTGAGCGCGCAAAGAGACGAGTGTTACTGCCGTCCCGTTCCAGTCGAAACCAGAGTCGCGAGTATTGCTCATCAGCACCCAACAAATTTTTCAAAACGTTACCGTCACCATTGCCCGATGCTTCACGCCACTGAGTAGAAATGACACCGGAGGTTGGAGCGGTTTGTTCCACCTGATATTTTTGACTACGCAGAAAAGCTAATAGCTGCGGCCATACGGTTTCAGGTGCAGCGTCGATAGCAAGCCAGTTTTCACCAGAACCACGCACAAAGCGAGTCGAGTCGAACTGTGGTAACAAGGTATTACGACGGACTTCCCCACCATTTCGCCCTGGCAACACAAATTGTTCGCTGTCGCTGATGTCAGTGAGATCAGGTGGCACCTGCAAGGCTCGAGCTGATTGCGAATCGCTGCTGTACACAATGTCCGGACTGTTGGAACTTCGCAGCGCAGAACAGGCGGAAAGTGACAGCATCAAGACACTGATCAGGCCAAGGCGTAACATTGCCCGATGCCCGCCGGTCGTGCAGAACGATAACTCGTCAAGCCGCATGGTTATCCTCAAAATGATTCTATGTAACAAGTCATATAGGGTAGTCCAGTGAACCGCCGCGAGTACGGTACTTGATACTTACAATGCGCCGGCTTTTTCCAATGCGGCACGCACGGGTGCCTCGAACTCAGCGGCCATTGGCGTCAACGGCAGACGAATGCCCGGTCCGATTCGTCCCATCTGATGCAAAGCCCACTTGACTGGAATCGGGTTGGATTCAAGGAACAAAACCCGATGCAGATCGCTGATCCGCGCCTCTATAGCCTCAGCAGTTGCCCGATCCCCAGCTCTTGCTGCCTTACACATCAGGTGCATATCGCGCGGCACAACATTAGCCGTCACCGATATATCACCGTGCGCACCCGCCAGAATGCTTTCCATAGCGGTTGCATCATCGCCCGTGACAATCATGAAATCTTGACCACAAGAGGCCACCAATTCCTTGATTCGCGAGACTTCGCCAAAAGCCTCTTTGATACCAATGATATTGCTGATAGAGGACAAACGCGCAGTTGTCTCAGGCGCCATGTCTAGCGCTGTACGCCCAGGCACGTTGTAGAGAATTTGCGGAATTGCCACAGCTTCTGCAACGGCCTTGAAATGTTGATACAGACCTTCCTGAGTCGGCTTGTTGTAATACGGCGTGACCAGCAGACAGGCATCAGCACCGACTTCCATGGCGTGTTTGGTCAGTTCAATGGCCTCGGCCGTTGCATTTGCCCCCGTTCCTGCGATGACAGGAATACGTTTGTTGACGAGTTTGACTACCTGTTTGACGACAGAAGCATGCTCAGGGACCGTCAGCGTTGACGACTCACCACTGGTACCAACCGCGACAATCGCATCGGTGCCTGATTCGACATGAAATTCAACGAGATTTGCCAATGCGGCTGTATCCACCTCGCCATCGTCGAGCATCGGGGTGGCCAACGCCACCATGCTGCCCTCAAACATAGTTCTACCCTCAGTTGCAGCAGGCAATGGTACTGACGGCACCGCCCTTTAACAACCGTTCTGTTACAACATCACGACAACAAATGCCCCAGCACCAGCCCTGATGAAGCCCTGCGGTAGACTGATCTGCAAATTTACACGCGCAAACAGTCACTCGGAGGTTCAACCATGACGACAGCAATTGGCAAACCCGCACCGGCCTTCGATCTTCCGGCCACGGGCGATCAACAGATCAACCTGTCCGACTTAAAAGGTCAGAAGGTCGTTTTATACTTCTATCCACGTGATGCCACTCCTGGCTGTACCACCGAAAGCCAAGACTTTCGCGATGCCTCCAAGGCTTTTTCCAAGGCCAATACAGTGATTCTCGGCGTGTCACAAGACACCATCGCAAGCCACGAGAAATTCAAGGCAAAGCAATCCATGCCGTTTGAACTGCTGTCTGATGAGTCAGGAGAGATGTGCAAGCAATACGATGTGATCAAGCTGAAGAAAATGTATGGCAAAGAGTTCGAGGGAATTGAGCGCAGTACATTCTTGATCGACGAAAAAGGCAAATTGCGCCAGGAATGGCGCAAAGTTAAAGTACCCGGACACGTTGATGAAGTGCTGGCCGCTGTGACTAACCTTGATTAGCACTAAT
>CAZQOI010000100.1:5146-8379 GCA_964594905.1 uncultured Granulosicoccaceae bacterium
GTGACTGCCACCGCACCCACGTATGGAACAATAACCGACAGACCTACAAGAAAACTCAATAGCAAGGAATAGTTAAGACCCATGATGGCGAACACCACATAGGTCGCCACCCAGACAATACAAATCTCAACAAATTTGCCACGAATATAGTTAGCGATTTTTTGATCCACTTCACGCCACACCTTGAACGAGAGCTCACTGCGGTTTGGCACAAACTTGCCAGCAAAGCTTAAGAGCTTGTCCTTGTCTTTCAATGCAAAGAAAACCATCAACGGCACAAGCACCACATAAACCGAGATCACCACAATGGTGCCAAGACGGGCCAGGGAAAATGACAGTATGTTTTGCGTCAGCTGGCCAAGCTCGGCGCGCAGATTGTCAATCATTTCATTGACCTGCTCGACGGTAAATACATCAGGGTATTTCTCGGGCAGACGCAGAAGCTGCTCCTGAATGTTCTGGATCATGCCGGGTACTTCCCGAACCAGCCCTGTGAGCTGCTGAGACAGTACCGGTACCAGTCCAAATAAAACGATCAGTGATATCGAGATAATCATCAATAGAACGACCACAGATGCAGCAGTTCGAGGCACGCGCCAGTTCTGCATGGTTGCTACTACGCCTTCGAGCAAATAAGCCAGCACCAGTGCAAACAATACAGGCGCGAGAATATCGCCGACCAGCCAGAGCAAACCAAAGACGACAAGCAGCAGCAAAGCCAGGATGACCGCCTGTGGATCTGAAAAATTTCGCGAATACCAATCGCGAATGATGTCTAGCATCGCCCCGGAAACTCCTGCTCTACTGCGTGAATTCTGAAAAAACAGTATGCCACCCAATCATGGCCTGCATTCTTTCAGATGATCCAGATTCGTTGGATGTGCAAGAACAGTGCAAAAGAACGTCTGTTTTTTGACATGACAAGCTCTTTATCAGCTTGAATTCAACTCTTCGAAATACTGCCGGGCGAATTGAAACAGCTCATCCATGACATGCGTGCGGAATTTTTGCCGTTGCCTGACGAAATAAAACGGGCGCATAAGCGGGGGCGACAAACGGCGGGTAACTAGCAAACCAAGGGCTAGTTCTTTAGCAACCGTGGCCTTGGATACGATCGACACACCCATGCCAGCCTGCACCGCGCCCTTGATTGCTTCGGTGCTGCCCAATTCAAACAGGCGATTGAGCTGACTCACATCGGTACCTTGATCGGCAAAATAGCCTTCAATAACGCTGCGAGTACCCGAGCCATCCTCACGATAAATAAAAGGATGATCAAGCAATTGAGAGGGTTTGACGGATATTTCATCAACCAGTGGGTGCTGCGGGGGCATAAGTACCTGCAACTCATCCTGCTGGCATTCTTCAATTCGCAGCAACTGACTATCAACATTACCCTCGACAACGCCAAGATCAATGGCATTGTCAGCGACCATCGCCACCACCGCATCGGTGTTGGCAACACGCAGTCGAATCTGCACATCGGGAAACTTCTGCTGAAAATCACCGAGTAGACCTGGCAGCATGTATTCGGCAATAGTCGTGCTGGCTCCAAGCGTCACCAGTCCCGTGCGATCGCCCGTCAGTGATTTCACCGACTCGTTCATCTCTCCGTAAAGAGCGATAATGCGATTTGCGAAGACCAATACCTCTTCACCGGTCAAAGTCAGACTGATGCGATTGTTGGTCCGATCGAAGAGTCGAGTATTCAGCTCTTCCTCGAGTTGCCTGATTTGGTGGGTCACCGCAGGCTGCGTCATGTTGAGCATTTCAGCCGCGCGAGTGAAGCTCAATACCCCCGCTACGGTGTGAAATACTTGTAATCGCCTGTCGGACATGGTGTCGACCCCAAAGTGCTCGCTATACTCGCCGGAAAGAAATTCGAGATACACGCAAATGCGCGCCAGCCAGTTTCACATAGCGACGACCAAAGAAACACCAAATGATGCAGAAATAATCAGCCATCAGCTGATGCTGCGTGCCGGATTCGTGCGTCGGCTGGGATCCGGCCTCTACAGCTGGTTGCCCCTGGGCCATCGCGTATTACGAAAAATCGACGCCATTGTACGTGAGGAAATGGACAATGCCGGCGCACTGGAAATCTTGATGCCGGCGGTCCACCCAGCTGAACTCTGGGCTGAATCCGGGCGTTGGGAAAAATATGGGCCTGAACTACTGCGTGTTATCGATCGGCACCAGCGGGACTACTGCATTGGCCCAACTCACGAAGAGGTGGTGACTGACATTGCCCGACGCGAACTGAAAAGTTACCGGCAACTACCTATCAACCTTTATCAGATACAAACCAAGTTTCGCGATGAGATTCGCCCACGCTTTGGTGTCATGCGTTCGCGCGAATTCATCATGAAGGATGCGTACTCGTTTGGGATTGACGAAGCTTCTTTGCAAAAAAGTTTTGATGATATGCATATCGCCTACTGCAAAATCTTTGACCGCATTGGCCTCGACTACCGAGCTGTAGAAGCTGACAGTGGCAGCATCGGTGGCGCTAAGTCGCGCGAATTCCATGTGCTTGCAGACAGTGGTGAAGACGCCGTGGTGTATGCCACGGAAGGTGACTATGCAGCCAACATGGAAAAGGCTGCGGCCGTTGCACAGGGCAGCCGCGACAAGGCATCAAAAGAGATGACGAAAGTCGATACCCCCGATGTTCACACGATCGTGGACTTGGCGACCGCTATGAAAGTGCCAGAATCGAACTGCATGAAAACACTATTGGTAAAAGGCACTGAATCGCCAGTTGTTGCACTGGTGCTACGTGGTGATCACCAACTCAACGAGATCAAAGCAGAACATCTTGACGAGGTAGCAGCACCGCTCGAAATGGCTGACGCTGACGCGATCAAATCGGTTGCTAACTGCGATGCCGGTTCCATCGGTCCAGTCGGCTTGAGTATTCCTGTCATCGCTGACGCAGATGCCGCCAATATGAGTGACTTCGTCGCCGGTGCCAATAGCAATGGGCAACATCTCGTTGGTGTTAACTGGGGACGTGATTTACCTGAACCCGTGGTAAAAGATCTCCGCAATGTGGTTGAGGGCGATCAGAACCCTGAAGGTTCCGGTACCTTGAAAATTGTACGTGGCATTGAGGTTGGTCATATATTCCAGCTTGGCGATACCTACAGTAAAGCCATGAACGCTACTGTTCTGGATGAAAACGGCAAACCACAAACTCTGAAGATGGGTTGCTATGGCATCGGTGTTACGCG
>CAZQOI010000101.1:0-8063 GCA_964594905.1 uncultured Granulosicoccaceae bacterium
CCTGTCGAATTTTAAAATCTTTGAGTTTGTACTGTTGCGGAATCCTTATAGATCATTCACTTCACGTTACTGCATCCATGTTTGCAGGCTCGAGTGCTTTAAGGGCTTCGATTTCAGTACGAAAATATTCGTTCTTGAACTTGGTCAGTAATTCATCGGTTTGGTCCTCGTTCATCAAGGGCTGCCAACCGAATCCATTAAGTGCTGCCTGAGCGATGACCGTTAAGGTTCTGCCGGGATTGCGTATACCGATTTGATCAAGCGGTAAGTCGTAGCTACGCAACAATTGCCCGCCGTGGCATAGAGACCACAAGCCAAAGACCATTTCCTGAGCGTTCAGTGAGCTGTTGGGCAGATCACGTGCATCTTTGGCGTCTTGCACAATGCTCGATACCTGACCGAGTATTGCGTTTTCAAATTGGTCGTGAATTTCTCGGCTTTTCACACTGACCTTATCCATCAATCCATCGGTGTGCAGGTTATGCATCATGCAGATGTCCTCAGGCTCAATGCTTTGCCAGAGTTCATGAGCAAACATGAAGGCGAGGCAGCGTTCCCGATGGTTCCCTGGATAGTCAACAGCCCGCTGACCGTAGCTCAGCAGTGAACTCATTGAACGATTGCATAGCTGAATCAGCATTTCCTCCTTATTGGGGAAATGTTGATAGACGGTACCTTTCGAATATTCAGCGGCGTCCGCGACGCGATCCATGCTCAGCTGATGGAAGCCTTCGTCATGCATCATCTGGCGCGCGATGGTCAGAAAGAGATTGTGCCGCTCGGCGACCAATCTTTCCTTGCGCGTCAGGTTCCGGGTTTCGGAATCGAGAATGTCCATTAAGACGATGAAGTTCAGGCTGAAAAAGTTAAGTGAAAAGTCACTTGTTAAACACGCGTTACCGTGTTGAGGATGGAGAGTTTATACAACCCGTCAGAATTTGACAAACAATACGTCGAAATTTGACTGAAAGTATAAACAGAAGATTCTAAGCAAACGTTAATCAAGAATGATTGGAGCTTAATTGCATAACTCGGTAGTATTTTGACGCTCTTAAACCAAGCACCCTAAATTTTAGCTGGCAGCTGCTGGCTCAATCTTCGAGTTACTTCTTCATGTATAAATTTAAGACGTTGATTTTCAGCGTAATGATTACCCTTGCGCTATCGATTAGTCAGGCTTCAGCCATGACCTTCATTGAACAAAACGGCATTGTTCTTATGGAGGCAGAATCGTCTCCAGCGAACGGTGAATGGAGTTTGGAGACATCAATTGGCGGTTTTTCAGGCAGTGGATACCATCTTTGGACCGGTACAAATTCCTTTGATGTGAATACCGCGGGGCGTGGTACCAAAACTTATACCTTCCGTATTCAGACAGCTGGTAACTATCAGATGATCTGGCGCTCACGTATTGCCATTGGCGATATCGCAAGCGAATACAACGACAGCTGGGTTCGCTTTCCTACCGGTAGCAATGTGTCTGGTGAAGAGCCCATCAACAACTGGACCAAGGTCTTTATGAACGAACTGAACCAGTGGTCCTGGAGATCAGCCACCGTCGATTTTGTCGGACGGCCAATCCGTCAGTTCTTTTCTGCTGGTGTACACACCATGCAAATCTCCGGTCGCTCTATGGGACACGCTATTGACCGAATTTCCTTGCACAGATACGAGTCGGTAGATTTTTCAGCGTCTCGCTTCGATAGCCTGCCAAATTCACCTACCACAGACGGTGGTGTGTCTACGCCAGCTCCTGAGCCAACTCCGGAACCAGCACCAGAGCCGGCCCCAGAACCAACGCCAGCACCTGAGCCTGCTCCGGAACCTGCGCCAGAGCCGGCACCAGAACCAGTTGCACCGGTTGCTACAGTGCAAGCTCCAGCGGTACGGGTGGATGGAAACACCATCAGATGGGATAGCGTCGATGCGGTATCGATCAATATTCACCGTGGTAATGGCGAATGGATCGAGACTATCTCTTCGGCTGCGAACTCTTGGGAATCGCCAGCCGTAGGTGACTACTATGTTGTTGCCACTGGAACTGGTACCTGGCAGACATGGGGGCGTTCAGACACTGTACAAACAGGAGCCGCTTCAGGTTCTACAGGTGGTTCTGATGATTCGTCAAATACTCTCTCGGCTCAAGTTTATTCAAGCAGTGCACTGGAGCTTTTCTGGGTTAATAACGCCTCTGGCGATAGCTCGTATGAAGTGCGACGTGACGGTAACTTGCTGACGGTAAGCGATGGCGCCAGCTACTTTGATGATGGTTTGCAGGGTGGAACCAACTACAACTACACGGTTACCGAGATAGCATCTTCTGGAGATGTACGATCAGAAGTATCTGTTACAGCGATGACGACTGGTGGCAGTGCCGGTAACTCTGGTGAAACAACATCAGGCGGTTTGCTGCCTCTTAGTGGTGAGGTCTATTCACAGAGCGCTCTTGAGCTGTTCTGGGATACCGGATCACTTGGCGATGGCTTCTATCTATTTGACGTCTTTCAAAACGGCGTAATGATCGGACAGACAGACGGACGCAGTTTTTTCATCGACGGTTTGGTTGATGGGAATGATTATTCCTTTAACGTTGTCGCTCGAGACGAAAGCGGTCAGAGTGTTGGGTCTGATGAGATCCAATTAGTGACTCACGCCGCTGATAATCAGTAATACCTTGGAGGTTGGTTGCAGGCGTGTGTAAACACGCCTGCAACATTTTTTTGAATCAAGGGTACTGACGGCAATTGATTCAAGGTAGCAAGTTACTTGCTATTGTTTCGTCACTGCTGTGATCAAGAGCTGATCTAGCGTCGCTGCCAGGCCCTGATGTGATCGATTTCCAGAACCGCTGGAATGGCGCTGGCATCAGGTTCGCCGATCCATTCACTACCAATAACCAGATGCGCGATGATGTTCATCGGCTCGTCTGAGATGCGCACGCCAGCAAGTCTTTTGACTTCTCGCCCATCGATATACCAGACGGCCAGACCTTCTTCCCACAGTAAACCGTAAGTGTGGAAGTCAGCGCTCATATCAATACCAGTTGTGGATTCCATGGTTGGTGATGAGTGCTTTTCACCACTGAAGTAGCGTGCGCGATTACTGTCATAGTAGTGGTAGGTTTGATAGGTTTTATCTGGACGATCACCAAGGTATTCAAGAATATCAATCTCGGGCTGATTCTTTTCGAAGTCCTGATTAAAGAGATAAAACGTGGACAGGAGTCCTTGGCCACTCGCGACCTTCGCGCGCATCTCAACGTAACCGTAAGTCATCTCGAAGTGATCAGCAGTGGTTAATACCCCGGATAAATAGGGGAGGTTGTTCACCGCTGACAGGTCTTCGGCGGGTGTGGGCACGCCAGTGATTTGCAAGGTGCTGCCTGTGAACACGAACGGATCATAATCAGTTGGGTTGTTGCCAAAAGTGTTGACGAAATACTGCCTTTCCAAGTTGATTGTTGTGTTCTCACCCCAGGGTAGAGATGTCTTCCACAGGCTTCTGTCCAGCGTATCGCCATTGAACTGCTCGTCGAACACAGGTACGAAATCGCTCAGATCGACGGAGCTGTCTTGTGGTGATTGGAACTGCATGACAACTGGTGCCGAAGGTGCGGAGCTCATGCCTTCATTGTCCACCGCCACTATGGTGTACTCATGAGTACTGCCAACCGCAGGTTGAGAGTTCAAGCAATTTGCGTAGCGGGTGTAGTTGCAGTCGATGTAGGAAGTACTTAACCAACTTCGGTAATCGAACTCGTTATTGGTATCGCCTCTAACGGTGTACTGAAGCACACCATCGCGATAAATTTCATACGCTTCAACAGACTGATCATCAGTGGATGGCGCCCAGGAAAATTCAACCCAGTTTTCACCACTGAGAAGTAAGGTCAGGCCTTCAGGAATCGATGGTGGACCGGCTCCCCGACTTGCATTTTTTATGAATGGCCCTACTAGCGACAGAGTTTCAGTCAGCGTTGGGCTGTCGTCTTGACTGCCTGAGAGGTCAGCACCCGTTGCGCTCGCAGCGTTGACTGTTACAGGTGTTTCATCAGTTGGTTCATCACTGATAACTGGCGGTTCTGGTGTTGGCTCGGGCGTTGGTTCAGGTGCTGGTTCTGCTACTGGGTCTGTTGGAGCTTGTATTGGAGCCGTCACATCTACCGGTGTATCTGGAGTAATCACAGATGGAGTTGCAGTGGGTACTTCAGGTGTTTGATTTGTCGGTTGATCGGAATTGGGCGCAGTAGGCGCAACTGGTGTCGGTGTGCTGGAAGAAGAACCACCTCCGCAAGCTGTCAGCAGTAATGCACTGCAGGCAAGTAATGAGGTATTAAAACGAGATAAAAGCGGCATGAAAAGCAGTCCCCTGATAGTTCGCAAGGCGCCGGGAAGTGTTGAGATACAGCGTCAACTGACGTCCGTTGATGAGTTGAGTGAATCTCAATGCATCGGTTCAGCGTTTTGACGAGGCAGTGGATTCTTGATATACGATGAGGACTATAGATGATTTGCTGGTATTAAGTCCTTTACCACCAACTGGTAATCTTACCGGCATGGCGCAGAGCCAGTCTGGCCGGTAGTTGGGATGTGAACCAATCGTTTAAAACATCGAACGGTTCGATTTCTAATCAGCTACTTGGATTGACCGCTTAGATCCTCAAGATATGTTTGGTATGCACTTGTATAAGGAAAGCCTGTATCAATCGATTTCTCCTGTAACTCTCTCACACGAACAATATTACCCAGGGTAAAATACACGTACGCCATGTTGACGTAGGTTCCGGACACTGCTCGCTTATCGCCCCTCGCTTGGTTTATCTCCACTGATTTCTCGTAGAACTCCATAATCTGTTCAATATCGCCTTGTTCTCGATGAAAAAACCCGAGGCGATCATAGCTAGCGGCTATGCCGAGTTCATGCCCGATTTCTTGATAAATCTCCAATGCTTTTTCTGTCAGCTCAATACCCTGATCCGTATCAACGAACTGCATAGTATCCGCAAGGTTGGAGTAGTTATTGGCTATACCTTCCTTACGATCGAGCGTTTGGTTGATTGCCAATGCTTGTTCATATAGCTCAATGGCTCTGTCTCGTTCCCCCCTGTATTGATAGACGGTCCCTAGGGTGCCCAGTCTGATCGCTGACCAGCTCTGCTGATTATCAGAGGTCTCTGACAGTCGGCTTACTTGCTCAAATGCTTCGATTGCTTTAAGGGATGGTCCAGTTATGTTTTGTATAAACCCCAGTTGGTTCCAGGCTTCGATATTGTCTGGCCATAGGTCTAGCGAACGTAAGTAAGCGATACGTGCATTGTCTCTTTCATCATAATTCAAAAAGATTAACGCACCGAGACGACGAAAGGACGCTGCAGCCGCTTGCAAGGCTTCTTCACCCATCTCTTTCTTTCTATTAGCATCTGCGCGATACAAGGCGATTGCCAGCTGAGTATTACCAGTGGATAGTGCACGTTCTGCTTGTTCTATCTCGGAACGAGAACTATCAATTTCAGCAAGACCAGTTACTGCATCTTCGATAACTTCTTTTAGCCGCTCATTGTTCAATGCCACCGTACTAGGCGATTGAAAATACAGTTTATTAATCGTTTCTTGTTGTGCTTGAGTAGTACCCACATCTTCTGCGAATGACACAGGGACTAGCGCGATTGTTGCGGTGATAATACCTAGAGCGACAAGCTCGGTAGCATTATTACGAATCGATTTAAAAAAAGTGTCCATAA
Source organism: uncultured Granulosicoccaceae bacterium (assembly GCA_964594905.1). Lineage (GTDB taxonomy): Bacteria > Pseudomonadota > Gammaproteobacteria > Granulosicoccales > Granulosicoccaceae > Granulosicoccus. The sequence continues at coordinate 5,741 of CAZQOI010000101.1, forward strand.
CTGATTATACAAATAACTCTCTAGAAAACAGCTCGTCCGTTTCCACAGTCTTTTCGAACAAACCTTGTAATATGCCGCTTTGAAAGGCGTCAGGTTGACATGCGACAGTTCTGCGAGTAATTTTAACGCAGGCAAACACAGCCTGCCGCTCGCAACCTCCAAGGTTCGGTTAATGTGTTCTTAATCTGTATTTTCAGCATAGTGGCTAGCGGGTCACTGGCAACGCGAGCACCAGTAATTCAGCCTGTGCCAACCTGAGGTTGAAGATAGTGAACAAACATATCACTACAAGTATGGAAGAACTGACTACTGAAGGTCTAAATACTGAACTCAATGAGATGCCAATCCTCTCATCGCTATTTCGAGGATTACAAAAAGAAGGAGGTGGCTGATGACTTCCACTGATCTGCCGGTGTTTACAAAAGCTGCAGCTTTTAAAGTCAAAGATCTTTTAGAGGAGGAAGGCAATCCGGATCTCAAACTTCGTGTGTTCGTCGTCTCTGGCAGTGGAACTTCTGGCTTGCAATACGGCTTCACATTCGATGAACGTATCCAAGACGGAGACACTGAGATATTGAGGGAAGGAGTAAAGCTGCTTATCGACTCAATGAGCTACCCGTATCTGGTCGGTGCCGAGATTGATTACACAGAGGGGTTGGAAGGCTCGCAGTTTGTTATAAGTAATCCAAATGACGAACCACCGCCCGCTGTAAGCAACGCAATTGGGCGACAGTGACAAGTTTGGTGTGGTACGCGAACTAAGCGCGCAAGAGATGGACGCATACCGTGCGCCGTACACAACCACTGAAAGTCGTTTGCCGACCCTGCAATGACAGGGAAATACCGATTAGTGGAGAACCAGCATCAACAACTTCGGCAATTACCGACAATGGTGAATGGTTGTATAGCAGCGAAATCCCCAAACTGTTGTTCTACGCATCGCCTGGGTCGTTAACTCCTAAACCTGTGGTGGAATACATGATTCAAAACATCCCGAATTAGGAGTCTAGGTTCCTAGGGAGAGGATTGCATTTTTTTGAAAGAAGAGCATCCTGATCAGATCGGCTCGGGCATTCGAGATTGGCTTCGGCGTGTGGCAATCAACGACGAGGAACGCTCCAAATAAAATTGTTTTAACGGATGTGGATTAACAGAATAATCGATGCTCCACCCAATGACTCGGATCTTTCTATTGTTAAGCCAATTTTCAGCCACTGGGCGATACGTGCAACAATTGCAAGCCCCATCCCATGACCTTTGATTCCTGAATCATTGCGTCCTCTCCAGAAAGGCTTTGTCACATGGGCATGATCATCTTTTGAAATGCCAATGCCATCATCCTCGATGCATATCGATGCGGCTATTTTCTTTGTCTCGAGTTTTTGTAATGAAACACTGATCTCAACAATACTTTTAGCATATTGAATAGCATTCGATAAGATATTGATCAGTGCCATCGCAAGATACTTTGGGTCACTATCAACAACGATACTATCGTTTGAAAAATGGGTTCATATTAGAATGTTCGTTGAATTTTGGCTGTCTATCAGTTCAGGAATAAATTGACACAGATCGACCGGTTTCTTCTGAAGGCGTAATTCAAATTCATCAAGACTGGAGTATTGCAATAGCGTATCAACCAACGCTTGCCTTTCGTCTAGATCTTTGTTTATCCGTTTAACATATCCATCGATCTCAGCTGAATCTGCCGCCTCCTCCAGCACATCAATACCCATTCGCAGGCGCGTTATTGGAGTTTTCAAATTGTGAGAAACGGCTCGACTTAGCAAATGATTGTTATCGACCAGTGTTTGAATCTGATTGGCCATCCGATTGAAATCCGTTTCGATACTGGCAATATAGGAATATCTACTAGGGCTAATGCGTGAGGAAAGATCACCGGTGCCAAATTTATTGGCTGCCTGTTGCAACATCACCAGTCGTTTAATCAGTGGGTAGAGCCAAGCCAACAGAACAGCGACTACAAGAAAATAAAACAGGAAAGTGAGTGTTACATTAAGCAGGGGTTTCTGTTGACGCGGGAGTGGAACTGAGTAATGGCCTATCCAGCACTGATGGTCGTTGCGATCACTACAAATATCAATGTCAGTATGAGTGGTTTCACAGCGAACAGTTATCGACGCTGGAAACAAATAAATAGCCTTCACCCCAGATAGTTTTGATCTCAAATGGGCAGCTGGGTTGATTATTGAATTTTTTACGTAATCGAGAAACCCGAGTATTGATGGTGCGGTCAAACCCATCATAGTCAAATCCACGGAGCTGATGATTTGCTTGTGTTAAGTTCTTTACCACCAACTGG
>CAZQOI010000102.1:0-8054 GCA_964594905.1 uncultured Granulosicoccaceae bacterium
CGATACTCAGAATTCGACCGAACATTCCATATTAGAAAAAATGCATGAGAACCTGTCTTTGTTGGTTGACGCAAAAGAAGAGATTGAGATGACCTATCTCTATGGTTTGATGGCGGAGGCCGAGCTTAGATTTGGAAAAACCAGTGACGCCAAACAGACACTTGAAAAAGCATTTTCGATAGTCGAACGAAATAATGAGCGATTCAATTTAGCTGAATTGACATCATTGAAGTCCAGGATCGAACTTTCGCGTCCGGTCGATTCGATAAATTAGTTGTGTTGGCTGTTGCTCTGTGAGTTACCGCCGTAAATCCATTCAACTTGAGGAATAGGCAATATGAGCGTAAGAACAGGCAACAGTAACGTGGTTGTTGATCCTTATGACCCCGAGCAAGTCATGGCAATTTTCGACGAAGCAGCGGAAATTGATCCAACGCTTACGATAAAGCCGGCATTCCTTAAAACCCTGACTAAGACATATGTGAATCCTACACGTTACAGCCGCAAACAGTGGCTCGCTGATATGGTCAGTGGCGATATGTCATTGTTTGATGCCTACCCAACACCATCGAGTGAAACTCGTAATTCGAAAGGTAGTTCAGGTCAGGAAAAACAAGCTGATTTTCTTAAACGATTATCGAAATGGAATCCTGATCGAACCTTTCACGTGCAGACTGGCCGTAGTGCGACCATCAAGTATTTTCGATTTCCTGAAATTTATCGTCGTTGGTCTGGTGATAGGGCGGTCGTATCGGCGACCGATATCCATTTACGCAAAACGACTGTGTCCAGATTGTTGGATATGGATGCCTTAACGCACATCAACCTCTTACCTTATGCGGAAGATGAAGCTCGTTCCCTAGAGATGCTGGCAATGGTTATCAGTACAAGGCATAACCTGACCGACTCGCACTCTGATGATATGGACGGTAGTAACTATTGCTTTTGTGGCAAGAAGCTGTGGTTGGCATGGGATACCCATGAGGGCCATGAGAAGGGTCTTGAGGATTGCGACCGAGACCACGTCCCAGATAACGCCGCTTTTGACATGAAGACGTTTCTTTCTTTGAAAAGTGCTAAATGGTTTCTGGTTTCCAGCGGCCAGATGTTGTTTTTACCTGGAAACTATGCCCACAAGGTGTTTACTTTCGAGCGCTACATTGGTGTTGGAGGTTTCTATGTTGGATTGCCCAACGCGCTGAGAACTGTATCTCGATGGGAGTCCATGGGGGCCAATTGGGGAACAGGTGTCGATGAAGTGGTTGAAAACTACGAGACTGATCAAGTGGTTTCGGTCGTCGCGCATACTATGCAAATGGAATCGCAGCTACGCAAGAAGGAATTGGGCATTGATCTTGTCAAGCCTGCTCTAGCGGCCTGGCGCAAGAGCAAGGCTGCGAAGTTCAAGGGCGATATGCCTGGCACTGAAAAATTGTTATCGCTGATGAGCTAATAAGTCAAAGTAAAGGAGAGGCAGATGTTAAAGAGATGGATTTTCAGTTTGTTTGGTGCGCTTTTGGCCTTAGTGGGCTGCGCAAGCTTGACCGCAACAGCTATTGAGCTTGAGGATCCCTGTCAGGATTCGAGTAATTCAAGGCCGATGGATTTGTTTGATGGGCAGATCGATTTTCTATTACGCTCGTATTACCCTGTTAATTATCTCGACGATGATCGACAGCGATGGTTGCTTTCTCGTTTTTCCGAGATTCAGGATCGTGATTCGGGGCTATTGACCAATCGTTTTAATGCTTTGGCCTCTTTCGAGCAGGAATGCCTTAATGCTGTCTACAAATCTGAAGGCTCTCTGGATGGTCGTAAGCTTGCACTACAAGATTACGATGCCGATGGGGTGCCTGACTATCGTATAAATTTCAATGGAGAGTTTATTGAGAACGATAGCGATGTAGACAGTGATGGAGTCGATAATGTGTTGGACGTGCAGCCTTTCAATGCGGAGGCTACCGAAGTGTTAGACACGGATGGTGATGGTATCGCTGATCATTTAGATTGGTCGAATACATCCCTTTACACCGTCGATCAACAAGCTCAACTTGGCCAGCAACGCTTGAATGATGAGCTTGGAGTACTGTTGGTCGAGGGTAATCAACCTTTTGATCCCGCCGCAGTCAAGGTCGTCGAGGATGTCATGTTTAAAACATTCGGCAGTAGACGTGATGTGTTTCGTGAAAAGGCAGCAATAAAATATATTTTTTCTGCAAGGCAGCCTTATATCGTCTCTGGGTCTCAGTACTTTGGTGAGGTGCCAGCTGGCTTACGACGAATGTATCTGTACGACATGATGTTCAATACGCTTGATGACGAGGAAAGTGTGATTGCAGCTTATTTGACCATGGTGCATGAAGCTGTGCATGGATTGCAGTATGCAATGGATCTTCCAGATAATCTGCCAAGCCTGTTAGCTAGAAATGTTCATGAAGTAGCGCCTAATTTTGTTGCTGAGCTGAACAATTTGCATTGGCAAATTGATATGAACGAACCTGTCAAACCGACAAAAGTTATTTATAAGGGCTTCACATTTAACGAGGTTGAACACACTGCCTTTGCACAAATATACGGGCAGGGCGATTTGGCTATTCCCATCAGTGAGCTAGAAGAAATGTATTACAGCGATGAGGAAATAGACGAGCGATACGGCGTTTTTAATGTCTATTCGCTTGGTAATATCTGGGAGTGGCACGCTGAATACGTAACCGCATCTGTATTTGATCGGATCTATAAAGCTGCAGAACGTGCTCTGGATGCTGATGAATACACAGCTATACGTGCCTGCGCCGAAGCCAAGCTACTTAAGCTTTACACGGAAGACTATACCTACAAGCTCGAGCGAGCGGAGCCACAGATCATGGCCAAGCTTGAAGCCTTGTACCCAATATCGGATGAGGACCTTGACTATCTCGCGAACACCTACATTATCGAGCCCTTCACCAGTTGCGCCAACGGCTAGGACTAGAGTGAATCTGGCTTGACCTCCATTTCAGAGAGGTAGGTGATGTCGTGGATCACATATTTTTTTGGCTTCCAGGTAATGATTCCCTGTGATTCCAGCGTCTTAAGCTCGCGTGTCACCGCTTCTCTGTGTGTACTGATGCGCGCGGCTATCTCGGCGTGAGTAGGTGCTGAATCAAGATGAATGTCATTGTCTGAATCCTTATCGCTTGTGTGAGATGCATTTGAGGCGAGGCGAAGTAATTCACAGCGAATTCTCTGTGGCACCGTTAAAGCACTGAATTCATAAACCCGCTGCATATTATCTCGAACCATGCTGGCCAGACGCTGCATGACTGACTCGCACACGGACGTGTGAGTTGTGATGATTTCTTTAAAGTGGCTTGCCTTCATTACGGCGAGGTTGCAAGTTGATACGGAAATACAAGCGCTGCTTCGTTCCTTGCCATCGATCGCGGAGAGTTCACCGAACATCATGCCGGGGCTCAGTTCATCGAAATGGATCTGTTTGCCATTGTGTGTAAAAGAGCAGGCACGAACGCAGCCGCTGATCAAAAAGTAGACGTCAGTGTCCGCCGTCTGGGCTGAAATGATGTACTGACCTTTGTCGACTGAGCGCAGTTGCGTTTCCTGGGCTATGTCGTCACGCGATTTCGCGTCGAGCTTACTGAAGATTTCGAAGGTACCGAGAGCAATGCCCGAGACCCCATGAGGTTGGTTATCGTCAGACATCAGAAGCAATAGCTCTCATAGATAACAGTAAGTTGTACAGCATGAGCTTGGAATAGCACAATCTGCACCCTAATGCGTGCATAGGTCTAGAAAAAAGTCGTCAAATGGTCCTGAGACGCTTAAAACTGGTCTTGTGTGAGTATTCTCACATACGGGTGTTCCCGTAATTGGTTAATTTGTTTCCAGCCTGACAGGGATGTCAAGCTTCTCTCCCAGGCGTCAACTATACGTCACCCATCTGCACAGACATCCCACCTCGAAATTGTTCACTAATCTCGTGGCCGCGCAGTTCGTAGGTCATGACATATCTATTGAGTTCAAGTTCGTTCTTAAAGGCTTCAAACCCTGCCGTTGATGCATCGTTGTTACCTCCGTCATATTAGTGACTCATAAACGATAGCCGGTACTATTCCCGAATTAACGAAGTTTACAGAGCGTTTACATGTGCGATGTATAATATCGCAGCTTGTTAGTACTACTATTCAGCCTTGAACAAGCACGTCAAAAATTGGAAAGAAAATGCTCATCAGCTCAATCCGTCTGTCAACTTTGTTTGCGTTGCCAGGGTTGTTATTGTCCTCATCCTTAGTTATCGCAGCTGGTAATACTCCAGCAGCACCAACAGCTTTGTCTGGTGTTGTTGTGGATGGCTCATCTGTACTTTTAACATGGCAAGCACCAGATGATGACGATGGTGTCGAAGGTTACAATGTTTATCGGGATAATCAATACATCACAACGGTGAGCGGTACGGAGTATGAAAGCTCCATAGAGTCAGGTGTACTGCATGCGTTTACGGTTGTGGCTTTTGATACAGCACCGCGAAATTTTTCACCTTCGTCTGAGCCTGTTTTTTTGCCAGACAATTTGGTTCCAAGCGACACGACTATTCCACCTTCTACACCGACTTCCCTGACGGGTAACATTGATGGCACCAACGTTAGCCTTTCCTGGAATGCATCGACCGATGATGAATCTGTACAGGGTTACAACCTCTATGAAAACAATAACTATCTGACGACGGTTTTTGATACTGATTACACGGGCAATGTGATAAACGGCAATACGTATTCCTATTATGTGGTGGCGTTTGATGGTCGAAGCAATTTCTCCCCACGTTCGGAAATTCTGATTTTGCCTGACACTGGTCCGGTTGATACATCGATTCCACCAGATGCCCCAAGTGATCTGGTGGCCACCAGCAACGTGAGTGGCAGTGATACATCAATTACGCTTGAATGGCGCGAATCGGAGGACGATCGGGGTATTTCAGGATACAACGTGTATGTCGATGATGCTTATCGCACCACGGTCTTTGGAACCTCGTATGAAGATACCATCCCGACCGGTAGTTTCAGCTCTTACTCGGTAGTTGCGTTTGATATCGACGGTAATTTTTCGAACCGCTCTGATGGGTTGACAGTTCCAGAACCGTCCACGCCAATCGACCCAAGTTCACCTCCTACACAACCACAGTCGTTGATGGGAACTGTCAGCAGCTCAGGCGATGGAGGAGATGCGATCAATCTGAGTTGGCAGGCGTCTGAAGATAATTTGCGGGTACGTGGTTACAACGTTTATCGCAATAATAATTATGTGGACACAGTATTGTCTCCCAGTTTCTCAACTGTTGTACCGGATGATTCTGTCAACAGTTTTTACGTTGTCGCCTTCGATGCACAAGGCAATTTTTCAGAGCAATCAGCATCACTGGTATTGCCTGAGGCAGCAGGTGCTTTGGCTGATGTGCCACCAACCGTGCCAACAGGGCTTGTCGGGACAGTTGATGAAGACGCCGGTACTGTTGTGCTTAGCTGGCAGCCGTCCACTGATGACATTGAAGTTTCGGGTTATAACGTTTATCGCAACAATAGTTATGTAGACACTGTGTTCGACAACCGATACGTCGGCACCATAGAACCTGGTGCGATCGATTCTTTCTTTGTTGTTGCGTTTGACGTAACAAGGAATTTTTCAGCGGCGTCCGCTCGCATAAATGTGCCAGACGCGGGTAACCAGGCACCGTTCTTCGTTAACCTGTCAGATCAGGTGATTGAGGCTGGCCCGGTTTGGGAATTTATTGTGGAACCGCGGGATGTCGATGGCAGCATTCCCGGGCTCTTTATCAGCCAACTTCCTGTTGGCATGCAATCTATTGATAATTTCAATGGCACGCGCACCTTGCGTTGGCAGGCACTACAACCAGACGTCGGTGAGTACCCTGTTCAGTTCACAGCCTTCGATGCTGAAGATCCCTCGATAACCACTGTCGAAGATATAACGCTGACCGTCGTATTGCCTGATGATCTGTCGATTATTCCTAATCGTGCACCGACAATTGATGCGATTGATGATTTTGTCACCAGGGCAGGGGATGCGATCGTCTTGCGTGTCAAAGCAAACGATGCTAACGGAACAATACCTGATCTGTCGATATTGAACCCGCCTTCCGGATCTACCTTTAATGCCTTGGAGGTTGATGCCCGTGTGCGTGAATTGCGTTTTCAAAGCAGTATTTTCGATCTTGGTGTAGCCAACTACAATTTTTTAGCAGTAGATGTTGATGATGCATCGTTAACTGCAACTGGATCAGGAAGGATCGAGTTTCGTGGTGAAGAAGCATTTATTCGCCCAGGCAGTAGGCTGAGAACACTTGCCGAACAGGCGGGTATCCAGATCGGTTTTGCATCACTGCTCGAGTACAGCTCACGTCCTGATGGTGAGCTCTACGCAGATATTGCCGCAGAGGAATTCAATCTTGTCACGCCTGAGAATTCCATGAAATGGGGTTACGTTAATCCGGAACCTGGAAAATTCAGATGGGATGACGCGGATGAACTGGTCGCCTATGCGAGCGCAAACGATATGGACGTACATGGTCATGCGTTGGTCTGGTACACACAGTTGCCAGGCTGGGTGCTTCAATCAGAGGTCAACGAACGGGAAGGCCTGATGAATGAATTCATTGACACCATGACCGCTCGCTATCCTGACGTAGCGATTTGGGATGTAGTCAATGAAGCGTTTGAAGACGATGGTAGTTTCCGCAATTCAGTGTGGTTTCAGGCAATGGGTGAATCCCATATCGACAAAGCCTTTATCCGGACCCGCGCAGCCGATCCTGATGCTGAGCTGATTTACAACGATTACGATGTCGCAGCTGGCGGTGCTAAATCAGATGCCATGTATAACTTGGTGTCGCGACTGTTAAGTGATGGGGTGCCAATTGATGGTGTTGGCTTTCAAATGCACATTGATACTGATTTCAATGACTTTGCCGCGGTTGCTACGAATTTTCAGCGCTTCGCTGATCTTGGTCTTGATATCTATATCACTGAACTTGATGTGAATATGCAACCAGGTGCGAGTGAGGCTGATCAGGCCTCTGTGTTTGCTAGCGCCATCAGCGCCTGCCTTGATCAACCTGCTTGCAAGGCAGCCCAGATATGGGGGTTTACCGATCGATACTCATGGCGTCTACCTAACACGCCTTTGGTACTTGACCGAAACTACCAGGTAAAGCCAGCGTATGGTGCGCTGCAGTCTGCACTCAGTGGTGAGTAATGGTTTTTAGCCCTGGCTACTGTAGGGGAGCTTTAGTACCAGAGTTTCAGGTGCAAGACAAATTTCATCGTTGCATGCCTGCAGTGTCAGTTCGAGAGTGGTCAATGCCATTGAATCTGTTGAGTCATTCATTGCTGCATCGATGACAACCGATCCTTCATACAGTGATAGTTCCTCGGACTGAAAACCGAGGGTTCTTCGCGTAGGGTCTGGATACGTGGTGTTGGTGAGAGATACTGTTGTGCCTTTGAGTTCGGTACCAATCAGATAATCCTGCAGTGGCCTATTAGAATTGATATGCCAGCCGTCATGCAGATCAATGGTGACACGTACGCCTGATTCGTTTTGGCTAGCATTGACTCTTGCGACGCCTTTTCCAGCATAGCGCGGCAGTCCACTCTCGCCGTTGGTGTACTCTGACAATGCAGTCAACAAGTAGTAGAAGCCACCACTTTGCTGGGTGAGGTTTTCAGAATAGGCTGCGATCAGTTCATCGGCAATGCGCCCGTAGGAAAATTCGCCAGTCCGCGTCACCAGGCGAGACAGTACGCGTAAAGCGGTTGAGTTTCCTGATGGGGTTGAAGCGTCGTAGAGATCCTTCGGGCGTGTTACCAGGCGTGCACCACCAACCGTCGCTGAGCCCATAAAGAATCCGCCACCTTTGACATCGTGGAATTCTGCAATCATGGTGTCGGTCAGCAGGCGTGCATTGTCCAGCCACTTGCTATCTCCGCTCGCGTCGTACAAGGCGATAAGCCCCTCTGCCAACCAGGCAAAATCAACTTGTTTGG
>CAZQOI010000103.1:0-3310 GCA_964594905.1 uncultured Granulosicoccaceae bacterium
AACCTTCGTATCCATCTTTGATTAATCTGATCAACTGCCACTGATGATCGACCTTATTCAAAGCAATGTAGTCTTCGCCGTACAGTCCTTCGGTCACACATTCGGCTTGTTCGTCAGGCTTATCTCTCAGGAAAGTCACTGATGTGTGGAAACTGTGCACGGAGATCACTCTAAGGGTAATTGAGTGCTTATACTACCGCGTCTGTGCAATGGTCTTGATCGGCGCGTGCCTGCTACTTTAATTAACCTTGGTGCCCTGTGTTTTTTCGGATTCCTGTGGGGTCTGACGATACCGCTGTCAAAAGTATCGGTCAGCACAGGCCACCACACCTTTGGGCTTATTTTCTGGCAGTTGGCCATAACAACGCTGATCTTGGGTGCCTACCTGCTACTGACCCAACGGCGGATTCCCGTTTCAAGAAAACACCTTCTCTACTACCTGATCATCGCTTTTATAGGCACACTGATACCAAATAGTTTCAGTTTCATGGCTATCCGCGAGTTACCCGCAGGCATTATGTCAGTTGTTATTGCGACCGTGCCAATTATGAGTCTGGCAGTGGCGCTGCTGGCACGCATTGAGGTGTTTCAAATCAAGCGATTGTTCGGCATCGTTTGTGGTGTATCAGCGTTGATTCTGTTGGCACTGCCTGATGTAAATATGACTGGCCCTAAAATGTTGCCATGGATTGTGGTGGCTCTTATTGCACCTATTTGTTATGGCATTGAGGGAAACTTTGTCGCAGTTAAAAATCCCCCAGATCTCTCGCCAATCGTTGTTCTGTTCAGCGCTTCTCTGTTAGGCAGTCTGATTATTGGGCCAGTTGCCTGGTTTGGTGGCTATTGGGTCAGCATGACTACCGGGTGGGACGCAGCTGAGTGGGCAATTGTTGGTTCAGCACTTGGTCATATGAGTGCCTATGCCGGCTATCTGTGGTTAGTGCAACGAGCTGGGGCGGTATTCACCAGTCAGGTAGCCTATGTGGTTACCTTGACGGGTGTATTCGCATCCATCGCTTTTCTTGACGAGCAGTACGGATGGATCATGTGGATTGCTGTTGCGATGATGTTAATCGGCGTGACATTGGTCCGTCCATCGCCCTCGAACCAGAAAGGCTGAGTAAACTAGGGGTCTTTCGTCTTTACGTCTATCGGTTGTTTTGCCAATGCTACCTGCCAGTCCTCTGTTTAATCCAAACGTTAATCGTGCCAAAGCCTTCGCCGAAGCTTGTCCGATCTATAAACCCACGCCAGTACTCACGATAGAGCACAAGGGCGTCAACGTCTCAGTAAAGAATGAAGCAATGCGCTTTGGCCTTGGTGCGTTCAAAGCGCTTGGTGGCGTTTATGCAGTTGCGCAACTGATCGCTGAAGAGTTTGTACGTGTCCATGATCGTGAACCTACACTCGACGATTACTTCAGCCCAGAATTCAAAGCAGTAGCTTCATCCGTGTCTTTTGTGTGCGCTAGCGCGGGCAATCACGGCGTCGCAGTTGCCGCTGGAGCACACTTGTTTGGTAGCTCAGCACGAATTTACTTATCTGAAGAAGTGCCAACCGACTTTGCTGGTCGATTGAGGGCGCAAAGCGCAGAAGTTGTGGTCGCCGGATCAAACTATGAAGAAAGCTTGATCGCCGCTCGTGAAGATTCTACGGCGAACGCAAATGTGCTTTTGGCTGACGGATGTTTCCCTGTAGCAGAGCACCCACCTGCCTTGGTCATGGAAGGTTACACGGTGATTGCTGCAGAACTACGTGAGTATTTCTCAAACAATGGCGTCTGGCCGAGTGATGTGTATCTGCAAGCTGGGGTCGGTGGTATGGCCGGTGCGCTCACTTATATGATCCGAAGGGACTGGCCAGAGAACATTCGTATAGTCATCGTTGAGCCCGAAGCTGCGGTCTGTTTGGCTGCCAGTGCTGTTGCGGGTAAAGCAGTTGAAGTCACAGGTCCGGTTTCGAACATGGGGCGCCTTGATTGCAAAGCACCTTCAGTTATTGCATTTGATATTTTGCAGCGATCGAATGTTGACTATGCTGAGGTCAGTGATGCTGAAGCGCTTGCTGCCACGAAATTGCTCTCAGATTATATCTGCGCGACAACACCGTCAGGAGCTGCAGGATTTGCAGCTTGGATCAAAGAAAGCGCTGCTGGCAAATGCAAGGGTAAATCTCCGCTGATTATTCTGTCTGAACAGGCGACGATCTAAGGAGATAAAAAACAGTCCGTTCAGTTTTGATCAGAATAGATCAGCTCGCATCCATTCTCTATGTAACCAGAACAGAATGTAAGCAGAACAGATAAACGCGCGTCTTGTCACGGCGTGATAAGAATCTTTCCCCGGTGTTGTGCAGATTCCATTAGCTTGTGAGCATCGCTTGCTTGCTCAAAAGGCAATACGACATGAGTGCGCGGTGTTAACTTTTTTTCTGCAAAGAGTGGCCAAACCTTTTCTTTCAAGTCAGTGGCAATTGCTGATTTAAATGTCTCAGGGCGTGAGCGCAACGTGGATCCGGTGTAGATCAATCGCTTGAGCATGATAGGCATCAGATTCAACTCCATTTTTGAACCCTGATTGAATGCGAGTTGAACGATACGTGCGTCAGGGCTGGCAGCTTTTATGTTTCGCGCAACGTAGTCGCCACCGATGATATCGAGGATAAGATTTGCGCCACCCGCCTCACGTACGATGTCGACAAAATCTTCTTCCTGGTAATTGATAGCCCGTTCAGCACCGAGAGCTTGGCAATACTCTGCATCGTCTTGGCTCGCACATGTAGTAAATACGCGCAGACCAAGTGCCTTGCCGATCTGAATGGCGGTAGAACCAATGCCTCCAGCACCACCGTGGACAAGAAATAGCGAGCCAGCATCGTGCTTCTGTTCAAAGAAGCAGTTACTCCACACCGTAAAATATGTCTCAGGTAGTCCACTTGCGTCTACAAGGCTCACGTTTGCGGGTATCGGTAGACAGTGACTCGCATCAATGGCAACGTATTCTGCGTAGCCGCCCCCGTTTGTCAACGCACATAACTCATCACCGGCTTTCCAGTCACTTACATCTTTTCCTACATCCACAACTGAACCAGAAACTTCCAAGCCGAGTAAGTCTGAAGCACCAGCAGGTGGAGGATAGTGACCCCGTCGTTGAACGAGGTCTGGGCCGTTCACACCGGTAGAAGTTACTTTAACTAGCACCTCGGTGTCGCGAATTTCCGGTACTGATCGTGAGCCGATGTGTAGAACGTCGGCATCACCTGCTTCTCGCATCTCTATCGTTTTCATTTGCATGGTTTGTTAGTTTGAGAA
>CAZQOI010000103.1:3410-6088 GCA_964594905.1 uncultured Granulosicoccaceae bacterium
GACTCTGTTCGGTTATTCATGGAGGAGATGTACCGGTGTTCATAGCTGTAACGTTGTTTGTATTCGCGTGCATTGTTCTCTTATTTTTTTGGCGTGTAAAACAAAATTTTCCAAAAAAATATCAGCGTCGCTGTGAGTTACAAGCAAACTTTGCTGAGTTCGCGCAAGAAAACCGTGCTATGCAGGTCGACCAAAAACGAATAGACGTTTTTTGGACGAGCACCAATGATACCTGGAACTACTTTTACAACAGTGATATTCACCACCTTCGTCAGTCGTTACAAGATAACGCCTACCTGCTGATTTCAATCAATCAAGAACTTGCGATCGGCCCTCCCGAAAGTCAGCGATACACAGAGCTGAATGACAAAAAAAATCAGATACTTGAATGGTTTGGTAGTGCGGTTGAGCTAATGGACCCTATGTTCAAGGAGGAAATTCTACAAAACCCGAGCTTCAGCGATATCTGGCGGCAGTGTTTAAGAGTTGCAGGACGGCTACTCAGAGCCTAAAGGCTCCACATTGAGATATTGAATCCCGACTTCTCGAAAAATCGCGCGTATGAATTGCAGAATTCAGTGAGGCAGATCCTGTCTGTACAATTGCGTTCTATGGTCACTTATCCTGATATCCGTGATTTGCAGATGCTCCAGGCGCTGGCGCAACGAAGGCATTTCACTCAGGCGGCAGCAGACTGCGGTATTTCACAGCCCGCGTTTTCTGCACGTATTCGCCATCTTGAAAAGATGCTAGGCGTGCCTGTTGTGCGGCGTGGAAACAAGTTTCTCGGGTTTACCAAAGATGGCGAACTGCTACTTAAATGGGCCAGCAAGATACTCGCTGATGCAGAAGGCTTGCGTCAGGAAATGGAAGTATCGAAAGGCGAGTTGCGCGGTACTTTGGTGTTGGGTGTTGTACCCACAGCCTTGTCGTATGCCTCCAAACTGTCGACCGAACTTAGAGATGCCAACCCTGGACTGTCAATACGTATTCAGTCACTAACCTCTCTGCAAATTTTGCGTGGGCTTGGGGATTTCTCGATCGATGCAGGCATTACCTATGAGAACGATGGCGATAACAATGCATTCAGATTCGATGTCATATACGACGAGCACTATGTGTTGTTGTCACCGACATCCTTAAGTCCGCGGCAGCAAGGCAATACCACTTGGGCGGAAGCTGCCAAAGTGCCTCTGTGTCTGTTGAGCAAAGACATGCACTTTCGGCAAATTGTTGATCACGTATTTTCCCAGGCAAAGGTGAATCCGGTGCCCGTCATGGAGACCAATTCCTTTACCGCAGCATTGGCGCAGGTGTCCATAGGCTCCGCGGCGACCATTGCGCCATCACACTTGGCTGATAGCCTGTTGCTCGAGGATTCTGTCATCAAGCTGACCCTGAAAAAACCGAGTGTCAGCAATGCGATTGGCCTGTGTGTGCTCGATCAGGAGCCAATTCTTCCGGCCATAGCGGCCCTCCGCCAGGTTGTTCATTCTCACGATAACTAAAACAAATCGCGCCATTGGCAATTTGTATTTGTAATTATCGCTCAAATCAGCTTTAGTGGGGATTAAATCAGGAGTGGTGTGTATGGCGTCGTCGAATGACAGTCAAGGTGTCTGGAAATCAGCTCGGGGCAAGGGGCGATCTACCCCCAAGGGCAGGCAGGTTGACGATACTGCTGTCTCGGAAGTTCGAGCGCTGCTGGGGGATCGGGAGCGACGCGCCGATCTGCTGATTGAGCATCTGCATCTGATTCAGGACGCTTATGGCTGTCTATCGTCTGATCATTTACATGCCCTAGCTGATGAGATGCGTTTGTCTCAAGCTGAGGTTTATGAAGTCGCCACCTTCTACGCGCACTTCGATGTGGTTCGCGAAGGCGAGGCGAAACCACCTGAACTGACTATCCGGGTATGCGATTCACTGGCCTGTGAAATGGCCGGTGCACAAGCCTTGATGTCGCAACTCAAGAGTGGGCTTGATCCTTCTAAAGTCAGAGTACTTCGAGCGCCTTGTATGGGTCGCTGTGATACAGCACCGGTTCTCGAAATTGGTCATAACCACATCGATCACGCGAACGCTGAGCTAGTGGAACAAGCCATCAAGACCAACGACACGCATCATCGTGTTCCTACTTATGAAAACTACAGCCAATATGTCGCTGGTGGTGGTTATGCTGAACTCAAGCGTCTGCGTGATGGGGCTCTGTCTCCAGATGATGTTCAGGAGAAAGTACTGTCATCAGGTCTGCGTGGTCTTGGTGGTGCTGGTTTCCCTTCGGGTAAAAAGTGGTCATTTGTGCGGGCTGAAGATGGGCCTCGCTACCTTGCAGTCAACGGCGATGAAGGCGAGCCCGGTACATTCAAGGACCGCTATTACCTGGAAAGAACACCGCATCTGTTTCTCGAAGGCATGCTGATAGCGGCGTGGGCGGTGGAAGCGACAAGCTGTTTCATTTATATGCGTGACGAATATCCGGCCGTGTTGCAGATTTTGCGTGATGAAATTTCCGCACTCGAAGCTGATGGTGTGGTTGAGAAAGGCTTTATTGATCTTCGGCGTGGTGCAGGGGCTTATATCTGCGGCGAGGAATCCGCGATGATTGAATCTATTGAAGGTAAGCGAGGTATTCCTCGTCATCGCCCACCGTTTGTTGCGCAAAAAGGTGTGTTTGA
>CAZQOI010000103.1:6188-7927 GCA_964594905.1 uncultured Granulosicoccaceae bacterium
ATAAATGATGTACCGATGGATTTCGACACTCTGCAGCCACTGGGTTCGTTTATCGGTTCAGCAGCCATCGTCATTCTGTCGGACAAAGACAGCGCTAAGGCCGCCGCATTGAACATGCTGCGTTTCTTTGAAGATGAAAGTTGTGGTCAGTGCACGCCGTGTCGGGTGGGATGTGAAAAGGCTGTGAAGTTGATGGAGCAGGACAAGTGGGACAAACCACTACTGGATGAATTGTGTACGGTCATGATTGATGCATCCATTTGCGGTCTTGGTCAGGCCGCACCCAATCCGATCAAACTGACCATGCAACACTTTGCAGATGAGGTGTAAGGGATGAACGATACAGTTACGTTTACGCTCGATGGCGTTGAAGTTGTCGCTAAAGCTGATGAGTCCCTTTGGGAAATCGCGAAACGACAGGGCACCTTGATTCCGCATCTCTGTCACAAGGATGCATCTGGTTATCGATCGGATGGTAATTGTCGGGCTTGTATGGTCGAGATAGAAGGGGAGCGCACGCTTGCCGCCTCCTGCATCCGCACAGCGACTGATGGCATGGTGGTTAATACGCAGAATGCGCGATCGGTGTCCGCCAGAAAACTGGTTGTCGAGATGTTGGTTGCGGATCAACCGGTACAGGATAAGGCACACGACAAGTCTTCTCATTTCTGGGATATGGCAAAGATGCAAGACATCAGTGTCAGTCGGTTTCCACCAGTTGAAGAAAAGAAAGTGCCTTTGCTTGACGCATCGCATCTGGCAATGAGTGTCAATCTCGATGCCTGTATCCATTGCAATCTGTGTGTTCGAGCCTGTCGTGAAGTGCAGGTGAACGATGTCATCGGCATGTCCGGTCGTGGTCACGATGCAAAAATCACGTTTGATTTCGACGATCCAATGGGAAGCTCAACTTGCGTTGCCTGTGGTGAATGCGTGCAAGCTTGTCCAACAGGTGCGCTGATGCCAGCGACTGTGCTTGACGAAGCAGGTGTTGGCGACAATCAGGATTTTGATCGTGAAGTCAAAAGCGTTTGTCCTTATTGTGGTGTTGGCTGCCAGCTTTCCTTCAAGGTCAAGGATGAAAAGATCAAATGGGTCGACGGTATTTCTGGACCTGCAAACGAAAATCGTCTGTGTGTTAAAGGCCGCTTTGGATTCGACTACATTGCCCATCCGCATCGATTGACCAAACCACTGATTCGTCGCGATGATGCTCCAGCGAAAGGTTTGAACGTCGATCCAGCAAATCCGCTTACACATTTCCGTGAAGCGAGTTGGGATGAAGCCTTGGATGCAGCAGCGAATGGTATGTCCAGCTTACGGAGCGATACCGGCAAACGGGTGGCGGGATTCGGTTCTGCCAAGTGCTCAAACGAAGAAGCATACTTGTTCCAGAAATTGATACGCCAAGGCTTTGGTCACAACAATGTCGATCACTGTACCCGTCTATGTCATGCATCGTCGGTAGCAGCCTTATTGGAGAATGTGGGTTCTGGTGCGGTAACAGCGACCTTCAATGAAATCGAGAATGCAGATGTCGCCATCGTCATCGGTGCGAATCCAACCGAAAACCATCCTGTTGCAGCAACCTACTTCAAACAGTTTGCGAAACGTGGCGGCAAGCTCATCGTTATGGATCCACGTGGCCAAGGGTTGAAACGACACGCCTCTCATATGCTGCAGTTCAGGCCGGGTACGGATGTGGCGATGTTGAACGCAATCATGAGCGTCATCGTTGA
>CAZQOI010000104.1:0-2773 GCA_964594905.1 uncultured Granulosicoccaceae bacterium
CCGGTACGTCCCAGGTGTTTATCCAGTGCGTTAGGGTAATCCAGCATCAAAGCGCCAGAACCGTATAGATCTGGCAGCGAATTGTCATCGCGAAAACCATTGATTCGGTACAAACCGAGTGGTGTCTTTTCATCGCCTTCGACCAGTTTGCCGAAGCCTGCGGTTCCGCTACCAACATAATGTTCCCGAACCAGTGAGGCTACTCCCGCAACCGCTTCGTATTGATAGAGCATCGAATCGGCTAGATCGACAACGACGAGGTCAGTGACGTGGCTACCGATTTGCAGAATGTCAGTTGGTAGAGCATCGTGGGTGGAGTTCAGGCTGAGCTGAATGTTTTGTGTCTCGCGACGATCCAGCCTTGCCTGTGCTTCGAGTAGCAAATCAATCAATGACTGGCTCATGCTCGAATCTTCACTGACCAGTAGTTTGTCGAAGGCGGCGTTTGCTTCCAATTCGGCATACAGCAGTTGCCCGAGAGCGAAGCGTGGAAATCGCGATGCCATGCTTCGCGACAGGACGCGCGCTTCGTGCATATCGCCACGAACTATCGCGTCAAGGGTAGCCTCGACTTCAGCATCGAGCTGGGTTGATGACAAGGGATTTGTGTGTGGCGCGGCGTATGCGGTCGTCGACAGCGTTCCTGCTAGCACACCACTAAGCGAGCCTGCCAGCGCAACTGTTAACGCAAATGTTTTGGACGTCATGGTAATTGCGTCAAGAGTCGCTTTGAAGCTCAAAGGGCAGTTTCCTGGTAGATCTTCCATCGATTACCTTCGAGGCGCAGCAACAAAAGTGCCTTATCTGATGAGCTGTCGTCACTCTCATCTGACAGGAAGACCACTGCATCTTCCTGTGTGAAGGCAATTTCGCGTTTGATGTCATCCCAGTCAATATCGACAAAACGTTCGAGCGCCAGATCAACAGACACTTCCGGATAGTCTGATGTGTAGTGTTCGCGGACATCCTGACGTTCGTCATAGCGGGTTTGCCACCAGGCGTACAATTCGTATTCGATTGTTCCGATGTTGTGCAGATCTGTTCTTTCACGGGCAAGACGCAGGGTGTCGCTGTTTTGATGAGTTGAGTCTTGAAAGACAAACTCTGGTAGCGTTGCCTTTGCCCTTGTGTTCAGCGCTTTGGCATAGGCCAGACTTGCGCGGTAGCGGAATATCGACTGCAGGTGACTAACACTTTGGGCAGCGCGAGGATCAGCAGCCACCGATCCCTCGAGGTGGCTGATGGCATCTGGTATTCGGTTATCGAGGGCAGCGATGACGCCTAGGTTATGCTGGATTTGCGGCACGTCTTGGCAAACGCTGGCTAATTCTTCAAGCTTTTTGCCGGCCTTGTCTAAATCAGGCGTTAGTGCCAAAGTTACGGCGGCATCGAGTTGAACAAGACATTCGGATGGACTCATCGCAGCCGGTATCGCGGCGTGCGAAGACACGGAAATCAACACGAGTAGGGGAAGCCGTAAGATCGACAGGTGCACGTAGCAAATAGCTGTTTAACTAGTTCTCATAAGTATAACGTAACATACGGATAACGCTAGAAAGATGCTGTGGAAATTCAATGAGTAATGGGGTCGGCGACAAGCCGAATTGGTCGGCAAGGACACAAGCGGTTCGGGCTGGTTTCGAACGCAGTGGGTTTGGTGAGCATGCCGAGCCCATCATGACCACATCAAGTTTCGTGTTTTCCTCGGCGGAGGAAGCTGCGCGCCGTTTTGGGGGGGAAGATCCTGGCCCGATCTATTCGCGCTTTACCAACCCGACTGTGCAGATCTTCGAGAAACGTCTTGCGGAAATGGAAGGCTGCGAAGCAGGCATGGCAACAGCCTCTGGTATGGCGGCAACGATGACGTTGATGCTTGGAACATTGCGCCAAGGCGATGAAGTGGTTGCCAGTCGTAACATGTTTGGCAGCACGGTTAACCTTATGCAAAATTTTCTTCCGCGTTACGGCATCAAGGTGAAGTGGGCTGCTGACTTGAACGTGGAAAACTGGGCACCGCTGGTTAGTTCATCAACAAAAATCCTGTTTGTTGAAACACCAACCAATCCATTAACTGAGATTGCCGACATTAAAGCATTGGCTGATCTTGCGCACAGTGTTGATGCGAAATTAGCTGTTGATAATTGTTTCTGTACACCGGCTTTGCAACAACCTGCAAAGTTTGGTGCAGATGTCATTGTGCATTCGGCAACCAAATATCTTGATGGTCAAGGACGTTGCGTAGGTGGTGCACTTGCAGGTAGTCAGGATCTTATCGATGAACTGATGCCGTTTATGCGCAGTGGTGGACCTTGCATGAGCCCGTTCAATGCCTGGGTATTTCTTAAAGGGCTTGAGACTTTGCATATTCGTATGCAGCAACATTCGAGTAATGCGGCAACCATTGCTGAATGGTTGGTATCACATCCAAAGGTTGAACGTGTTTACTATCCCGGGCTTGGCAATCACCCACAGCGAGCACTTATCGATGCACAACAAAGTACAGGTGGTGGCGTTGTGTCATTTGAAGTGCGCGGTACACAAGCTGAAGCCTGGCGAGTTATCAACGCGGTCAAGCTATGTTCGATAACCGGTAACCTCGGCGACTCGCGCACAACGATTACCCATCCAGCTTCAACAACCCACGGACGTATGAGTGAAGAGGACCGGAAAAAGGCTGGTGTTCAAGACACGCTTATTCGGGTGGCCGTTGGGCTTGAAGATGTCGTTGACATTCAAGGTGATCTCGATACAGCACTTACACAGTGTTGATTGA
>CAZQOI010000104.1:2873-7834 GCA_964594905.1 uncultured Granulosicoccaceae bacterium
ATTGGAGAGATGAATCGTCAACGCCGGGGATTGTCACTTATAAAAGGCGGGCGACTTGCGCGTTTTCTGTCGCCGTGCAAGGTCACGCAATTATTGATCAGCGATGTTCCCGGTGATCATCTGAAGGATATCGGTTCGGGATTGTTGATTCCCGATACCAACAATGGCATGCCGGAAGATGATCCTGTCTGGCAACGCGTTGAATCACACATCATTGCATCAAACGCGATTGCTCAGGCAGCGGTTGGTATTGCGGCCACTGATCTTGGACTTAATGTGGTGCAGGCGACGGGCTCGCTGGATGGTTTGATGGATGAGGTTATCCCCCGCATCATGAATGTGCTTGGTAGTGCAAAGCAATCTGGTGTGTATATTTGGGGTGGCGAGCCAACCGTTGTATTACCGGCTGATCCTGGACGAGGAGGGCGCAACCAACATTTGGGGTTGGCACTGGCTGCTGAAATGGATCAACTTAAAACGCAACTTTATAAGTCGTGCGTTGTGCTCGTCGGTGGTACCGATGGTACTGATGGGCCGACTGGGGATGCTGGTGCTTGCGTTGACCATTCAACGGCGTCAAAAGCGGCGTCGCTCAAGTTAAACATTGAAGAGTATCTTGAGCGCGCCGATGCGGGGACTTGTCTTGATGCAATTGATGCACTGGTTACCACGGGCCCAACAGGGACAAATGTCATGGACCTCGCGATAGCGATTGTCGACATTTAACGAACGATATCAGCCTCGCTGATGAGTTTGTCCATGAGATCATTCATCTTTCCGCGTACTGCGAGATTTGTCATACCCTCTTTGACTGTTTCGTAGTCCGGTAGTGAACCGCTGCGCTTATCAACAAGATTAATGATGTGATAACCGAATTCGGTTTTAACAGGTGCCGTTGAAGTCGTACCTACTTCCATTGCTTTGGCCGCCTCAAAAAATTCGGCAACCATCGCGCCGTCGCGAAACCAACCAAGGTCGCCACCGTTTGCGCCAGCTGGGTCTGTTGAGAATTCCTGAGCAAGCTCGGCAAATTCACGACCTTCAGCCAGAAGCTTTAAGACATTGTCTGCATCTTCTTTGGTTTCAAGCAGAATATGGCTTGCACGAAATTCATCTTCATCAAGCGCTGCTGCCTGTTCGTCGTACATCGCACGTAATTCTTCCTCGGTGACTTCAATATCTTCAGACACTTTCGCCAGATATGCGTTAGCCATCGTTTGTACGTATTGCAGTTTCAGTGCAGCCATGATGTCTGGATCCTTGTCCAGTCCGATCTTTTCGGCCTCTTGTGTCAGCACTTCCATATTGATGATTTCATCAAGCACTCGCGCTTCGTCAACTGGCTGATTGTTCGCCTGAAACTGCTGCATGACGGTGGTCAGGGATTCCGCGAATACCGGTTTGCCATTGACAGTGGCGACAGTGCCTTCAGGCAGCGCACTGTGCTTTGCCATTGAATCTTTACTCATTGAGTCGTTGCTATCGTCGCTCATGCTTGTGCTTTGAGCATGGGCGATGGAAAAACCAGCAACTGCTACTGCCATCGTCAACGGTAGAACGAACTGCGCGAGGCCTCGGCGGGTGAAAGTGTCTGCTGCACGGCTTGCTGCGCTGATAGGCGCTGAAGCGGTTGTTGAGTCGGGTCGAAAAGCTGCCATTTCATCTGTCCTCACGGTTTGCTACTTACTAAAAAAAAGATTTGATCCAGAGGTCAATGCAAGCTCCACACCGCAAAAGACTACAATTCTTGCAAGTAACGAGGCGAACATGAGCCAGTTTTTCGACATTCATCCCGATAACCCCCAGCGGCGACTGATTGGTCAAGCTGTGTCGATCATTCGAGACGGCGGTGTGGTGGTGTATCCAACTGACTCCTGCTACGCGCTGGGTTGTCTGGTGGGTGACAAACAGGCGATGGAGCGGATAGCGCGAATCAGGCGCACCGATGCCAAGCATAACTTCACACTGGTCTGTCGCGACCTGTCGGATATTTCCACATTTGCCCGAGTTGATAATTCAACCTATCGAACGCTGAAGATGCTGACCCCTGGTCCCTATACCTTCATTCTCAAGGCAACGAGTGAAGTGCCTCGGCGATTGCAAAACCCGAAAAGAAAGACCATTGGCATCCGCGTTCCGGATAACGCGATCTGTCAGGCCTTGCTCGAGGAATTGGGCGAACCGATGATGAGCAGCACCCTGATCATGCCCGATAAAGAGCTTCCGGAGACCGATGCAGAGGATATTCGCGAGGCGCTGCAGAAGCATGTCG
The DNA here is from genome assembly GCA_964594905.1 of uncultured Granulosicoccaceae bacterium. GTDB lineage: Bacteria > Pseudomonadota > Gammaproteobacteria > Granulosicoccales > Granulosicoccaceae > Granulosicoccus. The sequence continues at coordinate 5,146 of CAZQOI010000104.1, forward strand.
ATCTGGTTATAGATGGTGGAAATTGCGGTTTTGAACCCACAACAGTGATCGCATTTGACGATAACGGTGGAATTGATGTCCAACGACAGGGTAGAGGTGAGTTGAGCTTCATGGAATGACGGTATAATCGAGCAAACCCGGAGTCTGTCCATGCATGCTGATCAACCCGAAGGTGACCCCATCGCGATTGTGCGAGGCGAGCCGTTCACACAGCTGCCACTCGATTTGTACATTCCGCCCGATGCGCTCGAGGTGTTTCTCGAAGCCTTTGAAGGCCCCCTTGATCTTCTGCTATACCTGATCAAGCGCCAGAATCTCGACATACTCAACATCCCGATCGCCGAGATCACAGCCCAATACATGAAGTACATCGGGCTGATGGAAACCATGCGCCTCGAACTTGCGGCAGAGTACCTGCTGATGGCAGCCATGCTCGCTGAGATCAAGTCGCGCATGTTACTGCCGCGGGTCGATGAACTCGGTGATGATGAGGACGATCCCCGCGCCGAACTGATCCGCCGCCTGCAGGAATATGAACGCATCAAAGGTGGTGCCGAGAATCTCGAGAGTATGCCGCGTCTTGAACGCGAGAACTTTCAATTGAAGGTCGAAGCGCCGAGCCTTGAGCGCGAGTTGCCATTGCCGGATATCACGCTCAAGGAATTGATGATTGCACTGCGTGATGTTGCTGAGCGTGCGCACCTTGCAGGTCATCATGAGATTGCCCGCGAAACGCTGTCTGTACGAGCGCGCATGTCACATATATTGACGACATTGCAGATTGGCGATTTCTGCGAATTTACTACCTTGTTCAATCCGGAAGAAGGGCGCCTCGGGGTTGTTGTAACCTTCCTGGCGATCCTGGAACTGTGTAAGGAATCCCTGATTGACATTGTTCAGGCGGAACCCTTCGCCCCAATTCATTTAAAGACTCGTAGCGAAGCCGTTGATACTCCAGAGGAGACATCGGCCGAGTCAGCAGCAAATAACAACGATGGCAGTGAAGACGCTGCGCATATCGACCTACCCGAGTAATCCAGATGGACGCCCAACAGACGAGAAATATTCTCGAGGCATGCTTGCTTGTTGCCGGACGCGCAATGAGCGTGGCACAGCTCGAGGCTTTATTTGAATCCGATATCGACCGGCCTGATCGTAAAGAGATCAAGCTGCAACTTGAAGAGTTGCAAAAGACTTACGAAGGTCGCGGTATCGAATTGATTGAAGTTGCAAGCGGCTGGCGTTTGCAATCACGAAGTTCAATGGAGCATTGGGTTGCACGTTTATTCACTGAAAAATCGCCACGCTATTCGCGTGCCTTGCTTGAAACATTAGTACTGATTGCTTACCGCCAACCTATTACACGCGGTGAGATAGAAGAAATACGTGGAGTTGCTGTTAGCTCCAATATCATTCGCACCTTGCAGGAACGTGAGTGGGTTAAAGAAGTAGGCGTAAAAGAAGTACCCGGACGACCGGCCTTACTCGGTACGACCAGACAGTTTCTGGATTACTTCAACCTCAAGCGCCTTGATGAACTGCCACCATTGAGCGAGATCAAGGACCTTGAAGAGATTGATGCAACGCTTGCCGCCGAAATGGGTATCGGCGTTGAGGCGACTGATGTTGCCGAAGCAATCAATGAAGCGGGTGAGTTGGTAGCTTCTGATGAAAACGCAGGTGCTGATTCGGGTGATGCGGAAGTTGACGGAGAGTCCTCGAGCGAGAGTGGTGAAGTTGATGAAGTATCGGAATCTGCTGACACCGCTGAAGTTAGTGATACAGATTTGGTCGCTGATACAGATGAGGCTGACGATACAGCGGAAGCTACAAGTACAGATGAGGCTGATGAAGCTGCTGATTCCGGGTTGGAAGCAAATGCCGAATCCGACGGAACTGATGAGGCTGACGATGAATCAGTGGAAGATCAAGGCAGCGATTCAGGTGATGGGCCAGACAGTAATGGCACGCCACCATCCAACGACGGCGAGAACGATGCGCTGGGTGAGCTAGACCCGCAAACAGAATTGCGACGCGTTATCAATGAGTTTGCCAGTGAACATCAGCGCGAGCTGGATGTGCAAAAAGGCATCGATACTCAGAACCTGACAACGGTTGAAGACAAGCCGGACCCTCAAGCGAGTGACGAGCTTTTATCTGATGTTGATTCCGACAGTGATGCAGAAAGCACTGTCGCCAAGAAAGCCTTGGTGCTTGAATCTGTCGCCGAACTCGATTCTGTATCGTTGGATAGTAATCCCGATACCGATGTGGAAAGTGAGGGCGCAGCTGAGGTGGACGCCGATAGCGCTGCCAGTACTTCAAAAGCATCGGAGCCCGACCCTTGAATAACTAGACGGAGCGATGCAACGCGATGGAACGCGAACAACCACACTTCTTATAAGCGACATCAGATGCCGCTCAGCAGTTCGGTGACACCAACCGAAATGCGAGATGGTCTGTCTGAATTTTTCGCCGATGCTGATATCAATTTGGAGATTCCAGAGTCTGTCGAAACTTTGTTGGATGTTCCAGTTGATGGTGTTGAAGTGGCCGTGGCGGGCGATGTAGCAGAGGCAGACGAGGTTGCTGAAGTAGCTGACGCGGCCGATGGGGTTGATGTTGCTGATGAGGTTAATACTGACGATGTAGATGACGCGGTAAATGTCTCTGATTCAGTCGAGCCTTC
>CAZQOI010000105.1:0-6241 GCA_964594905.1 uncultured Granulosicoccaceae bacterium
AATGAACAACGAACAAACTAAGGTAGACGCACAAAATATGCTCTTTCAGTATGTTCAGACGCAAACCTGTATCTGCTGGCTGGAGCCAAATCCGGATGGCCGAGGGTATGTAACATACATGCTAACTGTTGAAAAACCGACAAAGCGACACTGGTTGCCAGAGCAAGCGCTATTGTATCGATTTAACTTTGACACCATGTGCTATGAAGGGATCGTAGACGATGCACGAACTACAAAAGCTATCGAGAACTTCGGTTCGATGATCGAATATATAGAATAGATGTGGACATCAGGTCAGCCCGGTTTTAGCGTTTGCGCCTCATCAGCGCAAACGCTTTGTTACTGTTATGACTTCGATGTGAACTGTACACGACGATTGATCGGTCCTTTGGGATTAGTTGGATCGATCAACGAACTCTCACCGCGCCCTACCGTGTTCAATCTTGCTACCCCAATATCATGTTTGTTGATAAGGTAATTTTTTACTGAATCCGCTCTTTTGCGCGAAAGCTGCAGATTATATTCGCTACTGCCGATGATATCGGTATGTCCCTCGATCGTGAGCCCTTTGTCTAGCGCATCATCTGTATTGAGCAATTCGCCGATGATGTTAAGACGATCTTTCGATTCGGCAGTCAGCTCCGCGCTATCAAACTCAAATTGAATCAGCATCGCTACTGAAACGACAGGCGTCTCCGTGGGATTTACAATGGAGCGAGTTAACGGGCGAGGTGCGGGAAACAGTATCTTGGATAGTTCGCTGGCCGTGATATCGTCTGGGATAAACTTAACAACACCCTCAGCGGTATACACACTACGATTTTCCCATTCTGCGGCTGATGCGCTAGTGATGGACAGAAACGATACGACTGCGACGGAAACGAGGGTTTTCAAGAACTTCATACGCTGGATCTCCATGGGTTTGGCGTGAGAGTAGTGTTCATAACTATCTAAACCGGAGATTTTCGGTTTGTTCTTCAGCTTGATATTTTTTCTGGTTCCTCGGACATTCCAAGCTTGGGACTGTAACAGCCGGTTTCCCAGCCGCAAGGCCCAAGCAGCTCCGACTGTGCCTGCGGCAGACCCTGCAGCTCGTGTACCTATCGCCTGTTTTGATTGTTTGCTTGTTCAACGAATCAGAGATACCCAGCGTGCAAATAGTCGATGAAGTGCCAGATCGCGATCTAATACCAGATACAGCTAAGCAACAGCAGCCGGAAGTTTTTTACCGTCCGTACAGTTCCTCGAATGACGAAACCGCTGTAGAATTGTATATAAGAGAGAAGCTACTCGACAGTTATTGTAATTCTAAGGATCAGCCCCCGATGAACAACGCGCTAGATGAAATTGACGACGAGGAATTTGCTAAAGATCTACACGAGAAGGTTAAGGCAAAGAACTTCGCAGCCGGTGTGCCCATCGTCTACCAGGAAGACGAAGATGATATGGATTGTGAGTGGTACATCGTCGAGTACCCTAATGGCGATAAAAAACGTGTGCATGTGGAAGATCTCGACAAGGTATGAAGCCGCACCTCATTATCTTCGCGGGACCGAACGGATCGGGCAAAACAACACTGTACAAAGAGGTACTTTCTGAGAAGTCCCTAAAAGGTATTGCGTACGTAAACCCGGATGAGTACGCAATAAAATATGGCAGTGAGGTTGCGGGTGCGAAAGAGGCACTACGACACAGAAGCAAATTGCTGAAAGAGCGTAAATCTTTTATTACTGAAACAACATTATCTGGCAATAGTGCGTTGAAGTTGATGAAAAAGGCCAAGGATGCGGGATACAAGGTCACTCTGTTTTATATTTGCACGAACAATCCAAAATTGAACATCCTGTCTGTCAAACACAGGGTATCATCCGGAGGGCATGATGTTCCAAAGGACGCAATCGTGAGACGCCACGCAGCTTCAATAGAGAATTTACCTGCTGCCTTAAAACTCGCGAACGTAGCACATGTGTTTCATCGAGGTCTTACAACATTCCGTCGGGTGTTTTCAGCGATAAATGGTTTAGTCCGACCCAGGAAAGACATCAAACCTCCAAGATGGGTTCCAGAGAAATTGCGAACGAGAATAGCAGAGCGGACGAGGAGTACGGGCTGTTCAAGATAGTTCTAGGCCGGATGACGAACTGGTGATCGCAATAAGGCAATCATTAGCGGAGTACACTGGTATCAGTAGTCATCAACACTTGCTGGACTCGCTACAGGGAAAATTCCCGGAGGTTCCAGTAGAAACTATTCAACGAGCAATCGGTCGTCGCTGGCTCCATGTCTCAGTAGCCGGATACTTTTGCCGTCACTTCCTACTTATTGGGTATTTGAGTTTCAGCAGCCTATCGCTACGAAATTAATGACGCTCTTACCTCCTTTCTTGTCTGCCGATCAGCAATAAATCCGACAATGCGTATTCTCTCTGTCAATGCGGGCTAAAGTGCGCAAGCGCATCATTGACTTTCATTCATTCCGAATTGTTACCGGATTGCATCTACAAACAAAGATAGGTGCCATCAGATGTCTAAATCTCATATAACGGATATAAACGGCCAATATTCACTACCAATCGAAAAAGCATCGAACGACTTGCTAAAGCAATTTACCGACGATGAGATTATTGCAAAGGCATACGAAATACTTGAGCAACGTGCTCTCAATGAAAAAGGTGAATTTCTAGAATCTCCGGACGCCGTTAAGCGTCTATTTCAGTTACGCCATAGCGGTTTAACACATGAGACCTTCGACGTTGCACTACTAGATAATAGACACCGACTAAGACAAGTAACCACACTTTTCACTGGTACGATAGATAGTTGTTCAGTCTACCCAAGACGTGTGTTAGAGTTATGTTTAAAGTCTTCTACTCCGATAGCAGCTTGCATTTTTTCGCACTCACATCCGAGTGGGGTGCCGGAGCCAAGCCGAGCTGATATAGACATAACAGCTAAACTGAAGAAGGCACTTGCACATGTGGACATCAGAGTGTTAGATCACATCATTTCTACGAATTCGCATTGCGTTAGCTTAGCCGAACGCGGCGAGATTTAGTTTCACAGTTATATAGCTCTATTAAAGCCGGTGCATTTAGCACTGGCTTATTTGTTATCCTTGATAATAACAACATCCGTCACAGCATAGACCCCCTCCTCTACCCAACACCCATGGGCGTACTCGTTCTCATCGAGATCGTAGCCGTTTATTCTGGCTAACTTCAATCGTACTGGCCTACCCGTGTGCTTTGCATCGTTTCTTGATATCGTGCCCAGCCATCGCTTGTATATGACTTTGCCGTCAACAACAACACCAACCGTATGACCGTCTGGATTTGAGTCTTCAAGTATTATATTTCTGTGGTTAAGTTTACGAAGAATTTTGTGCGGCATTACTTGCTCAACATGGAATAGAGTTTCCGAAATATCCCGGTGAGTCCGTTTACCGTAGTGATGGTATCCAATACCACTTTCTGTCGAAATCGCTAACAACCGGAACATGCTCACTACTAAGTCAAGGTCGCCCTCACGGGCGCAAAGCAACCTTGACGTAGTACGTTTTAAGCCTGTTTTCCGGCGCTCCCTTTCAACAGGAGTGTCATCGGTGATAAACAATCAATACTACCCCACCCCTCCCAGCCTGGCGCTGAAAATGTGGGATAAAATCAAAGGCCACCCGAAGAACATACTGGAACCATCAGCCGGACGAGGCGCACTGATCGAAGCAGGCCCCCGAAAAGGCCACGCGCAGATTGATGTATGTGAGATAGACCTCGACAATGCAGCGATCCTTCGTTCAAAAGGATACCCGGTGGTCGCACACGATTTTCTTACATTCACGACTCCAAAACAATATAGCGCCATCATTTTGAATCCGCCTTTTTCATCTGGCGTTCATCATGTACTACACGCCTATGACAATGTTCTCACCAACGGTCAGATTGTGGCACTTCTCAATGCAGAGACAATCAAGAACCCATGTGATCGAGAGAGACAACGGCTTGTCAAAATCCTTGAGAAAGATGGCAATGAAGTCGAGTTTCTGGAATCCGCTTTTACCCATGATGATGTGCAGAGAAAAACCAATGTTGAAGTTGCCCTGATCTCACTGCATAAGCACAGGGATATCAACCTTGACTACGGATTTCTGAAAGACCTGTCAAAAGATGATATGCCAATGCAGACCACCCTGGAGGGTGATGATATCGATCTGAATAAGTCAATCGCGATTCCACAGTCTGTAGTGGAACGGGCTGTCACCATTTACAATGCGGCCTGCAGAGCGTTACGCCGAGAGATTGATATAGCCTCATCTCTCACAGACACCACTAACTACTACACGCGGTTACTGGAGCACTCGCTTTTACAGAGTGAGGAAGAGGTAAAGAACGCAAGCTGGTCAGACTCTGAGACGTCAAGACAGCGTGAATCCTACAATGCACGAATTATGGAGATCAAAGAGAGAGCGTGGTCTACTGTTCTGAAGCAGACGAAAGTCGGCCAGAACTTGTCCCGGTCTGTTATGCAGGATCTCACCAGTCGATTTGAACAGGTTAGCGCTTTGGAATTTACAGAGCAGAACATCCTGTCCTTCCTGTTGGGATTATCTTCACAGACATCTGAAATGCAAATGCAGATGCTTGCCGAGGTCCATCGGTCTTTTTTATCGTATCACTCGGAGAATCAGCTCTACTATAAAGGATGGAAAAGTAATAATCGTCACAGAGTTGCTTTCAAAATACGGTCTACGAGAATCATCTTACCTTTACGAAGATCATCCTGGTCAAACTCAATCGAGTGGGGAGAGATTGAAAAATTCAGAGATATCGACAAAGCGATGGACTTGCTTGCGGGATATCCAGAATGTACCTACGCACTTTCGAGAGCTATTCAGGCAAACGAAAAGAATGGTTCGGAACGATTCTCTGCTGGCCATTTTGAAATACGAATGTACAGCTCAACTATTCACCTGTACCCGAATGATCAGAAATTAATAGACACACTTAACTTGTGGGTCGGAAGGTTCAACCAATGGATTCCACCGGAGGTTTCTGACAGTGATGATGACTTGTTTTGGGAGCAATATAAACAAGCAGGTAAGTATCAATCCGATCTGATGAGCGCGCAAGAGGTAAGGCGTATGAACGTATACCGGATAACCAATCCTACCCACAGTGATCAGCGGGAACCTGATATTTTCAATGAGACGTTAGACAGAGTCGCTACTGAGAAAGGTTTCAATATGAATTTTCGGGCGTTGGCGTGTAGTGATAATAAGCAGCTATCAGTTGCCTAGTTGGCTTTTATAGACAAGGACGTCTTATCCTCCATGTGTGGTCGCCAGCTCAACGACGCTAGTATCCCTGATAATTTATCCACTTATCTGTGCGACCCTGCCTCCGACTTTGGTTGATCCAAACTAGCTAAACAGCTCCGAAACCCAGGTAAAGACAGATCGCAGATTGCGACTTGACCTGCATTCCGTTCAATAGCTGTTGTCCGTTTGCTGACGATCAACACGAAGTCGGGGGCAGAACTTAGATGTCACGCGAAGATGAAGAAAGGCTCAATTATCAGAAATTGCAGAACGCACGGCTTGAGTTTTTAGAGAAGAAGCTCGATATAGAGCATAAGAAAATTGTGTTAAAGCATCTGCCGAAACAGCAGTTCTACGAGTCCACGAAGACGTTCATTTTGTGCTTTGGCGCATTAACGTCATTTGTATTTGCTATAGTAGAACTCGGACTGGTCCCGAAACTGATTGCTTTGATAGGCTAAATTATGGGTATCTTAAAACGAAAAGAGCTGTATTTAGTGTTGTTATTGGTCGTTGCATCAACGATCACCGGTATTGGCTTCGCTGAATATTTCTAATGTTGCGAGGGCCTGCACCCTCGCAACCCTGAACACTATGCGGTTTCTACTACCTCCACTTCCGCTGCTGCATACCCTTGCTCGGTTTTAAACTGCTTAAACACCACTTCCTGGCCGTCGTCCAACCGCCGGTAACCCTCCATTAGAATAGCTTTGTGGTGCACGAGGACGTCCTCGCCTGCCTCGTTGACTATGAAACCATAGCCCTTCTTATCGTTGAACCATTTAACGGTTCCGGTCTGAACATCTGTCATTACTTCTTACCTCTTAGAATTTCACCCGGCAAATCACGGGCAGTTTCAGCCTACCACAAGCGCCCTCCACTGCGCTTCCTGCGGCGGCACCAGGCTGTAACACAGCTCTCATTACGT
>CAZQOI010000105.1:6341-7741 GCA_964594905.1 uncultured Granulosicoccaceae bacterium
GATATGATCTCTCAATGTAGGGATTAGATAAGCAGACCGGATCGAGATGCCAGACCCCATATCCCCGAACACCCTCATGACCAGCATCAGAGATCAGGTTGAGATGCTCAACTCGATCATCGATCAGTGCGCTGAGACCGCTTCGGTTTTCCAGATAGACCACTACGAGAACGGCACCGTGCCGGAGTTGATCGAGACAACACCGGTCCACGGTGCGGCAGCAATAGAAGCAACAAAGTCGGCGTATAGAGAATTTTCGCGGCATAAATTGCAGCACCCGAGCAACGTGATGCGCTTACCCGGCATCCTTTCGGTAAACACTAAACTCGATGTCGCGATAAAACTCGTCAACGCGAAGAAGTCCGAATTAAAAGCGCTAATGCAAAAGGACTATGAGAAGCCACGGGATCGAAATGCGTACTGTCGAAAGCACTTCCCTGGAAGAATGATGCTGCAGGTCTATCGACACATTCACTACGCTGAACGCCCCGTCGTTAAAGCGACATTCACATGGGATCCGTTTACCCGCTCAACAAAAAAGCAAACGAGAACCCAGGCTATCGACCTACTCAATCAACGCGAGAAGTGGGTTTCGCAGCACAGTGATGTCAACGCTAGAAAAGCGCTAGAGATCGCACAGAAGCAAGTCTATGCCAGCAGCGACAACACTATGTTCGCTATCGTTAAGCCTCGTGCCCCATGCCCTCGTGTGGTCTTGTACTTTAGCGAGAAGGACAAGGACGATAACTTATCGGCACCGGCTAACCTACCCATCGTTGTGCCCTACTCTCCAAAGATGGAGATCAGTGCGCTACCAGATCTTGTCACGACTTCAAATAAGCGAAGTACCCGGTCTAATCAAAAAACACTCCAGTCCGTCTATATGCCGTTGAAACTATATCAAGTGATGTAACGCTTTCTCTTCTGGTAAGTACGTTCAGGTCCATTCAAGCTCCCCACCGATTCGCTGCAACGCAAGATAAATTGCCACACCCCGGCATCATTGCAGCGCCTCTCAACGTGTCTCACCACATTCCTCCTGCACACTAACTACCAGGGGAGTACAACATGTCGTCGAACACACTTTATCGAATCGTCTCTAAGTCCAAAGACGGAAAATTGAGTGCTGTTGAGACAACCGACCTCTCTGGATACACCGTCACTGGCTATCACGACAACCCCCGCACACGCCAAGAACTTCAGGGCCAGCCGAAATTAAAAGGCTACCTTGGGCCTATGTACGATGGCAACGCGATTCGTTACGAGTCACAGGCCGCCTACGACACTTTGTCGCAATAAGCGACTTAACCTAACCACACGAGAGGGCATCAAATGTCACCCACTAACTCCCATAGCAATACCTACGTTGGTCAAACTTTCGATGCTACTGCTCTACCAAA
>CAZQOI010000106.1:0-7712 GCA_964594905.1 uncultured Granulosicoccaceae bacterium
GTCTTGCTGATGGAGCTGGTGACCACTGATGACGGGGATGTAGCACCACGTCTCAATGATGTTTCGATGTCCGCGGATGAGGCGAGAGTTGATCACGCGACCGTCATGCACTATGTGATGAAAATGCTTTGTGCTGGCTTGGTTCATGGCGACCTGTCAGAATTCAATGTATTGATGAATGAAGCAGGGCCAATCATTATTGATTTACCGCAAGCGGTGGATGCGGCTGCCAATAATCACGCCAAGGGCATGTTGGAACGAGATGTCGCCAATATCACTAATTATTACACACAGTACGCACCTGAATTGGCTGACACTCACTATGCCGAGGAAATCTGGACAGCCTACGAAAAGGGAGAGCTGCACCTGGATATGGTGTTGACGGGTCAATTTGACGTTGTCGTCGAAAATGCTGACGTTGATTCTGTGCTGTTGCAGATCAAAGCTGCTTACGATGAAGAGCAGGAACGCATTGAGCGAATGCAAGATGATTCTTAGCGTTGCAGCTAATCCAGCCATTGCATTAATTGTATTTATTGCCGCTGTGGATGTATTGAAAATTCAATAATGAACTTTCAGGCAATAATAAAAAATCCTTATGTAATCCCGCTCGTGTTCGTGCTGCTATGGAGTACCGGTTTTACCGTGACGAAGCTTGGGCTTCCTTACGCTGAGCCATTGTCTTTTCTGACCTTGCGATTTTTTCTCGCTGCATCAGTTCTGTTCTTTTCATTGATGCTGTTCAGAACCGCTATATTAGAGCCACATCAGTATTTTCACAGTGCCGTTGTTGGTATTCTCTTGCACGCGGTGTATCTCGGCGGTATTTTCTCAGCCATCGACCGTGGTGTAGATGCCGGGCTTTCAGCACTTATAGTTTGCCTGCAGCCTTTGCTTACTGTCATTCTGGCTGCCTTGTTTCTGAATGAGCCTCTGACTTATCGGAAGATGCTGGGCACGGCTCTGGGTTTTGCGGGTGTGACTATTGTCTTGGCCCAAAGAGGTATTGGAGTTGATGGCATCGATCAGGTGGGCTTCATGTTTTGTATAGCCGCACTTATTGGTATATCTATCGGAACGCTCTATCAAAAGCGCTTTGTTGTGAATGTGCCGCATATACCGTCAGTGTGCACCCAGTATGTAGCTGCTTCCGCGATTCTTTTACCGTTTGCTAAAGCGTCTGAGTCGCTATCGTTTGATTGGACACCGACGTTTATATTTTCACTCAGCTGGCTGGTATTCGCGTTGTCTTTAGGCGCGGTATTTCTGTTGATGCTGATGATCCGAGGCGGTGAAGTATCCCGAGTCACAAGTTTTATATACCTCGTGCCACCCTTTGTCGTGGTCGAGGCCTATTTTATGTTCGGCGAAACCTTATCGTTAATCGCGCTATTTGGCATTGCGCTGTGTATATTTGGTGTGTCCCTGGTGACTAGGTCGCGTTCCTGAAGTCCAGTCGTGTGACCGGATGATTCCATTCTTCCATTGCTTTTGTTAAGTCAGTGCAGCGCAACCGCGTGCTATGAGTATTACGGCAGGGGTGCATATAGATCCATTCATGTTCCAATACCGAGTGTTGCATGTATAACCGTACCTTGGAACCATGGTCATTGATCAATGCCAATGGTGAAACAGAACCGGGTACCACACCCAGAAATTTCCCCAGCCTCTCTGTACTGGCAAATGCTATTTGCCCACCAGGTAGCTGAAGCATTTCTCGTAAACCGCGTAAATCCACCTTGTGATCAGGTTCAACGACGACAAGAAACATCAAACCTTTTTTATTGCGTAAAAATAGATTTTTAGTATGCCCGCCTGGTTTATCGTACTGAACACGCTTAGCCTGTTCTACGGTATAGAGTGGCTCGTGAGTGATGGTTTCATGTTCAATTCCAAGTTTGCCAAGCGCGGAAAGTACATCGTCAACGGTCGCGGCTGTTGAACCGTTTTCAAGTACGACCGTGTCAGGGTCTGGTCTGTCCGCGTGACTCATGCTTCATTATTTGGGGGTTAGCTTGAATGGAGTTTAAGCTTGAGGGCGCGTTTCTACCATGGCTGGGCGTTCACCGAAATTTTGGTACCAGTCTTTAAGCAAGGGTTGCTTGTCACGCCAATTGACATAATCAGTTGCCCGCAGATCCAAATAATCCAGAGCGCAAACAGCGCCGATATGTGGAAGAGACAGCTGATCGCCATAGTCTGGAATCATCACAGCCAAAGCGTCGACGCCACGCTGTAAAGACTCGCCCCAGCGTTCCACCCAGTGCATTGAGCGTTCGTTCTCTTCACGTCGGTTCAGCTCTACAGCGATGTTGAATGTCTGTTGTAAAAGACCGTCGGTCAAGGCCAACTGGCGTAGTGCCATTAGTCTGTCTGAGCCTTGAGGCATCAAGTGTTCTCCCGACAGCGCGTCGAGATACTCACAAATGACATAACTGTCGTAAATGGATTCGCCGTTTTCAAGTACCAAGGTTGGAACCTTGCTAAGTGGATTTGCCCTTAAATGCTCTGCAGTCGCCTCGTAAGGATTGGAGTCGATAATTTCGACGCGATCTTGCAGATCCTTTTCCAGAATGAGAACGCGAACTTTACGGGCGAACGGGGATAGTTGTGATGAATAGAGTTTCATAAGTCTAGCTCAGGGGCTTGGCCGTTACGATGACGCCATCAGTGTCTGTGTAGACGTAGTCACCAGGTTTGAATGTTGCGCCGCCGAAGGAGAGCGCGATATCGCGCACACCCTGGGTAACCGGGATCGATTTCCGAGGACAGGTGCCCAAGGCGTAAAGCGCAACTGGGATGTCCTTGATCTGGTGCGTATCTCTGATATACCCGTTGAGTACTATCCCTGCGTAGCCATTGGTGGCCGCAAATTTCATGAGATTCTCACCCACTATGGCGTAATAAGCCTGATCAGCATCCACGACCACAACTTTACCTTGGCCATCTTCATCGCGCAAAAGCGTGATGAGGTCAGCATTGTTCTTGTCCAGCTTGATCGTGACAACAGTGCCTTGACACCTGGGCGTGCCGCCGTAGTTCAGGTAGCCCGGGCCTAGCACCGTTGTTTTCTCGGGAAAGGAATCGCAAAAATCGGCGGTAAAGTCGCTCATTGAAAGCTCTCGAAAAGTGGGCGGTTGGTCCTGAAAAAATGGACTTTGGGACGCGGATAATACCATTCTGGCGTCTCTGCGAAGGGTGACTTTTGCTAGAATATAGGGCTGAATTCAAGGTGCACAAAACATGAAAGTCGTGACGGGCGTGATTGGTAACGATATCCATGTTGTCGCCAATCGCCTGATGGATCTGTCGCTGAATGCGAGAGGCTATGAGGTGTTCAATCTGGGCGTTAACACCTATCTGGAAGAATTTTTCGATGCAGCTGTTGAGACTGGTGCAGAGATACTACTGATCTCCTCACTCAATGGTGAAGCAGAGGGCTGGGGTAGAGAGGTAAAGCTTCTTAAAGCCAAGTATAAAAGTCTTGATCGCTTGACCATGATGATTGGTGGCAATCTGACTGTTGGCAGTGGTAACAGCGACGACATCGTACCTCGGTTTAAATCATATGGCTTCGATCTGGTTTGCCATCAGGTCGATTTGAATACCGGCTTGGATATGCTTGAGAATTTTATGCAGGAACGGTCAAGCTCACAGGAGCACATGAGCTCATGAGCCAACTACAGGAAGAACGTCAAATCATTCTCGGCAACGAGAATGTCGACTCCTTTGATTTTGATGAAGTGCGCGAGTTTGTTAAAGGTGCCGATGAGAAATTATTCATCTCTCATCATTTCGCTACCAAAGACAAAATGTTAGTGCAGCCGCGTGGTGGATTTCCTACCTACGAAAAGCAATTTGCCTTGTACGAATTTTTCGTCGATGCCAATGTCGATGTGTTGCCTCTAACCATAGATTCAAACACTCGATTAAACGACTACACAACCGCAAAGAAAATGTTGCGCTTGAGTGAGGCAAACGAGATCGACATGCTCAATGGCTATCCACTGGTAAACCATGGATATCGCAGCACACGCAAAATGATGACGCACTTCAACCATCCGGTCAGTTTGCGTCACGGTACGCCCGATGCCCGTTTGCTGATTGAAATTGCTATCGCATCTGGTATTTTCGAAATTGAGGGTGGGCCAATAACCTACCTGCTACCGTATTCCAAAAATTTCCCACTGGATAAAGCCTTTCTCTATTGGAAATATGTTGAAAGAGTGTGTGCGGATTACTCAACACTCAACCGGCCTATAAACCGTGAGTCGTTTGGGCCATTGACAGCGACTTTAGTGCCGCCTTCGATCACCATCGTTATACAACTACTGGAGATGTTGTTATCTCTGGAGGAAGGTGTTAAATCGTTTTCAGTATCCTTTGCGCAACAGGGCTCGATGATTCAGGACATTGTGACCGGCACAGTGACTCGCAAGCTTGCTGATTATTACGCCAAGACTATCAATTGCGAAGATGCCGTCATCAACCTTGTTTATCATCAATGGATGGGCGCGTTCCCTACAAACAGGGATTCTGCTGATCAGCTGATCAATATGTCCACGGTGATAGCCTCAATGGTAGGTGCGGATAAAATTATCACTAAAACGCGTGAAGAGGCTGTCGGAATTCCGACCAAGGAAGCAAATGCCCAAACGGTTGCCAATACTCAGTACACGCTGAATATTCTGGGTGGTTTGCCCGCAATAGTTGATGAGCAGGAAGAGGAGATACTGACGGCGGAAGTTCACGCGATAATGGAGGCGGTTTTCAATGATCCTGCCGATACGCTTTGGCGCAAGGTATTCAACTCGATAAAGAATGGCACCATTGATGTGCCTTTTTCACCGCATATTATCAATCACAATAAAATGATCACTATTCGTGATGCACAAAAGAATATTCGCATCATTGACCGAGGCAGCGTGCCAATACCAGATCGTTGCTTTGAGTACGAGAAATCGTGCTGCGATTTGAACAAAGACACGACAGGGATCGTTAATGACATTATTCACGATATAGGAATAATGCAGTGAACTCTCCCCACGAAAAGCTTCTGATAGATATTGGCAGTACTTACTTTAAAGTCAGTACAGCGAATTCCATTGAGCAGCACTTTAGAGATTTCAATAAACGCATACTGGACGACTTGACGCACAAGTGTGGTGACACCATGCAGCGTTTTGCGGCGGATGACATCCATATATGTTCATCGGCCAATGGCGGTTTGAGTACATTGATAATTGGCCTGACACAATCCTATTCACTCAAATATGCATCCAATATTGCCTTTAACTCAGGCATCAATATTATTGACTCTATCGTTTTTCAAAATATTGAAGATTATTCAATCCCCAGCGACCTGATAGATGTTGTCATCATTGTCGGTGGTATAGATTCCAATGCAGGTGTATTTGATGAGCGATTGGATGGATATATAGAAAAATTGGATTACTCGAATGTCGTTTATGTTGGTAACAAGCAGGATGGCGAGAAGCTCTCAGAGCGATTGGAAGGCCTGACAGTCTTACCCAATATAATCGATGATCGATTGCATATTGTGGAAAACCACTTAAAAGAATACCTGGTTAATCTTTATCAGCAAGATATAGAAGGTAAAGAGGATATAAAACACCTCTACCAGATTACTGAGAATCAAATATTTTCAACACCTTATGTTGTCAATAAATCACTACCCTTGATACACACTTCATTTTCAGTGACGGATCCGTTTATATTATTGGATATCGGTGGGGCAACGACAGACGTTCATTATTCCAAGGATTTGGTTAGCGATAATATTGTGACTGAGCAAGGGCATGATCGTATTGTTTTCAAAAAGCTCGGCGTATACAAATCCCGGCAGTCCTTGATTTTTACAGCCGAACACAATGAATTTGCCTATGAGTTGTTGATGCACCTTAACGTGACTGAAAATGTTTATACAGAGAACAGCGAAAAAGCCACCAAAATTCTTATGCAGCTCGCGATATTTCTCGTACTAAGTGAGATGTCGCATTATCGAACATCCTACGTAACCCTAAAGCTGCTTGCGATGAATTCCATTGTTTTTACCGGTGGTATCACAAAGGTTTTGAATCAGAAAGATATCGAGACCGTAGTGGCGTTTTTCTACCGAAAGATTCTGAATTCAGATCACAAGCCCGGGACGGTGTTGGATACCAACTACGATATTTGGACACTCGGTGCGAAGGAGTATGCGTCATGTCAATAAATTGCATTCGCATATTACTCGAGAACGCGGCGCAATCTCATCCAGACAAGATAGCGCTTGTGCACAATGATCAGCAACTCGACTACGCTGAGTTGTTATCGAAGGTAAATCAGGTTGCCCTGTATTTGTCAGAGTTAGATCTGCCAAAGGGAACGCGAGTCGGTATTTATGCGAATAAAAATGTATCGCAAGTAATTGCCATACTAGCGATTCTTTCTACAGACTACATCCTTGTACCGTTAACACGGTTACTGAAGCCTGAACAAGTTCAGTACATCATCAAGGATTGTGGTATTCAGTGCATCATTACAGATAAGCTCAAACTCAAGAGTATTGAGGAGATCAGTTTTGATGGCCATGTGATTTCCATGGAAACTACTGATAAGGATATTCCATCCTTTGAAGAAATATTCAAGTACTACAACAAGCCATATAGTTTGGATATCAACGGCCATGATAATGCTGTCATCACGTATTCGTTTGGGCTGACGGGTACACCAAAGGGTATCGTAATATCGCACAGAAATTTAATCGATTCTGCCCGTGTGGTTACCCAGTATCTAGAATTGAATGAGAACGATGTTATATCCGGGTTGCTCATTTTTAATCTTGACTACGGACTGAATCAAATTTTCTGTTCATTGATGAACAGAGCCACATTGGCTCTTCATCGATTCATTCTGCCTGATGATTTTTTCAATCATTTGATAAATGATGGTGTCACTGTTCTCCCACTAATGCCTGTCAATATTGCACAGATATTTGATGAGGACTTGTACACCTCACCCAATGTTGAGTTGTTTGATAAGGTCCGCACGATTACATCATCCGGTGGAAACGTAACAGAACGAATGATTGGCGATTGTGAGAAAACATTCAGAAATGCGCGTTTCTATTCCATGCACGGTCTCACTGAGGCATTTCGTTCAACCTTCCTTGAACCATCGCAGATAAAGATTCGACCAGATTCAATAGGAAAAGCAATTCCAGATGTTGAGCTTTACGTGATCAATGAAGAAGGGCGGGAGTGCGCCCCTCGGGAGATTGGCGAGCTGATACACAGGGGTAGCTATATCTATCGTGGATTCTGGAATGCGCCTGAAGACACAGCGGAAAGGTTTAAATCTGTCCAGATACTTAGTGATGTGCTTGATCTGGAAGGGCAGTTGGCTGACGAAATTGTCGTTGCGACAGGTGACTATGTGTACAAGGATGAAGAAGGCTATTTCTATTTCGTCTATCGACGCGACGATATGATCAAGACCAGCGGTTTTAGAGTGTCACCCTATGAGGTTGAGTCAGTCGTAGCTAAGCATCTTCCTCAGATACAACAATGTGCGGTATTCGGGATGGACAATCCTCAAATCGAAGAGGAGATTGTCATGGTGTATTCAGCGGTAAGCGAAATTTCTGAAAAAGAGATTAATTTTGAGCTGAAAAAACATCTGGCCACTTACATGCTACCAAGCCGTATCGT
>CAZQOI010000107.1:0-7712 GCA_964594905.1 uncultured Granulosicoccaceae bacterium
AACTATATTGTCTGGATCCTCACCGCCAGACCCCGGCTCAAGCAGTTGAGCAGGATCCTGCATAAGACCTGTTGAATCCGTATTAGGGTCTTCTGGTTCAACCGGTTGACTACCGCCACAAGAGGCCAATAAAAGGCACAGAACAGCGATGCAGGTTTTCACGTTTTCGATTCACTCAGGTTCTTCCGTCACGCCAGGTTGCAGCGGCGACGGTCCGGTAAATCATACGCAAACCCTGCGGACTAATCTGTTGCAGGTTTCTAGAATTTGCTGAGGTTTACTTTCGTGAGAATGGCGGAAACCGAGTCTTCTCAGCGGCCACTGTCCAATCCATATGATTTCGAACAAATTCCTGTGATGCATCACGCACTGGTTGGTAGTCCCAAGAGGCAAGCAACCCAGCCTCCATTGCCGCATGAACAGATCGACGTTGGCGTTGTGTGGCGAGTACATTAAGACGAATCGCATCGCTATCCCAACGTTCTTTGACTTCAGAGGCAAACTCAGCAGCGAGTGTTTTATGCGCGTCTGACTCAGCCAGATTTTGCCGCTCCATCGGATCAGCAACAACATCAAACAGCTGCGGAGGATCGATATCACAATGAATATATTTATAGTTACCACGCCGAATCATCAGTATTGGATGGCTGGCACATTCAGCGCAATACTCTGCGTATACCGTGTTTTTCTTAGTATTCTTTTCTTGGCTTAAGTCATCTTGTCCAGTCAACAGTGGCCAAAGTGTATGACCGTCTATCGGCATGCCAGGTGTTGGCTCTGCATTGCCCGTCGAACTCCCAATAGACAAAAACGTCGGTAGTAGATCAACCAGTGACACGGGTGAATCTATCGTGTTCTGCTGGATACCCGGACCACTGACAATCAAAGGCACACGAGCGGAGTGTTCGAAGAAATTCATCTTGTACCAGAGACCGCGCTCGCCCAACATATCGCCATGATCGGACGTCACTATAACGATTGTGTTTTCCAGTGAACCGGCTTCATCAAGTGCTTTGACGACTTCACCAACCTTACTGTCAAAGTAACTCGTGTTGGCATAGTAAGCGTGACGGGCATTTCGAATCTCTTCATCAGTGACCGCTACCTGATCAGCTTCTATACCTTTCATCAAACGCTTGGTATGCGGGTCATCAGCCGGACCAGTTTGTGGCATGTCGATAGCATCATGCTCATACAGATCCCACCATTCCGGACGAGCAACATAGGGATCGTGCGGGTGAATAAAACTCACCACCATTGCAAATGGTGTCGTGTCGTTCATGGCATATTCAAAGATACGGCGTCGCGCAAAGAACGCGGTTTCCTCGTCGTACTCGATCTGAAAGGTGGTCGCCGCTACGCCTGCTTCACGAACCGATTCCATATTGTGATACCACTTGTCGATACGCTCATCCGGCATTTCCCAATCGGGCGTCCAGGCGTGATCTGATGGATAGATATCTGTGGTCAATCGCTCTTCAAAACCGTGCAACTGGTCTGGACCGACAAAATGCATCTTCCCGGATAAACAGGTGCGATAACCCATAAGCCGAAGATAGTGGGCGAAGGTTGGGATAGACGCTGGAAATTCACTCGCGTTGTCATAGCCTGCAATGTTAGTTACCAGCTGACCGGACATAAAAGAGAATCGAGAGGGAGCACATAGCGGCGCATTGCAATAGGCCGCATCGAAACGAGTGCCGGTGCTTGCCAATGCATCCATGTGCGGGGTCTGCACAAGTGGGTGACCATAGGCGCCGCAAAACTGGGGGGCCAACTGGTCTGCCATGATCACTACAATATTGGGTGGTTTGCCTGTGCGCATGCCTGACTGGACCACCTTTGATCGCTTCGTAGAGAGCGAAGTGTAGCGGCTCAGGCTAGCTGCAACTCTCCAGATTCAGGCACTTTGTCGTTGTAAAGCACGGCTGCGTCGCCAACCATGAATCCGCCAAGCGAAACCACTCGCGACCCCAACGCCAAATGGCTTAATGATTCATTAGCATCAAGGTATTCAACGATACCGTCTGAATTTTCAGAGAGCGGGCTCGAGGAAACTTTTGTTGTGAACGTCTTTCCGGGAGCGAGCGTAATCGGTCCCTTTGCCAAGGCCTGACGGCAGTCGAAATTGCAGCCAAGTACGATGATATTGCCGGGCAATAGTGACGATAGCCTTAGCGTCGAATCGCTGATATTACTGATCAATAAAGTGCTTTGCGTGAAATCCAGAGAATCGACCAGAGATACTTTCAACTCACCCTGACGTGGCACAACCGGCGGAAAAGGCTGCAATTCAGTCTCAGAAACGTTAGCGGCAGCGAGTGCTTTGGCGCTCGACACTCCAGGCATGGACGTAGCGGTAACCCCAACTATTACCCCTCCGAGAGACTTAAGAGCCTGTCTCCGGGTGTGATTGATCTGACTCACTTCTTACGCTTGCCGGGTTTTACAACGTCCACCGCAGTTCCGACGACGTCGGTTGCGATGTCGACGGTTCCAACGACAACATCCTTGGTCACGCTAACAGCAGTTCCAACCACACATCCGCTACAGGCAATCAGCAGCAAGGCAGCAGGAAAGAGTCTCAATGTTCGTTTACTCACAGGCGATTCCAATGAGGACCTGAGCCAGATCCATTTGCAGTTGAGCTGCTGGTTAGCGGCCCCGGTTAACAGTGAATTTAGACCAAATTAGCCAGCACAGATATGTTTCTGCTGAGTAATTCACGATTATTATTCTTCAAAATCAATTATTTAAATCAACTAACCCCTCAGATCTTTGGAACATCTGTTGTTCCAGGATTATTTAAAAGCTCATCAATAGCAAGATCTCGTGAGTAGATTTTTCACTGATGCCCTCAAGTAAACACGCAAAAGATTTGTTTTTTTAACAGCAGATTTGGTTTTCGATAATCGTCATACGATCAATAAAGCGCTCATTCACGCACTTTAATGCGTAGTCTTTTTCAGCCTTAATTCAGTTAAGACTTTAAATGAAAAATCCGAGTGCGAATAACTGTGATGGGGTAAACAAAAAATGTGTGTGTGACAATTTCTGCAAACACGCATGAACAACATTACCGGCAATCATGATCGGGTTTGTCGTTTACGTCGTAGAACGAATTTGCCTAAAAAAATGGGTGTTTTTTTAAATTTCCGCTGTGCAATTAAATGCCCCGATTAGTTGCTTTGTGTATGGATCTTAATGATTAAACAAGCCTTAGGCACTCGGAAAGCACAACCATATGACATACACTTTGCGCTGTTGAAACAGGCCCGTCTTCTTAGACTTCTGTTCAGCAAAAAACTCGTTGGCCTCGTTGTTGGGGCTGTGGTCTGAGCAAGATCAATTTGATCATTTGCTCAAGAGAGTTCAACCGAAACATCAGGTAAATCATGCTACTCAGATCCATCGTCTTAATCGCCTCTGTTTTCAGCTTCGCCTCTTCCGCTTTCGCCATTGATCCCCCCAACAACCCCAGAGGAACGGAAATCCGTTCTGGTGTTGTCAAATGGGAATGGGACTGGCCGAATGGCGCTATTCGATTCGACATCATCGTTGATGGCAACTACGTCGGACAAACCACGAGCAATTCTTACGAAAGCCAGAATATGTGGGTGGGCGACCACTCCATGACCGTCAAAGCTATCGACGGTAACTGGCAGTATTCATCACAGTCGCAAACAGCCAGAATCTTCGTCAATGGCGGTGGTGATGGTGGCAGCAGCAATAACGTTGACAACAGCTCGAACAATACGAGCAACACCACTAGTTCTGCCAATGCTGAACTCCGAGGATACGAGGTCCGACCGGGTGCCATTCAATGGGAATGGGACTGGCCCGATAGCGCCGTGCGTTTCGATGTCATCGTTGATGGCAACAACGTAGGCCAACTGACAACCAATAACTACGTCAGTGAAAACCTCTGGGTTGGTGATCACTCGCTGACCATCAAAGCCATCGATGCAAACTGGAACTACTTCTGGCAATCTGAAACGCTCAAGGTCTACTTAGCGAACAGCGCAGATAGCAACAACAATTCATCATCCAATAATGTCCCGCAAAACGATGACCCAACCCCTGTAGTCACGCGAACCAATCCAGCTCCTGCAAATAACGACAGCGGCAGGATCGATCCCAGCTCGTGGAATTACCCTGAGGTCTATCAAAAACCTGGGTACGAGCTGAGCTTCAGTGATGAGTTTGATAACAGCACTTTGAATCAGGAACGTTGGAACACTCAGCTGCGCTGGGACGGCGAGTACAACGGCGAGCGTTATGAATACCGAGTCATTAACGGTGAAGATCAGTTCTACGTAAATATCTTCAGCGGCGACCAGGAACATTTAAACCGAATTGTTCCGCAATACAATCCGTTTGAACTTGACGGCAACCGGCTGGCTATTCGTGCAATCAAGAATCCATTGCAGAACAACAGTGGCAACCGCGCTTACGGCAACCTTGTCGAGATATCCAGCCAACAAACATTTCTATCTGGTGCGCTGACTACCTATGACAAGTTCACTCAGAAATACGGCTACTTTGAAGCACGCATAAAAATCCCAAGCCATGTCGGTACCTTCCCAGCATTCTGGTTACATCACCAGCGTCGCTCATACGAAAACACGCAACGCTCGGAAATCGACATCATGGAAAACCTGGGTCATGCGCCTTGGTATATCTATAACTCTTTCCACTACAACACCGGTGTACGTGCATTCGAATTTGGTACGCCTCACTTCCTGACACCAAGCCCAACAGGACAATTTTACAACGGCACTGATTTCAGTCAGGACTACCACACCTACGCAGTCGAATGGGAACCAGGCCAAGTCAAGTGGTTTATCGACGGACAGCAAGTCAGCCAACTCAACAATGGTAATGTGGATTATGAAGAACTGTATTTAATCCTCAACCTGGCGATGGGTGGTGAATGGACAAACTTTCCAACCAATTCTGGTGGCCTCGGTCGTGATGGCAACAATCATTTCCCCAACCAGAACGATCTGAACAATTTCAACAACCCAGCGCTCGAAATCGATTACGTCCGCGTCTTCCGCCGACAGTAAGGCTACACCATTCGGTGTTATGGTTCCGCCTGTCTTTACGCAGGCGGAACAACTTAATGACATCACCTTTTTATCAAGGCATCTGGCAACGCGGTTTCGGCACCTTCCCGCTCAAAGGTAATGAACTCAAAGAAGCGTTGACGATAGCGTTGGACGTCGGCTATCGGGCCATCGATACCGCGCAACTGTATGCCAACGAAGCGGAAATTGGCAGCGTACTCAGCACCGCAGGTATTCCACGTAATGAGCTCCTTATCACCAGCAAGGTGCCACACGATAAATTCACCAAAGAATCGTTTTTCTCATCGGTCGAGCAGTCATTAACTGAGCTCAAGATCGACAAGCTCGATGTGTTGCTCGTGCACTGGCCTCCCGGAAACGATGACATAAGTCCGTCGATAGAATTACTGCAAGAGTCCAGGCAGCGAGGCTTAACCACACATATCGGCGTGAGTAATTACACATCAGCGATGCTTCGAAAAATTGCCGGTATACAGGAGGAATCCTTCGTCACCAATCAAGTCGAATTTCATCCATTACTTGATCAATCAACGTTGCTCCAAGCCTCTAGCGAGACTGGCATCCCGTTATCGTCATATTGCTCAGTCGCTCGTGGCAAGGTATTCGACTACCCCTTGTTCAACGAACTGGCTGAACACTACGACGTGACGGCCGCGCAAATTGTTCTACGCTGGATCTTGCAGAAAGGTGTCAATGTCAACGCTATGTCAACAAAACGCAAAAACCTCGAAGCGAATTTCGACATCATGAAGTTCACGCTTTCCAACGTCGACATACACAGAATCGATGCACTTGGTCAGGAAGGGCTTCGAATCGTTGATAAAAACCTCGTCCCCTGGGCACCAGACTGGGATTAAGCGAAGAGACAAAGAACCGAACTAAACCGTCAAGTCCTTCAATAGCTCTATTGGAAAAAGTGCGGGGTTTCCTTGCTGCAAATTTTTCAAATCATACCAGCGTGCAGAGACTTCCATGCCGCCATCCTCGGAGAAGACGATATGTTCCTGTGCATGTAGAGACGCATCGAGCAAGGACACGTTCCGAGCAAATAAATACTCATGGCCAACCACACCGTGGTGCATGTAAATATTCTCGTACACTCGCCAATTACCATGCAAGCTGATCGCACAACCGAGTTCTTCGTCAAATTCACGATGTAGGGCGTCTTCCCGCGTTTCACCACGCTCAACTCGGCCACCAAGCGGCCGCACACCCTTGACCCGACCTTTGTCATCGAGAATTTCGGCCGCGAGCAAGCGCCCTCGATACACCACGATACCGATGACCTTGACCAAAACAGATTCGATTGGTCGCCACGTTGTTTTAGCCATGTTTAGAAAAATCGCAGTTAGGGCCAGACTCCTTTTAAAGCAGTCGTCAGGCACTCAACAAATTCCACTATGATAGTTTAACGATTCTGCAGACTATTGGCTTCAATACACACTATGACTGACAGTTACCCGACTCTGTCCGCCAACCTGGGGTTTCTTTGGACAGAACTTTCATTGCCAGATGCTATTCACAAGGCTGCATCTGCAGGCTTTGGTGCTGTTGAAGCACACTTCCCCTACGAATACGCGATTGCTGATATCAAGGCCGCCTTGAACATGACTCAGCTACCGATGCTCGGGATCAACACCCAACGCGGTAATGTCGAGGCCGGAGACAACGGGCTCTCTGCCATACCTGGACGAGAAGAAGAAGCTCGCGCTTTTATCGATGAAGCGGTCAACTATGCGGCTGCAATCAATTGTCGCAACGTACATGTGATGGCAGGAAAAACATCACGTGATGCATGCGCCGAATCGACGTTTCGCGACAACTTGAAGTATGCCTGCTCCCTAGCCAGTGCTCACGACATCACCATACTGATTGAGCCATTGAATCACTACGATGCCCCGTCCTATCATCTGAACACAATAGACGACGCGATCAGCACGATTGATTCTGTCGGTATGGATAATCTGAAAGTCATGTTCGATTGCTACCACATACAAATCATGCAAGGCGATCTGGTTCGTCGACTAAAAGATTCCCTGCCCTATGTTGGCCATATACAGTTTGCGTCAGTTCCAGAGCGTGCAGAACCGGATCGAGGAGAAGTTCACTACAGAAACGTATTCAAATCAATTCATGATATGGGTTGGACTGGATACTTGGGCGCCGAATACAAACCCCTGGCAGGAACTGATGAAGGTCTAGGGTGGATGCCTGAATTGATGTCGAGTTGAGTTGCGCAAAAGCATGAAAGCTGCTCTTGACATAATAATTAGTTCAATGGTTACGAGAAAACTGAAACGATGTTGATCGCCGCGACCGAAGGCCACTTAGGTCTTAGAGCACATCAGACGAATCATCGCCTAACAAAAATCTCGGTCCGGAACCCAAACCTTTAGCCCGATCATCCGGGTTATAAAGATGGCAAGCCTTCAGGGACAAACAGCCACACCCGATACAACCACTTAATTTATCCCGCAGTTGTGTCAGATCATCAATGCGTTGATCGATATCACGCTTGAAATGACTACTCATTTTCGCCCAGTCTTTTTGAGTGGGCGCTTGCTGATCCGGTAAGTTCGACAACTGCTCCTTGATCTGCGCCAGCGAAAACCCGAGTTGCTG
>CAZQOI010000108.1:0-7662 GCA_964594905.1 uncultured Granulosicoccaceae bacterium
GCTTGGCGTTCTCGGGCGATGGCTCGATAGCCGATATCGCCTCTGTAGCGTCGATCCTTCCATTGAACGGTTTCTGCACCTTTGTCGGCAAGTGCTTTTGCATCGCTTAAGGTATTTGCTTGTGCTGTTACACACATAACGCGCCCACCGGAGGTTTGTAGCTCTCCGTCGCTGATTCTTGTACCTGCGTGAAACACCTTGCAACCGTTATCGTTTGCTGCGTTCACGCCAGTTATTACTTCGCCCTTGCTACTACCTTCGGGGTAGTTACCAGCAGCCAGCACGATACCGATAGCGCTGCCTTCGTGCCACTTGGCCGTTTGCTCAGCTAAGGTATTGTCAACCGCTGCCGCGAGTAGGGGCAACAGGTCTGAATCGAGGCACATCATTAACGGTTGTGTTTCTGGATCGCCAAGTCGAACGTTGTACTCAACAACACGTGCCTTGCCAGTGTTGTCGATCATCAGACCAACATAGAGAAAGCCTGTGAAAGGCATGCCGTCTGTGGCCAGTGCATTGATTGTCGGTTGCAGGATGTCGGCAACCACATGTGCATGAACCTCGTCAGTGACAACCGGCGCGGGGGAGTAAGCGCCCATGCCTCCGGTGTTCGGACCCAGGTCGCCTTCATCGCGCGCCTTGTGATCTTGACTGGTGGCTAGTGGCAAGCAGTCAGTTCCTGAGACAATAGCGATAAAGCTGGCTTCCTCGCCTTCAAGAAATTCTTCGATAACAATCGTTGCGCTGGCATCACCAAAGCGGCGTTCACCGAGCATTGCGTGCACGGCATCGTTTGCCTCTTCGATGCTTTGGGCAACAACCACACCTTTGCCTGCAGCTAAACCATCGGCCTTGATGACAATTGGCGCGCCGCGTTGCTTGATCCAGGCGATGGCTTCATCCGCGTTATCGAAGGTTGCATGTGCCGCTGTGGGTATCTGGTGGCGTTGCATAAATGCCTTGGCGAAGGCTTTGCTGCCTTCCAGTTGTGCAGCAGCGGCGCTAGGACCAAAGATTGACAGGCCAGCTGCTTGAAACTGATCGGCGATACCGAGCACCAGTGGCGCTTCAGGACCGACTACCGTTAACGCGACGTCCTGCGTTTTCGCATAGTTCAGGAGGCTTGGAATATCGTCAGCGGCGATATCGACATTGCTGGTTTTAGGTTCCGCTGCGGTACCCGGATTACCGGGGGCAACTGAAATACGCGTAACCACTGGTGAGGCACTGAGCTTCCACACGAGTGCATGTTCTCGACCGCCGCCACCAACTACCAGTATGTGCATTTCTTTTGCCGCCTTTGTAAATGTGCTTAGTGTACTGTGTCGCCGTGAATTCAGATGCACAACAAGCCCGTTTCAATGATATTTCGATATCTGCTATTGGCATGGGCTTGCTTACAGCAGTTGTCGGCTTTGCTGGATCCTTCGCCGTCGTATTGGAAGGCTTCAGGGCAACTGGCGCGACAGAGGCGGAAGCTGCATCTGGTTTGATGGCGCTGAGCATTGGTATGGGTGTGTCCGGCATCCTGTTGGCTTGGCGTTACCGCATCCCGATAGGCGTCGCCTGGTCGACACCGGGCTCAGCTTTGTTGATTTCTTCTGGCGCGGCATTGTCGAGTGTTAACGCGGCTGTTGGGGCCTATTTATTCAGTGCCGTTCTGTTAATCATTGCCGGTGTGTTCAGACCGCTTGGTCGATTGATAGAAGCTATTCCGTCGAGTCTGGCGAATGCCATGCTGGCAGGTGTCCTGTTGATGATATGTCTCGCGCCGGTGCAAGCGCTCGCAAGTGAGACCGTGCTGGCTGTGCCGGTTGTACTAACGTGGTACATCGTTGGGCGATTCAACCGCTTGCTCGCCGTGCCGGCGGCTTTTTTGGTGTTGCTGCCTATCGTCATTACCTACGTTGGTGTACCCGACGATTTTTCCTCATCATTTGCACAAGCGCTACTGCCGAAGCCTGTTCTGATAATGCCAACGTTCGAGATTGACGCCTTGGTCAGTGTCGGAATTCCGTTATTCGTCGTCACCATGGCATCGCAAAACGTGCCAGGTATTGCAGTGCTGAGGGCCAACGGTTATGCCCCTAAAGCCGGGCCGGTCATTAGCAACACAGGTTTTTTTAGTTTAATTGCTGCGCCGTTTGGCGCGCATGCCATCAATCTTGCGGCTATTACTGCAGCGTTAATGGCAGGGAAGGACTCGCATGTTGATCCAGAGCGTCGCTATTGGGCATCATTGTCCGCAGGATTCGCTTATGTGTTTATAGGCTTGCTGGCAGGGGTGGTAAGTCTGTTGGTAACACTGCTTCCACAGATAATCGTACAAGCTATCGCCGGGCTGGCGCTGCTTGGCTCATTTACGCATGCTCTGGTGTCGGCATTTGCGATCGAAGAAGATCGCGAAGCCGCGGCAGTGACATTTCTCTTCGCAGCATCTGGCTTGACTCTCTTGAGCATAGGCGGTGCTTTCTGGGGTCTAATAGTGGGTGGCGCTATGGTGTACTTGTTAAACCGCAGACGGAAAAGAAATTCATGAATGATGCCTCTCTCTTACCATTGTGTCGAAGTGCTTTGTTCATGCCGGCGAGCAATGAGCGAGTACTAGCCAAGGGGCCAACGCTTGATTGTGATGCGGTAATTGTTGATCTTGAAGACGCGGTGTCGACAGAGACCAAAGAAATTTCAAGACGCTCTGCAGTCACTGCGCTCACAGAGCAGGACTATGGCTCAACGCTCAGAGCTTTGCGGGTCAATGCGGTAGGTACTGAATGGCATGCGGATGATTTAATAGCCTTTGTCGCCTGCAAACCCGATGTGCTTGTTTTGCCCAAGATCGAGTCAGCAGAAGACATGGCCAGTGTCAGTCAAGTGCTTGATGCCAATTCACTCGAATGTGAAATCTGGGCGATGATTGAATCACCTTTATCGATTTTACATATTGAGGATATTGCTGCAAGTAGTTTGCAGCATTCACGTCTGACACGGCTCATTGTCGGTAGCAATGATCTTATGCGCTTGGCGGGTATGCCTTTAACTCGTGATAGACACTATCTTTTACCTTGGTTGATGCATTGTGTTGTTGCAGCCAAAGCCTATGGTTTGCAGATACTCGACAGTATCTATAGTGATTTCAAGGATGCTGATGGGTTTGCGACGGAATGTCATGCAGGTGTCATGATGGGGATGAATGGCAAAACCTTGATTCATCCAGCACAGATTGCCGCTGCTAATGCAGCATGGACACCGTCAGATGAACAATTGAGTGAGGCCAGGGAGATCGTTGCAACTTTTGCCCTGGCAGAGCATCAACAGGCCGGTGTTGTTCAGATCAACGGTCGTATGGTTGAACGTTTGCATCTTGAGATGGCGGAACGCACACTCACCATCATGTCTGACATTGAAAAGAGAGACGGGTCGAGCGATTCGTCAGCATGAACGAAACTCTCAAGACTGAATCTGATTCGGCTGAAACGATAGGTCGGCTTCTGCTACTGGTACTTATTGGCATATCGTCCATAGGACCTGTCACGCTAAACGGCGTGCTGCCTGCAAACACCGTCATCATGCAGGAATTTTCGGTGAGTTATGCATTAGTGCAGGCCGTAGTCACTGTGTACCTGGTCGCGATATTCGTTTCGCAACTTATCCTTGGATCGTTGGCTGATCGGTTTGGACGCCGACCGATCATGATAGCGGCTTTGATGATATTTACAGTGGGCAGCGCCTTGTGTGCAACGGCGACCTCGATGGAGATGTTGCTGTTGTATCGATTCATACAGGGCTTTGGTGGTGCGGTCTGCATGTTTTTACCACGCACCATTGTTCGAGACATCTATCCAGTTGACAAGGCTGCGAGCATGATCGGCTACATGACCACAGCGATGATGGTAGCGCCTTTGTTTGGCCCAGCTGCTGGTGGCTGGATTACTGATAACTTCAATTGGCGTTTGATTTATGTGGGCCTTGCGGTGTTTGGTTGTTTGCTTGTATTGCTTGCCTATAGTTTTCAATACGAGACCTTAAAAGCGCGTCAGCTATCGGTCGTTGAACAAGATCGCGGCAAAGTCTCTCGCCCTTATTTTGAACTACTTAATTCGCGACGATTTCAGGGGTATATGATTTTGCATGCGGGTGCGGTAGGTGTTTACTTTACGTTTCTTGCTGGCGCTCCATTCGTGGCGATGGAGAGCCGAGGCCTTAGCGCTTCGCAGTACGGTATCTGGTTTGCGATGGTTGCTATTGGCTATCTATCAGGGAATCTGATCGCTGGACGTTTCTCGGTAAGAGTAGGGGCGGTGCGTATGATCAAGCTTGGGTTGATCCCTTTAATAGGTGGCACTGTTTTGTTCTGGGTCTTGAGTGGTTGGCAACACCCAATTGCATTATTTTTGCCAATGAATATCATCGCGATCAGTAATGGCATGTCACTGCCTAATATGGTGTCTCTGGCAATGAGCATTCGTCCTGAGTTATCGGCAACCGCCTCTGGTCTAACAGGCAGCGCACAAATGTTCTGTGGTGTGCTTTGTACACTTATCGTCGGATATATGCTGCCATATGCAGACTACTGGTTGTTTATCGTTATAAGTGCGTGTTGCCTTCTTGCCGTTGCGGGTTATCTCCTCGCTAGTTCATCGCCTAACGCTGACCACCATTGATTTCCAGCACTTGCCCCGTGATATAGCCGGATAATTCTGGGGCTGCAAAAAATAGAAAGCTCGCCGCACAGTCTTCTGCGGTACCTAGTCTTTGCAAGGGTATTTGCTTGCGCGTGTTCTCAAGTTTTTCCTTGCTTGAGTAGCGCTCATGAAATTCGGTATCAATAACACCTGGTGAGACGGCATTGGCGCGAATACCATCAGGCGCCAGTTCTCGCGCTAACCCTCTTGTATAGGTTGACACAAATGCTTTACTAGCCGAGTAAATTGCGGAGCCAGGACTACCTCCAGTGCTCGCCGAAATTGACACGGTGTTGATGATTGATGCGTCGCCTGATTTTTTCAAAAGGGGAATCATTGCGCGCGTGACACGGACAACTGAATCCTGATTGAGACTGACTATATTGGCGTAGTCAGTTTCACTCAGCGTATCCGCTGGAAAGCGACCGAACATGGTTCCTGCATTGTTGATCAGCACATCGACTCGATCTGTATGCGAGCTTACAAACCTGACAAAGGCCAGCTGATCTTCTGTCTTGGTGAAGTCGCCGGTCGTGACCTTTAGCTGGTGGTTGTCCGTGAGGCCATGATCCTGCCGACCAAGATGAGCGATGACGGTAGCGCCTGAATCCAGGAATGCGGCAAGCACCGCTCGGCCAATACCAGAACCTGCGCCGGTGATGACCACGATTCGATCTTGGATCAGACTCTTGAATAGTGTTGTATAGCTCATGGTCAAAGCTTAGCCTGTCGAGACAAAGGTTTACGCGAAAGGTCCGTTTTTTAGGTGAAATTCGGCGCTTGACTGTATATCATGGTGCCAAGCGAATATTCGCCGAGCGGGATAACGCCATGTCGACACAAACTGTCAAACGCCTCAAGCATCCAGTACGAGAGTACAAACTTGATCGGGATGGGCGACACGACATTGCGCAACTGCTGGGCTCAATACCCAGTATGCAGGCTTTACGTGATGGTATGCAGGATCATGCACAATCTCTGCAGTCGCAATATGATCACTATATTTCTAGCGTATCGCTGGATTATATGGCGGCATCGCTCGAATCCAGTGCCTTGTTGTGCAGTCTTGCAGATATCACCGGCGCAGGATCCGTGGTCGATCTCGGCAGTGGCTTCAGTTCCTATGTATTGCGTGATTACGCCGCGCAAACCACACCAACGCCAGTGGTACATTCGGTAGATGACAGCGTTGAGTGGCTAGGTAAAACACGTGAATATCTCGAACAACAAAAATCAACCACTGACAACCTTTACGACTGGCAGGAATTTGAAGCCAAGACTCATCTCAAATTCGATCTGATCTTCCATGATATGGGCAATATGGATGTACGTGCCAGTGCCTTGCCTTGGGTTATTGATCACTTGAATCCAGGTGGCTTCGCCTTGTTGGATGATATGCATAAGGCTCGATATCGTAAAAAGGCCGAAGCTGTTATTGCAAAAACTGATTTGCATCTGTATTCGATGCGCGAACTCACACTGGATAAGCTGGGTC
This sequence comes from uncultured Granulosicoccaceae bacterium, assembly GCA_964594905.1. Classification (GTDB taxonomy): domain Bacteria; phylum Pseudomonadota; class Gammaproteobacteria; order Granulosicoccales; family Granulosicoccaceae; genus Granulosicoccus. Next base: position 6,178 of record CAZQOI010000108.1, read on the forward strand.
GCTTCGCAATGTTGTTACATCGTCCGGTCTGACTGGAAAAACCTGAAATCCTGATCCGCTAATGAAGTGGCTGAAATCCCTGTACGCGAAGCCATCGCGTAATGAACCCGTGTTGCCTGCTACGAAGCAGTTTGCAGAAGAACTGGTCACGCTTAACCAACGATTACACTCACTGACAAATTTTGCCTTGGTCCGTTTTGGTGATGGTGAAATGATGATCATTGATGGTGTCGGTATTGATCTATCAAAAAAATACAATGGCGAGCATCAGTACGTGCCGGGTGATGACAGACATGAAGTACAGCGCGAAAGGCTACGTGAATCACTGGTGCACCAAGATCCCTATTACTTTGTTGGTATTGCTTGTCCCTGCTGTGTTGGTAAAGAAAATTTTTTAACATTGAAAGAGCGCTCTGCCCAAGCAGAAGATCAGCTTACCTGGGCAAATATTTTTGTGAATGCCAACTATAAGAATTTCCGAGAGCAGACGGTTGCTGCGCTTAAGACAAGAACGGTGAATATGGTGTGTCACGAAAAAGCCAACACCGATGGTTTACCGTTTACGGTTCAACATCAATTCACGGTAGGAGTTAATTCCTGGGTGGATGACCATTCGCGAGTTAAAGAGGAATTGATAACCCACATTCGAGATAACAAGGTGAGCAATGAGGTATTTCTGTTCTCTGCGGGTGTGCTGTCAAACATACTGGTGCATGAGCTGTTCAAGGCGTACCCAGACAACACCTACATCGATCTCGGTTCAGTATTTGATGTTGACATGGGGCTTGGCAAGACGCGCAAGTATCTGAAGAAAGGCAAGACGCTCAACAAAACCTGTGTGTGGTTCTAGGAAATCTCTACAACAATGACAGAAACTCAACTCAGAGAGCATATCTGCCTGTTGGCAAAATCCTTGTTTGATAGAGGTTTGACTGGTGGTAGTACGGGTAACATCTCTGCAAGATGCGACGACGGTGGTTTACTGGTATCACCAACCGGCACGAGCTTTGGTCGTCTTGACCCTGCGCGCCTGAGCCGATTTGATAAACACGGTGTTCAAATCGATGGTGACAAACCCACCAAGGAAATGCCGTTGCACACAGCATTTTACGACACACGTTCTACTGCTGGTGCAGTAGTTCATTTGCATGCCTGTCATTCAGTTGCATGGTCGATGATGCCTGAAGTTGACGAGGACAATTTTCTGCCTCCGCTAACACCCTATGCCATCATGAAGTTAGGCAAGGTCAAGTTGCTACCGTTTTTTATACCGGGCGATCCAGCCGCTGGACAAGCATTGCGTGGACTTGCAGGTAAGCGTTCGGCTGTGATGCTAGCTAATCATGGGCCGGTGGTCGCAGCAAAAGATGTAGAAGCTGCGTGCAATGCAATAGAAGAGTTGGAGGACACTGCACGGCTTGCCATCATGATGCGAGGCTTTCAACCACGCATGCTTAGTGAGGCGAATATTCAAAAACTAGTGAC
>CAZQOI010000109.1:0-7626 GCA_964594905.1 uncultured Granulosicoccaceae bacterium
CGTCCTCAATTGAATCTTCTGAAATAGACCCACAAGACTTTGCAGATTTTCTCAAATGGAAGCGCCAACGCGACATCGATTCTGCCGAGTATCAAGAGTTTCTTGAATTTCAGGAGTTTCTTGAATACAAGCAGTGGCGCGAATATAAAGACGCGAATATCCGCTAGAGCCACGTTCGTCTAGATCCCGGAGATCGATCGGTCAGCTGACAAATCGCTGATCTGAACCGCTTGGACTCGAGTTTACTTTCTTGGTCAGCTTTTAGGTTTGACGCGAAATGCAACAGTCAATCTCACCTGAGAGCAGATTCTGGTTGGGGTTCTCGCTACGTGTGGCATGGCGCTATCAAAAACAAATATTCGCCCGGGGCGAGGGTAGACAGACTGAACAATCTCATTTTTAGCGTCGTTGAGAACAACCGTTTCACCTGCCCAGTTACAGTCCCAGTTGGGGTGCGCGTAGTAAATGATGGTGTAACAGTCTTTACTCCGATCAGGTGGCAAGTCAGTGTGCACCATGGGGCAGTCACCAAAATTGTTTGCATTTACCAGAGTATGGTAGGGCTCATAATTGCCATGGCATATTGTCTCGTCGACGATTTGCCAAAGCTTCAGAAATGTTGGCGTGTTGTTGATGTCGTTGTTACTTAGCCTCACCACCCAAAAAGGAAACTGATCATCCTGGTTTGAAAGCCCAATACAGCTGTACACCGGCGACATCAAATGCTCATATATTTCCTGAACATGTGGTTCTTGCACCAAATCGTCTATGGATTTGGTGATTCGCGGTTTGAGGTATATTTTTTTGCTCACAACGATCTGCCTGCTGCTGATAAATCGACACGGATAGATACCTTACAGCAGATCAAAATGCAGGAACGCCCAAGCTTAGGTGCATAAACAGGGGCATCCCCTTTATTGCGAATTTCGGGGTTGACGAGCATGGAGACGATGGGGCTGACGCTAGCTCTAGCTAATCGCCCAAGCTCTGGGATTTTCCAGTCCGACCAGAACATCAAGGACAAAAAAAGGGTGCACCAGATCTGATGCACCCACTTTTAGAACTAAAACCCCAGTCTGAAATCTTTAGCTGGACGGGGCATTTGGTAAAAGCGCCAAGACGCTTAAAACCTGTGTATGGCTCCCCGGGCCGGGCTCGAACCAGCGACCCAATGATTAACAGTCATTTGCTCTACCAACTGAGCTACCGGGGAACAGCGGACGAGAGTGTAGTGCCGTCAGCGGTTCAGGTCAACGTTGGTGCTAGCAATTTTCGGGTCAAGCACCGCTTCGTTGTACAATAAGCGGCTAATTGCAGTTACCTGATGCCCATGGCCAAAAATTTCGAGTTGCAGACGAGCTACGCGCCCGCAGGGCACCAGCCGGCTGCGATCCGTGATTTGACCACCGGAATTGAGGACGGGCTGGCGTACCAGACTCTGCTTGGCGTCACCGGATCCGGCAAGACCTTCACGATTGCCAATCTTGTGCAGAATCAGCAGCGGCCAGCAATTGTGCTGGCTCCGAACAAGACATTGGCTGCGCAGCTGTACGGCGAATTCAAGGAATTCTTTCCAAACAACTCGGTGGAGTACTTCGTTTCTTATTACGATTACTACCAACCAGAAGCTTACGTGCCGTCTAGTGATCTGTTCATCGAGAAAGATGCCTCTGTCAACGAGCATATCGAGCAAATGCGATTGTCGGCGACCAAGGCGCTATTTGAGCGGCGTGACACCATCATTGTCGCCACCGTGTCGTCCATATATGGCCTTGGTGATCCAGAGCAGTATCACAAGATGGTGTTGCATCTGAAGCGTGGTGAGACCATCAACCAGCGGGATGTTCTGCGCCGTCTTGCGGAGCTACAGTACAACCGTAATGACATGGAGCTCAAGCGAGGCACCTATCGAGTCCGCGGTGAAATTATTGATATCTATCCAGCGGATTCAGAGCGTGAGGCTATTCGTATCGAGCTATTTGATGATGAAATCGAAAGTCTCAGTCACTTTGACCCTCTCACCGGAGAGGTGTCACGTCGTGTTCCTCGGCTGACGGTTTATCCGAAAACGCATTACGTTACACCTCGACAACGACTTCTAGACGCCACCCACCTGATCAAGGACGAACTCCGCGACAGGCTTGAGGCACTGAACGATGCAAACAAGTTGGTAGAAGCGCAACGGCTTCAGCAGCGTACTCAGTTTGATCTTGAAATGATTCATGAGCTTGGTTACTGCTCGGGGATCGAAAACTATTCACGTTATCTTTCAGGCCGCCAACCAGGTGAGCCACCACCGTGCCTGTTCGACTATCTGCCACCAGACAGCCTGTTATTTATCGATGAAAGTCATGTGACAGTTCCACAGCTCGGTGCGATGTTCAAAGGCGATCGTTCAAGAAAGGAAAATCTCGTCAATTTCGGATTCCGTTTGCCATCAGCTTTGGATAATCGACCCTTGAAATTCGAAGAGTTTGAACTGCTGGCCCCACAGACTATTTTTGTGTCAGCAACTCCAGGTGACTACGAAAAAAATCATAGCGACCAGGTCGTACAGCAAGTCGTGCGTCCAACTGGCCTTGTTGACCCTGAAGTCGAGGTGCGGCCTGCGCGGAGCCAGGTCGATGACGTTCTGTCCGAGATAAACGATCGTGTTAGCCGTGATGAGCGTGTACTGATAACCACCCTGACAAAGCGCATGTCAGAGGACCTAACCGACTACCTCTCGGATCACGGCGTCAAGGTGCGGTACTTGCATTCTGATGTCGATACTGTTGAACGAAGTGAAATAATTAGAGATCTGCGCCTTGGGGTGTTTGATGTTGTTGTTGGTATCAATTTACTGCGAGAGGGCTTGGATATGCCCGAGGTCTCGTTGGTCGCGATACTCGACGCTGATAAGGAGGGGTTCCTTCGATCGGAAAGGTCCTTGATCCAGACGATCGGTCGGGCGGCGAGAAATCTCCATGGACGAGCTATTCTCTACGCCGACACAGTAACAGGCTCAATGCAGCGAGCTATCGATGAAACTACTCGTCGGCGGACTACTCAGATGGAGTTCAACGAGGAGCATGGCATAACGCCTAAAGGAATCAGTAAAGCTGTCAGTGACGTTATGGAAGCCGGTGGTTCATCGAGTGGTAAGCAAAAGGGTCGCCGTGGCGGTAAGTCTCAGTCACCAGCTCCGGTGGAGCAGTTATCGGTTGCTGACGGAACCAAGCGTATGAAAGAGCTGGAAAAACAAATGTACGATTGCGCGCGAAATCTCGAGTTTGAAAAGGCGGCTGAACTCCGCGATGAACTTGATCAGTTGCGCGTCAATGTCTTTCAGGGTGGCGCTAGCAATTTTGAAATGCCCCCCTCAAAAAAGAAGCGTGTTGCCAGTTAAGCTTTGGTGGCACATACCGATTTAATGTTTAATTCGAAATTCCTGTAAGGAGGAAATCCTTGTGTTAGAAGACTATCGCAAACACATCGCTGAACGACAAGCGGAGGGTGTAGTGCCACAACCTCTATCCGCACAGCAGGTCGCGGAACTTGTTGAACTGTTGAAGGCACCGCCAGCGGGTGAAGAAGAAGTGTTGCTCGAGCTGTTATCGGAACGCGTTCCAGCAGGTGTCGATGAGGCGGCCTATGTTAAAGCTGGTTTTCTTGCGGCGATTGCTCAAGGTGAAGCAAGCTCTCCACTGATTGACAAGAAACACGCTGTAAAGCTTCTTGGCACTATGTTGGGCGGCTATAACATTCCTCCCATGATTGCAGCACTTGATGACAAGGAACTCAGCGACACAGCGGTCGAGGCACTGTCTCATACACTGTTAATGTTCGATGCCTTTCACGATGTACAAGAAAAAGCTAAAGGTGGCAATGAGGCGGCAAAACGCGTTGTGCAATCGTGGGCTGACGCAGATTGGTTTCTTGCCAACGACGAAGTCCCTGAGAAGATTACCGTTACCGTATTCAAGGTACCTGGAGAAACCAACACAGACGACTTATCGCCAGCGGTTGATGCTTGGTCCCGCCCTGACATTCCATTGCATGCCAAGGCCTTCCATAAGTTTGAACGTGAAGGCTTCACTGACAAACCGTTGGAGACTATCGAAGAACTGAAAGAGAAGGGTCACCCAGTTGCCTATGTCGGTGATGTTGTCGGTACCGGTTCATCGCGTAAATCAGCAACCAACTCCGTCTTGTGGTTGATGGGCAACGATATTCCGCATATCCCTAATCGTCGAGATGGTGGTTTTGTCTTGGGCAGCAAGATTGCGCCGATCTTTTTCAATACACTAGAGGATGCTGGTGCACTGCCTATCGAGTGCGACGTGGATGGGATGGAAATGGGTGATGTCATTGACATCTATCCGCATGCGATGAAGGTCTGTCGCGGTGGAACAGATGAAGTGTTGTCAACATTCGAATACAGCAACGAAGTTATACTCGACGAAGTACGAGCCGGTGGCCGTATACCGCTGATCATTGGGCGTGGCCTGACAGATCGAGCTCGAGAGGCTCTAGGCTTGCCAATCAGTGATGTGTTCATGCGCCCTGGCGCTAACGACCCAAGCACTAAGGGTTATACGCTTGCACAAAAGATTGTTGGAAAAGCGTGTGGTGTTGATGGTGTTCGACCAGGTCAGTACTGTGAGCCGAAAATGACTACGGTCGGGTCGCAGGATACAACCGGCCCCATGACGCGAGACGAACTCAAAGATCTTGCGTGTCTCGGGTTCACAGCTGACTTGGTTATGCAGTCGTTTTGTCATACAGCAGCTTATCCCAAGCCTATCGATGTCGATACGCACCACTCACTGCCTGATTTTATGGCAACCCGTGGTGGGGTGTCGTTGCGTCCTGGTGACGGCATCATTCACTCTTGGCTAAACCGCATGCTGTTGCCAGACACAGTTGGCACCGGCGGCGATTCGCACACGCGATTTCCAATGGGTATTTCGTTTCCAGCAGGATCTGGACTTGTGGCTTTTGGTGCAGCTGTAGGCGTTATGCCATTGAATATGCCGGAGTCGGTATTGGTCCGATTCAAGGGCGAAATGCAACCAGGCATTACCTTACGCGATCTGGTCAATGCGATTCCTTATGCGGCATTGCAACGAGGATTATTAACGGTTGAAAAGAAAGGTAAGAAGAATGTGTTCTCTGGTCGAGTGGTTGAAATCGAAGGGCTGAAGGATCTCAAACTCGAACAAGCTTTTGAATTGGCTGATGCAACCGCTGAACGCTCAGCGGGTGGTTGCACGATCAAGCTCGATATCGATCCTCTGAAGGAATACATCACATCCAACATAACTCTACTGCGTTGGATGATCGATCAAGGCTACGACGACGCAAGGACACTTGAACGTCGAGCGCGTAAGCTTGAAGAGTGGTTGGAAGCACCAAGTCTATTGGAAGCTGATAGTGATGCTGAGTATTTTGAAATCATCGAAATCGATCTAGCCGACATCAAGGAACCCTTACTTGCCTGTCCAAACGATCCTGATGACGTAAAGCCATTGTCTGAAGTTGCAGGTGAAAACATCGACGAAGTATTCATTGGTTCCTGCATGACCAACATCGGTCACTACCGCGCAGCCGGAAAGCTCATCGAGAAGTCTGGTGCTTATGTTGATACCGTCTTGTGGATTGCACCGCCAACCCGCATGGACGAGCATCAGTTAAAGGAAGAGGGCTATTACAATATCTTTGGTGCAGCTGGTGCGCGTCTTGAGATGCCAGGTTGTTCTCTGTGCATGGGTAATCAGGCACGGGTTAAACCGGGGGCGACGGTTGTATCTACATCCACGCGTAACTTCCCGAACCGCCTTGGTAAAGGTGCATTTGTGTACTTGAGTTCGGCGGAGCTGGCAGCAGTTGCAGCCTTGCTCGGACGTCTGCCTACACCTGCGGAATACATGGAATACGTCAAGGATCTGGATGCGATGAGTGATGAGGTTTATCGTTACCTGAACTTCAACGAGATTGCTGAATTCCAGGATTCAGCGGATGAAGCCAAGGTCAAGTTCAAGGATATTCCAGTAACCATTCAACTGGATTCGTGAATCCGCTTGTTTTATGTTTGCGCCCCTTCAATTGAAGGGGCAGGACAAGCTTGCCGATGATTGATGTCACGAAGGTTCGCCGCGAAACGCCTGCCTGTCAGTCCCTTTTGCATTTCAATAACGCTGGTGCGTCTTTGATGCCGCAACCAGTATACGATGCTGTGAAAACGCATCTTGATCTGGAATATGCGATTGGAGGTTATGAGGCTGAAGATCGTGCTGCGGCGAATATCAACGCGTTTTATACAGAGCTCGCCGCACTGTTGAATGCATCTTCAGATGAGGTGGCGTTTATTGAAAATGCCACCCGAGCCTGGGATATGGCTTTTTACGGGCTTTCACTTAAAGCAGGCGATCGTATACTGACTCACGAGTCAGAATATGCATCGAACTATCTCGCGCTGTTGCAACAAGCCCAGCGTCGAGATTTGCATATCGATTTAATCCCCTCTGATGACACTGGTCAGATTGATGTCGATGCTATTCCGTCGTTGATAACGCCGCAAACTCGCCTTATCGCAATCACTCATGTTCCGACCCAAGGAGGCTTGGTCAACCCAGCCGCCGCTGTTGGTCGCGTTGCAAAAGAGCATGGCCTTATTTATCTGCTGGATGCTTGTCAATCGGTTGGGCAAATTCCACTGGATGTAAGAGCACTGCATTGCGATATCTTGTCAGGCACCGGTAGAAAGTATCTGCGTGGGCCACGTGGTACTGGTTTTTTGTACGTTCGACGTGAATTTTTGGAATCGATCGATCCACCGTTTATTGATCTACATTCGGCGACTTGGACGGGTGAAAGTACTTTTGTGTTCAAACCCGATGCCAAACGCTTTGAAAACTGGGAGAGTTTTGTCGGCGGTAGGGTTGGGCTTGGCGCTGCTATACGGTATGCCAATGCTTTGGGTATCGACGCTATAGAGCAGCGGGTGGTTGCATTGGCTAATCTACTGCGCAACAAGCTCGGTCAGCTTAAGGGTGTCACAGTTCAGGATCGTGGCTTGCAAAAATGTGGCATCGTGACTTTTTCTAAGGTTGGGTTAGAGCCATCAGACATTACCCGCAAGCTCCGCAAAAAAGGCATCAATACGTCTGTGTCTTTTATGCCTTCTGCCAGGCTGGACCTTGGGCGTCGTAATATCGAATCCATGACGCGAGCATCAGTGCATTACTTCAATACGGATGCGGAGGTCGATCGATTTGTCGAGGAAATCGACTATTTCTCTTAAGCTCAGGTTTCTTATATCAAGTATTCATCTGCATGCCGAACATAGGCGGCACGATTCAAAACCAGTTTTGGTCGAGTTCCACCACACTGACGCCACAGAACAACCGAACGAATCCCGCCTAATAGTGCTGCCCGAATTTTAGATGCAGTCTGATTGTCGTTCAGGTGGTTAGGGTCTCCACTGACCATGATGCGTGGACTCAGATGGCTTATGCTGCTTCGATACAAATTTGCCAAGCTGCCGATGGTTTCTTCGTCGAGAATGGCTCTGTCTTGTGACTGTGCGTGACTGATACCAATTCGCAATTGCTCGATGGTAGTTTCGTCCTTGAGAATATTGCT
>CAZQOI010000110.1:0-7610 GCA_964594905.1 uncultured Granulosicoccaceae bacterium
AAACACCGCCAAGATCGGGGTAGCGCTCAATCAGAACAACCTTTAGCCCTAAGTCCGCCGCACGAAACGCAGCCGTGTAGCCGCCGGGCCCTGCACCGAGAACCAACAGATCGTAAGCGTCGGGATGTGTATCCACCGCAGACGCTGGTGTTACCGCCGCGCTTGCATTGCGCTGTGCTGCGTTGGTCTCTGTAGTCTCTCCCACGTCTGCGCTTGCCACCGAGGCAGTCTCATTTGATGCGTTTGCTACATCAACGACGAGAATATCGCTTCCCATGGAAATCTTGTCACCGGTTTTAACCAGGACAGATGTCACCTGACCTGCGATAGGAGACGGGATCTCCATACTGGCTTTGTCACTCTCGACAGTGATTAAGGATGTTTCTTCAGCAATCGAGTCGCCAGTATTAACGAGTACTTCAATGATTTCGACAGAGTCTATGTCACCGATATCAGGTAACTTGATTGTTTGCAATTCACTCATGATGCGCGTTGTGTTTGTATTGGTGTAAGTGTTTTCACTTACAAGATCAATCGGCGAATATCACTGACTTCTTTTAAATAATGAGCCATGAAACGGGCGGCATCTGCGCCGTCTACCACGCGATGATCGTAAGTTAGATCGAGCGGGCACATCAGTCGAGGTTGAAAATTTGCACCATCCCAAACTGGTTGCATACGCGCACGCGTGATGCCAAGGATGGCAACTTCGGGTGGGTTTACGATAGGCGTAAACGCTGAACCACCGATACCACCGAGACTTGAAATTGTCATGCTGGCGCCTTGCATCTCATCAGGCTTGAGTTTCTTCGCACGAGCACGTGAGCTTACGTCGGCCATTTCGATAGCAAGTTCGGTAACACTCTTTTTATCAACATCACGAAATACTGGAACAACCAAACCATTTGGTGTATCGACAGCAATACCTATATGAATATACTTCTTGTAAAAAAGTGCCTGCCCGTCAGCGGACAAGGACGAATTTAGTTTGGGAAAAGCTTTTAATGTTTTGGCCAAGGCTTTCATGTGGAAGGTCAAGCCGGTGATCTTTGCGTCGCCCTCTTTGAATTCTTGTTTGAGTTCCTGACGAAAGGCTTCCATTTCCGTGATGTCGGCTTCATCGTGGTGAGTAACCATCGGTAGGTTCAGCCAGGCGCGGTGCAGGTTCTGAGCGCTTAGCTTGTTGATTCGGCCAAGTTCAACGCGTTCGATCTCACCAAACTTGGTGAAATCAACCTCAGGTATTGCCGGGATGCCAGCCCCTCCGCCCTCGATACCGCTACCGCCGTAGTTAGAGCGCATGCCTTCCATCGATTGCTTTACGAAATCGGTGACATCTTGCTTGAGAATTCTACCTTTGCGACCGCTCCCTTTGATGAGCGATAGATCGCCACCAAGTTCACGGGCATAGCGGCGCACACCTGGACTCGCATGCGCCTTGCGCATTTTGTCATCGCTGATATGCGCGGTCGGGGATTCTGAGTGCGATGGATGAGACGTTTGATTTGAAGAAGCTAGAGTTTGCGCTGGTTTGGCAGCTTCGACAGGCATTTGCTCAGTGCTTGCATTGGCACTTGCACCCGCATCGTTATCTACTTTTGGTTTGTTATCGACGGTTTTACCAGCAGAGGCAGTATCTTCTGCATCACTGTCGCTTGTAGCGATCGCTTGCATCTTACCGATAACGTCACCACTGCTGACGCTATCGCCGATTGATACCGTCAGTGATTCAATAGTACCTGCTGCACTCGCGGGTACTTCCATACTCGCTTTGTCACTTTCAAGAGTGATAAGTGAGTCGTCGACAGCAACCTGGTCTCCAACTGTGACCAGTAACTCGATAACTTCGACACTACCTGAGTCACCAATGTCTGGCACGGTGATGTCGATGCTTGGGGCTGAATCGTTCATAGTAGTCCCCTTAAGCTGTCGCTGGATTTGGCTTGTCAGGATCGATCGTGTATTGCTGCAAGGCTTTCGCAACAGTAGCTGGATCCATCTTGCCATCAGTGGACAGAGCATGCAGAGCAGCAACCGTCACATAGCGTCGATCGACTTCAAAGAATTCGCGTAGTTTTTCGCGGGTATCGGATCGACCATAGCCATCAGTACCTAAAGCCGTGAAAGTTGCTGGTACATACTCACGCACCTGGTCAGAGTATGACTTCATATAGTCAGTGGAACTGACAACCGGTTCGTCACCATCCCCCAGTACCTGAGTAATGTAAGGTATTCGAGGAGTATCGTTAGGGTGCAACATATTCCAGCGTTCAACTTCAAGACCGTCACGGGCAAGCTCATTGAAACTGGTTACACTGAAAATCTCGGCGCCAATATTCCATTCGTTCTCCAGCATCTCTGCTGCAGCTATGACTTCGCGTAAAATCGTACCGCCACCAAGTAGCCTTACCTTGTGATCAAATTTCTTCGCTGATCCATCATTGCCACCAGCTTCACGAAGCTTGTATATACCTTTGATGATGCCTTCTTCAGCAGCCTCTGGCATAGCTGGATGCAGATAGTTTTCGTTCATCGCGGTGATGTAGTAGTAAACGCTCTCGCGTTTTTCGAGCATACGAATCATGCCGTGGTGAATGATCACAGCCATTTCGTAGCCGAAGCAGGGGTCGTAGCTGATGCAATTAGGAATGGTGCTCGATAATACAAGTGAATGACCGTCTTCGTGTTGCAGACCTTCGCCATTGAGCGTTGTACGACCCGCGGTTCCACCGATCATGAATCCACAGGCGCGCATGTCGCCTGCCAACCAGGCAAGATCACCAATACGCTGGAAGCCGAACATTGAGTAGTAAATGTAAAACGGCAGCATGTTAACGCCGTGAGTCGAATAGGAAGTCGCTGCAGCCAGCCAACTTGCCATCGCACCAGCCTCTGTGATCCCTTCTTCGAGTATCTGACCAGATTTGTCTTCCTTGTAGTACATGATCTGATCGCGATCCTGCGGCTCATACAATTGACCAACAGATGAATAGATACCTAGCTGCCGGAACATGCCTTCCATTCCAAAGGTACGCGCTTCGTCTGGTACGATCGGTACAACATTTTTACCAATCTTCTTGTCTCGCGTGAGAATGGTCAGCAGGCGAACGAATGCCATGGTGGTGGACATTTCCCGATCGCCGGATCCATCAAGCACTGCTTGAAAGTCAGATAGTGGTGGCACTTCCAATGGCTCTGCGAATTTCTTTCGCTGAGGCAGATAGCCGCCAAGTGCTTTTCGGCGCTCCTGCATGTATTTGATTTCCTGACTTTCCGGATCAGGTTTGATGTACTCGTAATTCTTGACCTGTTCATCGGTCAGTTGCAGTCCGAATCTATCGCGCATCTTCAGCAAGGAATCGATATGCATTTTCTTTTGCTGGTGAGTCGCATTGGTGCCTTCACCGGATTCACCCATGCCGTAGCCCTTAACCGTCTTGCACAGAATGACAGTGGGTTCACCGGTGTGCGCAACGGCTTGCGCGTAGGCCGCATATAATTTGCTTGGATCGTGTCCACCACGATTCAATCGCCAGATGTCTTCGTCGGTGAGGTTGGCAACCAGTGCTTTTGTCTCCGGGTACTTGCCAAAGAAATGTTCTCTTGTATAGGCACCACCGCGTGCCTTGAAGTTCTGGTATTCGCCGTCGACGGTTTCCATCATCAGTTGCATGAGCTTGCCTGACTTGTCGCGCGCCAACAGGGGATCCCAATAAGAACCCCAGACCACTTTGATGACATTCCAACCAGCGCCACGAAAGAAGGTTTCCAGTTCCTGAATGATTTTGCTGTTGCCACGGACTGGTCCGTCGAGGCGTTGCAGATTGCAGTTGATAACGAAGTTCAGGTTGTCGAGCTTTTCACGGCCCGCCAGTGATATGGCTCCCAATGATTCCGGCTCATCCATTTCGCCGTCACCCAGGAAGGACCAGATCTGTCGATTATCGGTGTGCGCCAAACCGCGGTTTTGCAGGTACTTCATAAAGCGCGCTTGATAGATTGATGTCAGAGAACACCAGCCCATGGATACTGTCGGGAACTGCCAGTACTCGGGCATTAACCAGGGATGAGGGTAGGAAGACAGACCATCGCCATCGACTTCACGGCGAAACTTGTCGAGATCCTCCTCGGTGAGGCGGCCCTCCATAAAGGAGCGAGCGTAAATGCCTGGTGCAGAATGACCTTGCACCATCAACACATCGCCACCGTGATCCGGTGTTGGTGCGTGGAAAAAGTGGTTGAAGCCGACGTCGTACAAGGTAGCCGCAGAGGCGAAGCTTGCGATATGCCCACCGAGATCGGAACCATCACGCTGTGCACGTAAAACCATTACCGTCGCGTTCCAACGAATCATCGAGCGAACTCGACGCTCAAGTTCGTTATTACCCGGGCTGGCTATTTCCAGATGGGGTGGGATCGTATTGACGTAGGCGGTGCTGGAGTCGTACGGCAGATTCGCTCCGGAGCGACGGGCTTTGTCCATCATCCGCTCGAGCAGATAATGAGCACGCTCGGGCCCTTCGTGATCAATGACCGCTTCAAGGGCGTCTAGCCACTCGCGGGTTTCTTGTTCGTCCGGATCGACGTTTGGGTCTAGATTGGAGTCACTTGCCGAAGGATTGGTCGCCATGGATACCTTATTATTACAGTATTGATCGGTGGCCACGGGTAGTAGCCGTCGTAACTTTCTGTTATTCCAATGTTTTCGGAAATAAGCCGCAGCATTTTAACTGGAACTGATCCCGTTTGACGTAGAAGGTTCGATACAGCACTCATGCCAATATTTCGTTTCAGTCAATTTGCAGTGCGGTGGACGATATCAAGCGTTGCGAAGCACTGCCGTGTTGGGTGCCATCGCGACTAAATCCGTAGATTTAGCAAGGTTATTTTCGACGGATGGAATTCCCACACCGATCAGCTCCGTTGATTGAATTTCATTCGCCAGATTGACCGGACTTAGTGTCTCGACCCGAAAGTAATTTGGCGTGTAGCCGGAGTGCTTCCACAGCGTCTTGCCGCCGCTGGTGGTGAGTTCAACGCCGCGCTCCCACAGAATATCAACCGTCTGGCCTACGCATTTAGCCACCTCGGTGAATTTCGACGCTCTTGCAATCTCATGCAGTTCACGATTGCGAGACTGACGCATAGCAATGGGGACCGGGTTAGGTAAATTCGCGGCTTTTGTGCCGTCTCGTTCTGAATAGGTGAAGGCGTGAATGTGGCCGAAGTTCTGGGTTTTGATGAACTCAAGCGATTCTTGCCACTCTTCATCGGTTTCACCAGGGAAGCCCGCAATAATATCGGTGGTGACGTTGAACCCAGGGATAGATCGGCGTAACTCGTCCGTCAGTTGCGCAAATTCAGCGGTCTTGCAGCGCCTTGCCATACGTCGCAGGACGGTATCTGAGCCGCTTTGTAGTGGCAAATGCATATGCGGCTGAATTCTCGGGTCAGCGAAGAGCTCCAGAAACTCTGGTGACAGATCCCAGGGTTCAACCGAGGCAAAGCGAATGCGTGGAATATCTGTTTCGGTCAATAGCGCTTGGACGAGATTCGCTAGATTGACATCGATGTCTGACCCGTAGCCGCCTACGTGGACGCCTGTCAGAACTATTTCTTTGATATTGCCATCATGCAGGGCATTGACCTCGCTGCAGATATCCTCGATGCTGCGACTTCGTTCAGCACCCCGAGCCACCGTGACTATGCAAAAGGTGCATCGATAACGGCAACCATCTTGAATCTTGATAAAGGCGCGGTGCCTATTTCGTTTGAACAGGGCTGCCTCGGCTGGCAGCGTTGCGCTGGCTGGCATGGATTGATTGGCAAAAGCGTCGCGCGTCAGCCTTACCAGTACTTCTTTTTCGGTGTTTGGGACGACCAGATCGACGCCTAGCTCCGCCAAGGCGTCAGGAGATTCCAACGTGCTGTAGCAACCACTTACGACCAGTTTTGCACCTGGATTGTCACGCTGTAGGCGTTGTAGCTTCTGACGAGACTTTCTAACAGCCTCGCGGGTGACTGCGCAGGTGTTCATGACCATGACATCTGCTGATTCGATGTCAGATGTGACGATATCTCCGGCTGCTGTAAAGTGGTTGGCCCACTGTTCGAGCTCGGCCTCGTTCAGCCGACATCCCAAAGCACTAAGATGAACACGCACAGGTAAAGTTTCACAATAAGTCACATAAAGGTTAAGTGTAACCGAATCCTTGTAATGCAAAGTTATAGATTGATTTTTTAACGCTTAGCGAGATTGTGGCGGAGTCTCATTTTCGCTAGGATAGCGTTGGATATATTCTTTTTCACCTTAGTACAGTCACCGGAAATCCGACTCATGTTCAGAGACTTCGAAACTGCTCCAAGCAAGTCTTCGTATCAGTTGAAATTTGTACTTGCCGCACTCGCTCTACTTGGACTGCTTGGCGCGTGGATAGCGCAATCCAAGACGGGTAATCGCTTAGACGCGGTGCGCGCAGAACGCACTCAATTGCTCGGCGAAGTAGAGGCAAAGACAAAAGATGTCGACTCCTACAAGAGTTCGGTGTTCAATCTTCAAAGCGAGCGGGATGTTCTCGCCGAATCGTTGTCCACTAGCGAAACCGAACTAACAAGTCTGCGTGAGCAAGTTGCTGCTCTAGAGTCGGAAGTCGCAGATCTCGGCAGTAACAACGCCAATGCGCAATCACTGCTGAGTGCAGCCACTGATTCCGAAGCTGGTCTGAACACAAGGATCGCGGAGTTGGAATCTGAACTCACCGCGATGAACACACAGGCAGCGAGCCTGAGCGATGAGGCCAACGCCGCAACCGGTGCCTTGGAAGCAGAGCTTCAGTCGGCACAGGAAGCGCTTGAAACCGCCAACTTGAATCTGGAGGCACAAGCGTCAGAGTTGGCTGCCATGACGGCCCAATATGACGAACAGACTGCCGCGATGAGTGAACAGGCAGCAGCGTTGGACGAAATGACTGCCAATGTGGCTGCTAGCCAGGCCGATGCGGAATCCGTCGGCGCTCAGTTGCAGTCGCTGATCAGTAGCTCAACCGGGTCATCTGAGGAGCTCGCGAATGCGCGCTCAAGTTACAACACTTTACTCGGCGTCTACGACAACGACACTTCATTGCTGAATATGGAGATCGGAGAGCTGGAGGCGCTCAAAGATAACTTGACCGCAGATGTGTCAAGTCTCCAAACAGATGTGTCTAGCTTGCAGAGTCGAGTCGGTTCGGTCGAAGGGGAACTCGAACAGACTCAGCAAACTCTTGCCAGCACCGAAGCGACGCTTGGCGAAACCGAGGCTGCTTTGCTCGAGACTCAAGATAAGTTGACTGTCACAGAAGGTACGCTGGCATCCACGCAGGAAACACTTGCGGCGGTTGAGGGAGAGCTGGACGCCACTACGGCTGAGCTGGACACCCAAGTAGCGGCGATTTCAGAGAAGGATTCCAGTGTCGAAGCGCTGAGCTCGCAAATACAGGGCTTGATGGCATCGGCCTCCGATACCACTGCTGAACTCGACTCTACAAAGCTGGACTTCGCAAGTCTACAAACACAATACGAAACAGACACCGTCGCTCTAAATGCAGAAATCGGCGACCTCGAGGCGCGCA
>CAZQOI010000111.1:0-7431 GCA_964594905.1 uncultured Granulosicoccaceae bacterium
GCCAATCGGACCTTGAGTTTGAGCGAAATGAATGCCTTGTTGAGGCAGATTGAATCTACGCCGAATAGTGGTCAATGCAATCACGGTCGGCCCACCTGGACAAGCTTGGCGAT
Organism: uncultured Granulosicoccaceae bacterium; assembly: GCA_964594905.1. Classification (GTDB taxonomy): domain Bacteria; phylum Pseudomonadota; class Gammaproteobacteria; order Granulosicoccales; family Granulosicoccaceae; genus Granulosicoccus. The sequence goes on from CAZQOI010000111.1 coordinate 114, forward strand.
GAATGATCTCGACAAGCTGTTCATGCGTGGTCGCTAACGAATCTCGGCTCTCAGGTGATCCTCTTTCTATTGGGGCCGACTGCAACGGGCAAGACGGCTTTATCGACGCGCTTGGCCAAGGCCTTATCGGCAGAGATCATCAGTGTCGATTCTGCCTTGGTTTATCGTGGTCTTGATATTGGCACAGCCAAACCTGGTGTTGAGGAACGTGATGGCGTTGTGCATCACTTGATTGATATTCGCGATCCCTGTGAAAGTTACTCCGCCGCTGAATTTGCATCTGATGCCTGGCAATTGATAACAGAAATCCAATCTCGGGGGCGTACACCTTTACTGGTTGGCGGTACGATGTTGTACTTCAACGCACTTGAGCAAGGTATCGCTAAGTTGCCAACTGCGAATACCGACATCAGAAACGAGATCATGGCTGAGGCTGAAGTTAGAGGTTGGGCTGCTTTGCATGAGGATTTAGCACGCATAGATCCACCATCGGCTAAAAAAATTCATCCTAATGATCCTCAGCGCTTACAACGAGCGCTGGAGGTTTACCGAATCACCGGTAAAGCATTGTCAGAATTGCACAGCGAAACCAAACCCTTGCTAACCGAAAAACCTGTCAAGTTTGCTTTGGTGCCGGAATCTCGCGCATGGTTACATGAGCGAATCGAGCGCCGTTTGATGCTGATGCGTGAGGCGGGGTTTTTAGATGAGGTTCGTACCTTGATGCAAGACGAACGCAACCACGCGGAACTTCCCTCTATGCGTAGCGTCGGTTATCGTCAGGCTTATGCCCATCTTACGGCTTGTGCTGAGGACGGCATAGCGACAGATGAAAAATGGATGCAGAAAGCTGCCGCCGCCACAAGACAATTGGCCAAGCGACAGTTTACGTGGATACGCAGCATGGACTCGCTAATGAAACTTGCCTGCGATAGTCTTGATACAACTGCGCAGTTAAATAAAATTCTCGACACCGTAGATAAGGTAAACAAAGGTTCGTCTCTATGACATCTACACCATTCATGATGCCGACATTGGTCGATCAAATTGGTAATACCCGTTTGGTACCGATTCAACGCATCGCGGAAAACTCTCAAGGCAATCAAGTGCTCGGTAAGCTTGAGGGCGATAATCCTGCTGGTTCGGTCAAGGACAGACCAGCTGCCAACATGATTAATCAAGCGCAAGCGCGTGGCGACATAAAACCGGGTGACGTTCTGATAGAAGCTACCAGCGGTAATACTGGCATTGCATTGGCAATGGTTGCGGCAACACTCGGTTACCGCATGCGTTTGATCATGCCCGACAATATGACCGATGAACGCAAGGCGTCAATGCGTGCCTACGGTGCTGATCTTGTATTGGTGACAGAAGATCAAGGTATGGAGTATGCGCGAGATCTTGCAGCAAGCATGGCTGAGGATGGCGAGGGCATGTTGTTGGATCAGTTTGCTAATCCTGATAACTTCGGCGCTCATATTGTTACGACCGGCCCTGAGTTATGGCGTGACACGGGCGGAAAGATTACTCATTTCGTCAGCTCCATGGGTACGACTGGCACGATCATGGGCGTGTCGCGATATCTCAAAGAGAAAAACCCCGATATTCAGATAATTGGTGTGCAACCAGAAGATGGTTCAAGCATCCCGGGAATCAGGCGTTGGCCAGAAGCCTATTTGCCGAAGATTTACGAACCAGCTCGCGTCGACAGAATTATCGATGTCAGTGCATCTGACGCTGAAGAGATGGCTCGGCGCATGGCGCAAGAAGAAGGCATTCTAGCGGGTGTGTCATCAGGTGGAGCCCTGAGTGCGGCCTTAACCCTGTTGCCAGAGCTGAACGACGCTGTCATCGTCACGATAGTGTGTGACCGTGGAGACCGCTATCTAAGCAGCGGCCTTTTCCCGCCAGTCTAAGGTGTCAGCCTTAGCCTTAAGACACCATAAATTTCAAAGCGTCAGCCTATGACAGCATGAATTCGACATCGATTCCCGCGACATTGAGTTCGTCACCACTGTGCAGCATTACAGGTTCGTCGCCGATGGCGTCGCGGTTTAGCGTTGGGCGGTCAACACTGTCATCGCTTTCGATGTGCATCAGAAAGTACCCATCAGGTTTGCGCATGATTGCCGCAATCTGGATACCAGGTCGCCCGAGCGTGGTGACGGGTTTATCGATTGGCAAAATTTGACCCGACTTAGCACCATTCTTGATTTCGATAACCGCACCGCGAGATGTGGTGGGGGGTGAATCGAGTTCGTGCATTGGTTGTTGAAGGTCATCTTCACTAAGCCCATCAAGCGGATGCCCACCTGTTTTCGCAGGTCTTGGCTCAGGTGTCTCGGTGTAATTATTTTGTTGTTGTGAGTCTGACGATTGAGATGTTTCTGTCTGTTCACCGCGCGCTTTCGCTGCAGGAACCTCGTTGCGTAGAATTGGCGCTTCTGCTTCTGCGACGGCTGAATCCTCATAATGCTTGCCAGCCGCACTTACGGCCGCGGCCGCTCCGGCGCTTGCCGCCACGGTGTGTAGTGTGGGGCGTTCTGACGGCTCTCGACCGAGTGCAACTCGTGCTTTGTCAGACAAACTCATCGAATCTTCATTCTCGACGTCATCGTTGAAATCGTTGTTGTCCTCCGCAGCGTTTGCGTAGGCTTTTTCTATGTGTTGGTTGTTTGTTGGTGTCTCGACCTCTGCTGGCTGTGTTGCTGCTGCAGCGATGCTGTCAGCGTCGTTGTTGTCAGCAAGATAGTTCAAACGAACCTTGCCCATAATGATTTCGTCGTCGTGATGCAACTTTTGACGAGCAATCAGGCGGCCGTTTATGTATGTACCGTTGGTGCTGTTTAGATCCTCGATCCAGGCTTCGTTATCCTCGAAGCTGATTTGGGCGTGTTTTCCGCTGACGGACAGATTCGGGATGCAGACGTCGTTACTGGAGCGGCGGCCGATTGTGACGACTTGATCTTTGGCGAAATCAAATTCATCCACTTCGTTGTTTTCGTGCGTCACGATGATCGTGCTCATACGTAAATCCTTCTAAGCCGTAGCTGGTTGACGTAAAAATACAACACAATTATTGAGGTTTCACTGTTGTGCGTCAACAGCTTAGTTACATTAAGCCGTTGAGCTGACGTATTGTGCGCATAATCAGCGTTAGCCCCCGGTCGTAATAGATAGGCGTTCGCCCGGATGGATCACATCGGAGTCAAGAGGTTGACCTTTTTCATCAGTGATATCGCTTAGGCGTACCGAAAATTTTGAAGCAATATCGGACAAGGTGTCACCGATACTCACAACGTATTCGATATTCTCTCCAGTAGCCGTGCCTGTACTGGATTTACTGTCGAGCACCGCGAGTTTCTGACCGATTAAAATGCGCGAATCATCAAGTCCGTTCATGTGCTTCAGCCGGCGTTGAGAAATGCCGTATTTCAGCGCTATCGTGCTGATTGAGTCCCCGGCAACAACTGTATGTGTGAGTGGTAAAGAGAGCAAATTTTTATTACCAGCGTTTTCGATACTGTCGATAAATGTGTCGGCATCGCTGTGGGGTACATACAAAACATGCGGACCGTTAGGTGGCGTAACACCATGAACCAACCCTGCATTAAGTCGCATCAGTTCCAGTTCTGACAAGCTTGAGTACTCAGCGACTTTATCAATGCTGACACGAACTCCCACATCGACTGACTTGAAAGCACTTCCAAGTTCGACCTCAGGTATGGTCAAACCGCTGGAATCTGAATCACGCACCGCATCAAGTAGAGCGAGATACTTTGGCACATAATTTTGTGTTTCTTGCGGCAAGGCAAGTGACCAGAAGTCAGTTGGTTTTTCGTTCTGGCGATTTTTTCTGACCGCTGATCGAACGCGACCAGGTCCTGCGTTATAGGCCGCCAGTGTTAACAACCAATCGCCGTTGAATTCAGCATTGAGGTAGCTCAAGTAATCAATTGCGGCTGTTGTGGACTTTGCGATATCGCTTCTACCATCGAACCATTGATTGCGTTCGATGCCAATTTCCTTTGCGGTAATTGGTACGATCTGCCAGATACCCACAGCGTTTCCAGCGCTTCTGACATCCGGTAGGTAGCCACTTTCAATAGCAGGTAACAGTGCAAGTTCGATTGGCAGAAAACGCGAATCGAGCTCTTCAACGACATGACCTATGTACGGGTCAGAGCGTGCCAGTATCTTGCTGATCCAAAGCGCATCTTCTTGGTACTTGCTTCGGTATTTTTGTATGGCTGTATTGTCAGGAACCGAAATACGAGTCGCTGCCTGGATCGTAGTCCAAACATTACTGGCGGTTTGCGCTGGTGCGTCTGTTGGGTTGGAGACAACAATTTCTGTCGCTGACTCCACGGCGGGATCGGCGATTTCAGGCGGTATCAGTTCGCCGCTGTGGATATGCTCGTCTGGCACTTCACGCAGTAATGGACGATCCGTGGCATCGTTATTGCCGAGCGACGGCAAGGCTATGCCTTGGGCGTTAGTGTGCCGAGGTGTCAGGGCAGCGACGATGATCACGGTTGCCGGTATCACGAGCGCTATACTAGAGAAAATAGTCACGAATCTGAGCGAAAACGGCTTGATAGGTTGGTAACGATGCGATTGAAGAAGAAGTCTCGGCGGGCCCCTGTTTGGTTGGAAGCACAAGCACCGTTGCGGCAATGGTACGCAACCGGCCTCGGTCAGTCCATCGCCGAGCGATTGAAGTCTGCGCTGAATCCACGCTTGGGAGACGTTTTCGGCTACCAAGGCCTGCAGATTGGTAATCTTATCGAGGGTGTCAGCCTACTTGAGGGGGCTGGGGTGCAGCGGCGACTGGTACTGGACGCACCAGGCAATCCTGCTGATATTCATGCGGATGTGTCGTCTCTGCCAATTGCCAGCGATTCCATGAAGGCCATTGTGTTCTTTCATACCTTGGATTTTTGCGAGGCACCGCATCAAGCTTTGCGCGAAGCTGATCGTGTACTCACAGACGATGGTCAACTTATCATTGTTGGTTTCAATCCGATCAGTGCGTTTGGTGCCCGTCATTTGCTGACAGGGTGGCGCAATCGCGAGCCGTGGAATGGGCGGTTTTACTCGCGGCGTCGTGTCGGTGAGTGGTTGTCGGTGCTTGACTACCGAGTGTTGGACAGTGCCGCCTTGTTTATTCGGCCACCCATTAACAGCACGCGAGTGTTACGTCGACTCAATCGTCTTGAACGCTTGCAACCCTGGGTAGGTGGCATCGGTGGCTTGTACATCCTCAGAGCACGTAAGCAAACTATTCCAATGACGATGACGCGCGCGCAATGGATGAGTAAGCGCGGTGGTATTGCTGTGCGTGGTTATGTACGAGCAAGTGACTCCTTACCGCAGCAAAGTGCTAGTGTTGCCCGCATCGATTCACGCGGACCTGACAAACGCCCCAAATGATAGAAATTTTTACCGACGGTGCCTGCCGCGGCAATCCTGGACCGGGTGGTTGGGGTGCCTTGTTACGTGCTGGAAAACATGAAAAGGAGTTGTGGGGTGGCGAAGCCCATACGACCAACAATCGGATGGAAATGACTGCGGTCATCGAAGCCTTGAAAGCGTTGAAAAAATCCAGCGATGTCGTACTAACAACCGACTCGCAGTATGTTCGCAAAGGCATTACTGAATGGATCGAAGGCTGGAAACGAAAAAACTGGCAAACAGCCGCTAAAAAACCTGTCAAGAATGTTGAGCTGTGGCAGGAAATCGATAGCTTGGCGGCCAGCCATCGCATCGATTGGCGTTGGGTCAAGGGGCACAGTGGTCACAGCGAAAACGAACGGGTGGATGAACTTGCCAACCGTGGCATCGATGAACTGCTTGAGGGAAAGGCATGACACGTCAGATTGTTCTTGATACCGAAACCACGGGACTTGATCCGAAAAGTGGTCATCGCATTATCGAGATTGGTTGTGTTGAATTGCTTGATCGGCGACTGACAGGCAATAACTTGCATCTATACCTGCAACCGGATCGCGAGATCGATCCCGGTGCTGAAGCAGTGCATGGCATCAGCAATGCTTTTTTGGCAGACAAGCCGCGTTTCGTCACAGTGGTCAATCAATTAAAAAGTTATCTGGTTGGTGCGGAATTGATCATCCACAACGCTGATTTTGATGTTGGATTTATCGAACACGAATTCGCCTTATGCGATGAGTCGCTGTCACTTTCTTCAGTGTGCAAAATCACCGACACCTTGGCGATGGCGCGTAAACAATTTCCTGGTCAGCGTAATAGTCTGGATGCACTGTGCAAACGCCTTGGTGTCAATAATGCACATCGAACCTTGCACGGGGCCTTGCTTGATTCGGAAATACTCGCCGACGTTTACCTGACGATGACCGGTGGACAAACTGCTCTTATACTGGATCAGGATGTCAAAGGTGATGGAGGCTCATTTGATATTGCCGCATCAGTTGATGTCAACGCACTCATAAAAGTTACAGCGACTGATGACGAGCTTGATGAACACGAACAGTGGCTGACGCGTCTCGCAGATAACAGTGACAATGGTTGTATCTGGCGTCAACAGGAGCAAGCAAAGGAAAAAGCACATGGCGAAGCTTGATGAACAGTCATTGACTGCACTTAAAATCGCGTTTTGTTATATGCCTCAGGCAATAGAGGTCAACGAGTTTGACTTTGCAGGACGCGTCGAGAAAACACTCGAAGACATCGAATCGGTCAGGGAGGTCTTGTTACTCAATGACGTTGATCCGGATGAAGTACAGGATGAGATCAATCCGGACGATGCGAGCAATTCCTCGTACTAAGAGTACCTTCGTTAACAAGTCACCTGGCACGCAAGCGCTGAATTGCTGAGGGGCTAAGCGCTTGATTTAGCCCTTTCATTTGGGGCAGTTTTGAGTTGCTAGTGAGTTCTGACCATACGTGCCTTGTCCCGCTGCCAATCGCGATCCTTGATAGTTGCTCGCTTGTCGAATTCCTTTTTACCTTTGCCGATACCGATCTCAAGTTTGATCTTGCGGTTCTTCCAGTACATCGACATCGCGACAATCGTGTAGCCTTTACGCTCGACAGCGCCAATCAATCGCGAAAGCTCGCGCCGATTCAGTAGCAGCTTGCGCCTGCGCTGGTTTTCGGCAACATAGTGGGTTGAGGCCGAATTGAGAGGGTTAATGTTGCAGCCGTACAACCAGGCCTCGCCGCGAACAATCTGAACATAGCCATCGACCAGCTGCACACGCCCCTCGCGCAGGCTCTTGACCTCCCAACCTTGCAGAGCCAAACCTGCCTCGAACTTCTCATCAATGCGATAATCAAA
>CAZQOI010000112.1:0-7365 GCA_964594905.1 uncultured Granulosicoccaceae bacterium
TGGTTCGCGTCATGGTTGAAGGTAAGGTGGCTAATGATGTCGAGCGTATTTGCCAACAAGTGGCAAAAGCCGTTGGCGATGCACTTGAGTAGGACTAAGCCTGATTAGGACAAAGCCGCACGGCTCTGGACTATAGCGCCAAGCCTAGGTATCCTTCGCCGGTTTTCCCTAAACCGCCGAAGGTGAGTTGTGTCGACACGGCAAAAAATTGTCGCAGGAAATTGGAAGCTCAACGGCACTGCTGATTCCGTAGTGGCCCTTGCACAAGGTATCGCCAGTGGCGTTGATGGCCTTGGCTGTGAAGCCGTTGTGTGTCCCGTTGCTTTGCATATCGATAAAGCACGTGACAGCATTGGCAAAGCCAATGTAACCCTCGGTGCGCAAAACTGCAGCGTTGCCAGTAATGGTGCGTTTACCGGGGAGGTATCAGCGAACATGCTGGCCGAAGCGGGTTGCAGCTATGTCATCGTTGGTCATTCAGAAAGACGTGCGCTTTTTGGTGAGACCAATGAAGTGGTTGCGGCTAAATGCGAGGCAGTTCTGGCCGCAGGATTAACACCGATTTTATGTGTTGGTGAAACTCTCGACGAGCGTGAAGCAGATAAGGTTGATGCGGTCATCAGCGAACAGCTCGATGCGGTTGTCAATCATTGCGGAATCGACGCTTTCGACAAGATGGTTCTCGCCTATGAGCCAGTCTGGGCGATTGGTACTGGCAAGACCGCGAGCCCGGCACAGGCACAGGCGGTGCACAAAATGATTCGTGAGCGTCTGGATGGCTCAAATAGTCAAATAGCGCAAGCGCTTCGGATCCTCTATGGCGGCAGTGTTAAACCAGACAATGCAGCGACCTTGTTTGCGGAAGCGGATATCGATGGCGGTCTGATCGGAGGCGCATCTCTCGATGCTGAATCCTTTTTGGGAATCTGTCGAGCGGCCGGCTAGAATTGGTCGCCACCGAAATAGATAGACGCAAAGCAACCCTGGCAGTAAGCCTATAACGGCAAGTCACAAGCGTAACGGCCACAATAAGCCTAGAATGTGCGCTTAACGAAGAGATATAGACACTATGCAGTCCTTGGCATTGATAATTCATGTGGTTTTGGCCGTTGGGGTCATTGGGCTTGTGCTGATGCAGCACGGAAAGGGTGCAGATGCCGGGGCCGCATTTGGCAGTGGCGCATCAGCTACCGTTTTCGGCGCTCGCGGCTCAGGTTCATTTCTGACGCGTGCGACCACCCTGATGGCAACGCTCTTTTTCGTGACCAGCCTAGTGCTTTTCTATCTTGCTGCAAACCGTGATGGGGCTATTCGCTCTGTTACTGACACAGGCAGTGTGACCGAGTCCGCGCCAGCATCCAGTGACTTGCCGGGCGGGGTAACAGGCGATGAGAGTCTACCTGCGGCGCCTGCTGCTGACGCTGTAACAGAGGGTGAATCAGCGGCGCCAGCCGCTACCGATTCCGAGCTGCCAAAAGCGGCTGAATAACCCACAGAGCAAAGGTTTTACGCTATAGTTCTTCGGCTGACCGCAGTGGTCTTTTTGTTTGTTTTTGCCGACGTGGTGGAATTGGTAGACACGCTATCTTGAGGGGGTAGTGGCGAAAGCTGTCCCGGTTCGAGTCCGGGCGTCGGCACCATTGTTATTGCAGCTCTGTGTGTTCCTTTTAGGGCACCGGGCTTAAAGTCGGAGGCGTACGTGTTAGCAAATTATTTTCCAGTGCTGCTGTTCATCCTGATCGGCCTGGGACTCGGCGTAGGTCTGTTGACCGCTGGTCGACTTATTGGCCCGTCGAATCCTAACGCGGACAAAAACTCACCTTACGAGTGCGGCTTTGAAGCATTTGAAGATGCGCGCATGAAGTTTGATGTGCGGTACTACCTCGTCGCCATTCTGTTCATTATTTTCGATCTCGAAATAGCCTTCCTCGTGCCGTGGGCTGTTGTCCTCGATTCGATATCCGGTGCAGCGTTCGCTGCCATGGGTATATTTCTGTTTATTCTGGTCATCGGATTTATTTACGAGTGGAAGAAGGGCGCACTCGAGTGGGAATAGCAAGATGGGTATAGAAGGGGTTTTGGAAGAGGGCTTTGTTACCACTTCCGCCGACAAACTAATCAACTGGGCGCGCACCGGGTCAATGTGGCCAATGACGTTTGGTTTAGCTTGCTGCGCCGTCGAGATGATGCATGCGGGTGCTGCACGCTACGATCTTGATCGATTCGGTATCATCTTTCGACCAAGCCCACGACAATCTGATGTGATGATCGTGGCCGGTACGCTGGTCAATAAAATGGCCCCGGCTCTCAGAAAAGTATACGACCAGATGCCCGATCCGAAATGGGTTATTTCGATGGGATCCTGTGCCAACGGTGGTGGTTATTACCACTATTCATACGCGGTGGTCCGAGGATGCGACCGTATCGTGCCGGTTGACGTCTATGTGCCTGGATGCCCGCCGACCGCCGAAGCTCTGTTGTACGGCATTCTGCAACTGCAGAAAAAAATCCGTACCACCAACACCATTGCGCGGTAGGGCTTATGTCAAATATGGAATCCATGCTGGCATCCCTGCAAACGGCGTTTCCTGATAATGCGAGCATCGCCATATCGTTAGATCTCATCGTCATGGACGTTGCTCCCGATGAGCTTTTAGAGGTTGCAACAAAACTGCATGACGATGAAGCGCTACGTTTCACCCAACTAAGTGATTTATGTGGTGTTGACTACGCAACTTTTGGTGTCGGCGAATGGTCAACCGATACAGAAGGAATGGCAAGTTTCAGTCGTGCGGTGGATTCAAGTTCGGTTGGTTCCTTGACGTTCGATACTGGCATTGATTTACCCAAGACTGATCAACCACGGTTTGTCGTCGCAACTCATTTGTTATCGATGGATCACAACGTTCGCCTGCGCCTCCGATGTGCGGCATCTGATGATGATCTGCCGGTTGTGCCATCTTTAACACCGATTTGGAATAACGCTGACTGGTATGAGCGCGAAGCTTTCGATCTTTACGGCATTCTGTTTGACGGCCACAAGGATCTACGTCGCTTGCTCACTGACTACGGTTTTGTCGGGCACCCATTCCGTAAGGACTTCCCGTTGATCGGTAATGTTGAAATGCGTTATGACCCGGTAAAACGTCGGGTTGTGTATGAACCCGTGACTATCGAGCCTCGCGTTCTGGTGCCTCGCGTTATCAGAGACGATGCCCGCTATGTTGAGGGTGCAAGCCCGGACCAGGACGATACCTGATGCCTGAGATACGTAATTACACTCTGAATTTCGGGCCGCAGCATCCGGCAGCGCACGGCGTACTTAGGCTTGTGCTGGAAATGGATGGCGAAGTCGTCGAGCGCGCTGATCCACATATTGGTTTGTTGCATCGCGGTACCGAAAAACTGGCTGAGTCGAAGCCTTATAACCAAACTATCGGTTACATGGATCGTCTCGACTATGTATCGATGATGTGCAATGAGCATGGTTATGTCATGGCCATCGAAAAGCTCTTGGGAGTCGAGGTTCCGAAACGTGCGCAATATATTCGCGTCATGTTTGATGAGATCACTCGCATTCTTAACCACTTGATGTGGTTGGGCGCACATGGCCTCGACATTGGCGCGATGTCGGTATTTCTGTATTGCTTTCGAGAACGCGAAGATTTAATGGACTGCTATGAAGCGGTTTCAGGTGCGCGTTTGCATGCCACGTATTATCGGCCGGGCGGTGTTGCACGCGATCTGCCTGATCGTATGCCTCAGTATGAGTCTTCCAAATTCACAAGTAAGTCTGCCGCATCGAAGTTAAATGCTAATCGACAAGGTTCCTTGCTCGATTTCATTGAGGACTTCACCACACGTTTTCCAAAGTGTGTTGATGAGTACGAAACTCTTCTCACCGATAACCGCATCTGGAAACAACGTACCGTGGGCATTGGTGTGGTATCACCAGAACGCGCTTTGCAGTTGGGTTTTACAGGACCCATGCTGCGCGGTTCCGGTTTTGAGTGGGATCTTCGCAAAACGCAGACCTACGAAGTCTATGACGAAGTCGATTTTGACATTCCAGTGGGTACCAACGGCGACAGCTATGATCGCTATCTGGTTCGTGTTGAGGAAATGCGTCAATCAAACAAGATCATCACTCAATGTATCGAGTGGCTGCGTCAAAACCCAGGGCCGGTGCTAACCGAAGATCACAAGATTGCACCACCGAAACGCGGTGAAATGAAAGGTGATATGGAATCCCTGATTCATCACTTCAAGTTGTTTACAGAAGGTTTTTGTTTGCCCGCAGGTGAGGCATACGCTGCTGTTGAACATCCTAAAGGTGAGTTTGGCTGCTTTCTGGTTTCCGATGGTGCTAACAAGCCGTATCGTTTAAAAGTTCGCGCACCAGGCTTTGCTCATCTGGCGGCCCTCGATGAGATGGCACGCGGACACATGCTGTCTGATGTTGTAGCGCTGATTGGCACACAAGATATCGTCTTTGGCGAGATCGATCGCTAACCTGATGAGAATCCAGCCGATGAGCATGTTGCAAGAACAACCAGGATCAATAGTCGCATGAGTACCTTGCCTGCTGACGTGACGCTGCCAGCACCTGAGTCGGTGTTGTCCGAGCATTCGCTGCACGAGATTGAAGACTGGCTGTCGCGTTTTCCGGATGATCAGAAGCAGTCGGCAGTGTTGGGCGCTCTGAGTGTTGCACAGCATCAAAACCAAGGTTGGCTATCCACAGAACTGATGGACGCGGTAGCTGCAAAACTTGAGATGCCACCGATAGCGGTTTACGAGGTTGCAAGTTTTTATTCGATGTTTGAAACCGAACCGGTTGGTCGCAACTGTGTCGCGATATGTACCAATATCAGTTGTATGTTAATGGGTTCTGATCGCATCGTTGATCACGTTGAAAACAAACTTGGCATCAAGCTTGGCGAATCAACAACAGATGGCAAAATCTTTCTCAAGGTCGAAGAAGAATGCCTGGCAGCCTGCGCCGGTGGCCCGATGATGCAGGTCAACCATGTCTATCACACGGGGCTGACACCAGAGAAGGTCGACGCCATTCTGGACTCACTGGACTAAGACAGAACGATGACTGAGCCCATGACTGATAAGCCAATGAACCAAGTGTGTTACACCACCTTGCAGTTCGATGAGCCGTGGACCTATGAAAACTACCTGAAGATCGGTGGTTATAAATCATGGCAAAAAATTATCGATGAAAAACTAACACCTGAAGATGTCGTGCAGATCATCAAGGATTCCGGACTACGTGGTCGTGGCGGAGCGGGTTTCCCGACAGGTCTCAAGTGGAGCTTTATGCCAAAGGAATCTGCGCAAAGCTATTTTGTAGTCAATTCAGACGAATCAGAACCAGGCACTTGTAAGGATCGTGATTTGATTCGTTTCAACCCACATGCGTTGGTCGAAGGTATGTTGATTGGTTGTTATGCCATTCGCGCTAGTGCTGGCTACAACTATATGCGTGGCGAATTCATGGATGAAGTCTACAAGCGTTTTATGGATGCGCTTAAAGATGCATACGACAACGGCTGGGCCGGAGACAATATCAAAGGCAGTGGCATCAGTATTGAAGTAATCGGTACTCTCGGTGCGGGCGCGTATATATGCGGTGAAGAAACAGCACTACTCGAATCACTTGAAGGCAAAAAAGGCCAGCCGCGATTCAAGCCGCCGTTTCCAGCAGGTTATGGTTTGTATGGCAAACCGACAACGATCAATAACACTGAGTCTGTTGCGTCTGTCCCTGCAATCATTCGAAACGGTGCTGACTGGTTTCAGTCCATGGGCATCGAAAACGCTGGTGGTCAAAAATGCTTTTCAGTCTCTGGTCACGTTGCAGCACCCGGTAACTTCGAGATCAATCTCGGTACACCTTTCAGTGAGTTGCTCGAACTGTGCGGCGGTATGAAAGATGGCATCCCTTTAAAAGCCGTTATACCCGGTGGTTCGTCGGTCCCGGTAGTGCCGGGCGACATCATGATGAACACCAATATGGACTATGACTCGATCTCGAAAGTTGCAGGATCCATGCTTGGTTCCGGTGCTGTAATCGTGATGAACGAAACCACCGATATGGTGCAGGCACTCAGACGCATTTCGCGCTTTTATTTTTCTGAGAGCTGCGGACAATGCACGCCTTGCCGTGAAGGTACTGGTTGGCTTTATCGCATGCTGACTCGCATTGTTGAAGGTAAGGGCTTACCTGAAGACATTGCAAAACTCGAAGATGTCGCTGGCAAGATTGCCGGCCGCACCATTTGTGCTCTGGGCGATGCAGCGGCGATGCCGGTGCAGAGTTTCGTCAAGCACTACCGACATGAATTCGAGTACTACATCGAACACGGGCGAAGCCTTGTGAAAGAACAAACAGGCCAGGCTGCATAAGGGCATGAGCGACGACGACACCATTCAGATCACGGTAGACGGCAAGCCTGTCTCCGCCAAACGCGGTCAGATGCTGATCGAGGTCACCGATGCCGCTGGTATCGATGTGCCACGCTTTTGTTATCACAAGAAACTATCGGTCGCTGCCAATTGCCGAATGTGTCTGGTGGAAGTTGAAAAAGCGCCTAAACCATTGCCGGCTTGCGCGACGCCTGTCATGCCAGACATGGTGGTGCGCACAGCATCGAAGCTTGCTCGCGATGCGCAAAAAGGCACGATGGAATTTCTGCTGATCAACCATCCACTGGATTGCCCGATCTGTGATCAGGGCGGTGAGTGTGAATTGCAGGATGTAGCGATGGGGTATGGCGGAGGTGCATCTCAGTACACCGAAGGCAAGCGAGTTGTTTTCGACAAATACATAGGTCCACTGATCGCAACTGAAATGACACGCTGCATACATTGCACGCGCTGCGTTCGATTCGGAGAAGAGATCGCTGGTATTCGCGAACTTGGTGCCACTGGACGTGGTGAAAATGTTCGCATCGGTACCTATATCGAAAAATCGGTGGTGTCAGAAGTCTCAGGTAACGTGATTGACATCTGTCCGGTTGGTGCGCTGACAGCAAGACCTTCACGTTATTCGGCACGTTCATGGGAACTGCAACAAAAGCCATCAGTGTCCCCACATGACTCTGTCGGTTCGAATGTGTTTGTACATGTTGACGGCAACAAGGTTAACCGTGTTATCCCACGCGACAACGAATCGGTTAATGAAGTGTGGATCGCTGACCGTGATCGTTTCAGTTATCAAGGCCTTCACAATGAAGATCGCTTGAGTAGCCCAATGATTCGCGTTGATGGCGAACTACAGGCTTGTGACTGGCCGACAGCATTGTCAGCTGCCAGTGAAATGCTAAAAGGCAAGGGTGAAGATCTTGGTGTTTT
>CAZQOI010000113.1:0-7355 GCA_964594905.1 uncultured Granulosicoccaceae bacterium
CACTGACAGCACTGCGTTTGAACAAGGTTATGAAGTTTGCGGATAATAACCGCGATAAGCTTGATGCGCTCGCTTCAGATCAAATTGTTGGTGAGTTCGCGGTCAAGCTTAAAGAGTTTGAGCTCAATCTTGATGCGAGTAAACGCAATTACCTGCGCCACACGATAGCTTATGTGTTGCATTCGTTTCGGCGTCGGGGCGCACGTGCAAAGCAGAAATCGATGTTTACTTTATTAGAGGGAGTAGGGCGTACTGCGTCGGAGCTCAAATTAGATCGTGAAAAGCTTGTGACTCCACAAGTGATTGACGAGGCTATGTCAATACTCCAGCCTGGAGATGTTCTGGTGACTCGGCATCGTTACGCATTGACGAACCTCTTTCTGCCTGGTGTATGGCCACATGCTGCGTTATATATTGGTACACCTGCACAACGTAGTGCTCTAGGTATTGAACTGCCAGAGGGTGTTCCTGATGATGAGACCGAATATAAATGTACCTTCGAAGCACTTAAAGATGGCGTAAAGCTCAGGGCAATTACCGAAACCCTGGCGGTGGATTATTTTGTTGTGCTTCGTCCTGCGCTATCACAAACTGCGATCAAGCAAGGTTTGGAAAGGGTATTGGTGCATAACGGTAAACAGTACAATTTCGACTTCGACTTTTTTCGCTCAGACCGCCTTGTTTGTACTGAAGTTGTTTTTCGCGCATTTGATGGACTTGATGATTTACATCTTCCATTGCAAGAGCGAGGTGGACGTCAAACTGTATCCGCTGAGGATTTTCTGGATATGGCGGTGGATACGGAAAAATTCTCTGTGTTAGGAATATTTGGCTACCCCGAAGGTGAATCCTCCATGATCAGTGGTGAAAGAGCACTGGAAGAGACGATCAACAGTTACCGTTAGGGCTCGCTCACTGTCTGGGATCGAAGCACTTTTTTAGAAACATTACTTTAGATGCATTACTTTAATTGACGCGTTAGATACCGATCAAGATGATTAGCAAAATTCTGTTTATCGCTAGCGCCTAGTGGCGGTGGTCCACCGGATTGAATACCACTAGCACGCAAAGTATCCATAAAATCACGCATGTTCAATCGTTGACGCACAGTATCTTCTGAGTATTTTTCACCACGCGGTGTTAATGCTTCTGCGCCTTTCTCCATCACTTCTGCAGCCAACGGAATATCGCTGGTGATAACAAGATCGCCAACCTCAGCGCGTGCGACTATTTCATTGTCGGCTACATCGAATCCAGAAGGAACTTGCACGGAGCGAATATTTGGAACGGGGGGCGTCTTGATATGTTGGTTGGCAACAAACACCAGGTCGATGCCAGTTCGGCGCCCGGCTTTGAACAGGATGTCTCGAATTGAAACGGGACAGGCATCGGCGTCCACCCAGATTGTCATGAGATCATTACCGGTGGTTACCGCGTCTAATTAAGGGGTCGTTTTGCCAAAGTGAGCACGGACGAAACTTGAACTTGATCACAATTGGTCTCCGCGGGACAGTGTAACAGTTCTATTAAGAAGATTTCAGGACGTTAAAAATCATGCTTTATGGCTCCAAACGTTAGCCATTCAGCCGCTAATGAATGCATATCGCGCGGTAACGCGTAATGGTTCATACAGCGAAAAATTGATGATTAAAAACGCAACGTCATTGTCTATCTCATTAGTTCTGGCCACAGCTGTAGGTGGCACAACTATTCCGGCTCATGCAGATGTCCGTACACACGCTGACTATGTCGCGATTGATGTCGAGGGTGAAGAAAACATCGGTAAGGATGATCGTTGGGTTTTGACTGAACCAAGCACACCGGCTCAATCGCAGGATCCTGATGGTAATCATTCCGATACGGCGGTAGGCAATGCCTACCTCGAATTACTGCCTGATATTCGGGTGACACATGGCGATCCGTTTGGTCCACCTAGGGCGCTTTGGGGCGCGGCTGGTACTGGACCAGAGATGGATTTCCTTGTCGACTTCCCGGAAGCTGGAAGGTACTACGTGCATGTGCGCGCTCTGTCTACGGGTACTGAGGACAACGGAATTCATGTTGGGCTCAATGGTGACTGGCCAGAGCACGGCAGGAGTATGCAATGGTGCACTGGCGGTCGTGGATGGCAATGGGCGAGTCGTCAACGAGATTCAGGTGGTGCTGGCCCTTGTGGGGTATCACATACCATTTGGCTAGAAGTACCAACAGCTGGTGAACACAACGTCCTGTTCAGTGCTCGTGAGGATGGTTTTGAATTTGATCGTTTTATGTTGATCAAAGACAAGTCTGACAACACTCGTATTTGTGAGCCGAACAACGAGAACGATATCAGTTGCAGAGACGGTAGCCTCGAATCATTTGACAGTGTTGTGGACATGGGTATCGATATCGATGCTGATTTGTCCACAGTGAAAGAAGGTGAGGATGTCATCTTCACGTTAACTGCCATCAATGAAGATAGCTTCGATATGGCTGTTAACGTGGAAGTGGATGTTGCTGCGAATATTGGTAGTGATTGGGAAATCGTTTCGTTAAATGAATTCTGCCAAAGTGCAGGGACTGATATCAACTGCGTACTAGGAAACATAGTACCGTCTAATCCTGAGGAACGCGACCACAGCTATAGCTTTACATTACGGGCTTTGACTGCAGGCACGTCAAACTTGAATGCTGTGATCTCCACAACCAGCATTGATGGCGACCCATCTAATGATACGGCGTCGACATCGGTCGTCATTGAGGACCTTATACCGCGTACTACGATAAGCGCGGTGCTGAGTGGCGATATGACATCGCGCAGTCTTAATGACAACCTAACTGTATCCCTTGAATTGAGCAACACCGGTACAGAAACGGCCCTGGCGGTTAACGTGGACGTCGTCATCCCTGCGGGCTTATCGTTGGATGAGCAACCTGCTAACTGTACGGGTACCACGACTCTTGCTTGTGATTTTGGTGATATCGCCGCCAGTGAAAGCGCTACTCTCGATCTGGTTATGACAACAGTGGAAGAAGGAATATTGAGTTTCTCTCTTGCACCATCTGCAGATAATTTAAGTGCTGAGCTTGGTGTGATTCAGCGTAGCGTCCTGGTTGTGACACCAAACTTCGAAGAAGGTGAAGCGACGGGTGATGCAGCAGATGATGCCGCGGATGACAACCTAGGTGAAGAGACTGGTGGATCTGGTGGTGGTGCTACTGCTTGGTTGATGCTAAGTAGCCTCGGCACATTGGCTCTGCTTCGTCGGCGCTATAAGCCGACGATAGCTCGTCGCCTGACGGCTTGATGCACAAGTAGTCCAAACGCAAGCGTACCTGTGGCGCAGCTAAGCGCGTAAGTCCAGCTACCATGCTGGGTTTCGAACTGGACAAAATAGGCTGATCGACCGAGTTCGATCATGTGCAGAACCGGGTTCCATAATAAAATATCGCGAACTACCGGTGGCAGCGACTCTGCTGTATAGAAAAGCCCAGACGCTAGAAACAAAGGTCTACCCAAGATCGCCGTGACGATCTGTCTGGTTGATGGAATCAAGGGTGAGATACTCGCCAAGGCAAACCCAAGACCAATCCCGAACATCGATAGTGTCAGACATACAGCTAACACGCCTAATGGGTCGTCAATTCGAGTATCGACTCCAAGCGCAGTAGCGCCTAGCAGCAAAATAACAAATACCGAAAGCAGCACTGCCAGTTCCAGCAGGCCGCGAGCAATGATGACATCAAAGGTGGTTACCTGAGGAAATGCCATCAAGGTAGAATTTTGTTGTATCGCGCCCTGACACTGAGTCATGGTGTCGCGAAACAACGTAAACGGAACGAATCCGGTAATCATGAAGGTCACGATCGGCATGCCACCGGCAATGTCGTTACCCATCGCCATAAAGATGGCTGACACAATACCAATCAACATCAACGGCTCGAAAAATGCCCACAAGAAACCAACCTTGTGTTCGCCATAGCGTGTCATGGTCTCACGCAGGACCAACGCCCGAATGACGCGCGCCTGAGTGCGCACGGCATATTGCACGTCGTTAAGCGAAATAGCCTTGTTGTTCACCGGATCTTTTGTGTGATTCTGGCGGATATCGGGATGATTGCAGCGAATTCCGTACCAACCATGACGGACTTCACATAATGGCTTGCATATTGCTGTGTCCAGTACATCTAAAAGGTAGCCCGCCAGACTGATTCATGAGCCAGGCAGAATCCAGCGATCCTGTCATTACCTGTGTCCTTAACGGGCATCGGGAAGGTGCGCTGATATACCCAACCATCCGCAGTGCTAAACGCACCATCGCGCATACCCGTAGCTGTGGTATCGAGACTGAGTTTCTGGTTGTGCTCGATCGCGCTGACGATGAAACAAGCACGATCGTCGAGCGCGAGCTAAAGGGTTTTGGTCGCGTGTTGCATGTCGATCATGGTGATCTTGGGCATGCACGAAATCGTGGTATTGCACATAGTCGTGGCGACTATATCGGCTTTCTTGATGGTGATGACTTATGGAGCCGTGAGTGGATTATTGATGCTTATGAAGTATGTCATAAGCACGACAAAGAAGTCATCGTTCACCCTGAATACAATATTTACTTTGGTGATGAGAGGGCGCACACCTTGTATCACATCGATATGGAATCACCAGAGTTTGAGTTTAAGTTCCTGTTACGTCAAAACTACTGGACTGCCTTGTCTTTTGCGGCCAAGTCAACCTATCAAATGACGCCATTCAGATCCAATGATATCGCCAACGGCTTTGGCTTTGAAGACTGGACCTGGAATGTCGAAACAATCCGTAAAGGCTGTATACATAAGACTGCGAAAGGTAGCTCGCATTTTATTCGTCGTGGCAAGCGCTATGGGTCCTTGTTGGATGACACGAATAAGGGTCGGTCAGTTCCACGTGTTCTGCCGCTTTACAGTCAGTGGAAAGTAGCCTGATGTTCAGCGCTGTAAAGTCAGGCCAGCAATCGCGTGGTTTAAAAAGTGATGCTTCTGAAGCAGGTCATCTTGATGGTATTTTCAGTGATGAATTGACCGGATGGTTTGTTGCGCCAACAGATGCTGATGCCAAGCTTGTACTTGTCGTTGATGGTCAAGTCCACGCAGGTACTGAACCATTCGTTTGCGACGTGGCTCGCGAGGACGTAGCCAAGCTTCTCGGAGTGGAAGAGAATTGTGGTTTTTGCCTACCAATAAGCGGCCTTCCCGCTAACAAGGTCTACGATGTTTCTGTTCTACATCGCGAATCAGGTTTTGATTTCAAAGCTAAATCGTTTCTATATTGCCCGGCAGTCATCGATAACGCGGAGGTGTTGAGTCGGCTGTTTCATGCAGAATTTTATCGATTCAAATATGCCCTCGAAAATTTGTCAAATTTTGAAGCGCTTGATCATTATATGCGTTTTGGTATCTTTGAAAATCTAGATCCTAATCCCTGGTTTTCCAGTGTTCATGTCGCCGAACAAATGTCTTCTTTGGGTATTGAACACCCGATCGCCATCGTTGCCTATCTTGCTCATGAAGCCGACAAATTGATCAATCCATCGCCGCGCTTCGATATTAGCTTCTATGCCAATGAAAACCCTGATGTTATCCAGGCATTTGGTTATCTTGAGCATTATGTGCTTCATGGTCATGCTGAAAGCCGAGCGCGTTTTCCTAATCGCTTGCCTGATAATGTCCTCAATGAGCTTAACGAATTAAGCGCTATAGAAAACGACCTAGAGCATGCGGTTGATTTTGTAGAACGGGTTGTAGGTTATCCAGACCTGTCGGCATCCACCTATCTGCCGAGTCTTTTTAAACGACGGTTTCCAGAATCGCCGGCTGCCGTGGTTTGTGTGAATTCTCTGACCTTAGGTGGCGCGGAGTTGATCGCGACTTATCTGATGAAATCGCTCGTCGAAAACTATGGTTCAGAAAATGTTTTGATGATAGTAACCGATTCAGGTGATTTGTCATTGGCCACTTTATTAGGAGAAGATACCAATGTTATCTATCTTGATGAGCAGGGACGTGTGCCAGGTGCAGCAGAGAGAATAGATCTTTTGCATGCGGTTATAGGTCAGCTCTGTCCTGAGCGAATTTTTAATATCAATTCCCGCACAGCATGGGGAATGTACCACTCCTACGGCAAGCAGCTGTCGCGCTTTGTCGAACTTAACGCTAATTTGTTTTGCCTGGACTACGACTCGAAAGGGCGTGTATTTGGCTATGTGCGAGAGTACATCCCGGGATGTCATAAATACTTGACGCATGTCATGTGCGACAACCAGCAAATTATTACTGACATCGCTGAGCACTATGGATTTACCGAAACTGATATGGCCAAGTTCCAAACGGTATATGTGCCAGCCGCTGATGGGGTTGCAGCGATTGATGATGATCGCCAAGCCGCAACTGACAAACCCATTCTATGGTCGGGCAGGCTAGCTAATCAGAAACGACCAGAGCTTTTGATTGCGATTGCTGAATCGATGCCAGATAAGCAATTTGTTGTTTACGGACCTGTTGGGGATTCTGAATCATGTAACAGGATCTTAAACAATGAGATTGCGAATATTGATTATCGTGGTGTGTATTCATCGGTTGCCGATGTTGACTTCTCTGAGTTTGATTTTTATCTGAATACCTCTGCTTGGGAAGGTTTGCCAACGATGATTATTCAGATGATGAGTGCGGGCTTACCCGTTGTGACACCGATTGTTGGTGGTATTGGCGAGTTAGTCGATGACGAAACGGGTTGGGTAGTAACACCCGGTGATGATGTCAGTGCCTATACTCATGCAATTCGTGAATTGATATCTCAGCCCGCCGTCGCAAAACAACGTGCAAAGCAAGCTAAATTAATTGTCAACGAACGGCACACCTGGAAGCAGTATGTACAACGATTGAAACAAATCAATGTACTGAAGAAGCGAAAAATTCGATTACCGAAGAACGTTTTTAAATTTACGCGAAAACTGTTTCAACGAGCTAGCTGAAATGGATCTGCCGTCTGTCGATACGAATTTGGTATCACATAATTCCCGGCAGGAATTTCACCCTGCGGGGTATGTCGAGTATAAAAATCCTATCGAGCCCGAGGCACGGGTTATCCCATGGCAGAACGCTGTTCGTGTCAAGCATTCGGCCATATCACTTGTTGAGCTTCATAATGTCAAGGTTTTCTGCGATGCGAGAATGGTCTGCATCTATGATGATTTAAACGGCATTTATCATGACTTGAGTCTTGAGAGTGAAGTTGTAGACTTCAATCGTTTTCTGAAAATCCCATTACGAAAAGTTGCTGGCACTACTGCGATGTTTCATCAGTTGGATGCCTATAGTTACTACCATTGGTTAATCGA
>CAZQOI010000114.1:0-7297 GCA_964594905.1 uncultured Granulosicoccaceae bacterium
GATAGTCAGGCACCCCATCGGCATCGTAATCTTGTAGTGCAAGCTTACGACCATCTAGCGTGCCTTCAGATTCGTATACAGCATTCAAGCATTCTTGCTCGAAAGTGGCCAAAGCATTAAATCGATTGGTTAATAGCTCAGCATCACGCTCCTGATTTTCGGAAAATCGTGAAAGCAACCAACGTTTTTTTTCGTCATCAAGATAATTAACAGGATAATAGGTACGCAACAGGAAATCGATCTGCCCATCATACAATTCCATAGGCCTGGAATTACTAGAGTCCTGACAAGGGTCCTCAAGTTCAATGGCAGTTGCCGTCAAGCTTGCACAGCCTACAACCGCCAAAAGCGCGCTAAACAAACTAAAACTCCGTTTCTTTAACATTTCCTTCTCCTTGTTACATCCAGAAAATTAACTCATTAATGACAACAATCTCTTGGTACCTGGCATATCGCCCTTGTACTTTGACGCTCTGGATTTTCGCCAGGCGTCTAAAGCGGGTTTTACAAGATCAATACCCAACTCCTTCTTGCGTAATTGCGATTCCATTTTCATTGTATGAGCAACGACAGAAACCACCTGATCAGTCTCGTGGTTTTCAACCACTTCATCTACACCGGTTTCCCAGTTAGCCCCCATGGACTCCCAACGAGATACGGTTCTTAAGGCGTTAGGTAACCCAACATAAAAACCACCAACACCAATGTAGCGTTCGAAAGTAAAAACTTTATGCGCATAGTTTCCAGGCAAAAACAACATCTGACCACTGGAAACCAGAAACCATTTGGCACTTTTCAGTGATAGGAAGGTCTTCATGTCAAACGCAGCGTTACCGGGAACATGGTCTCGATCGCAGTCCTCAAGGCCGTTTTCATGACCTTCGTGGGTATCCCAGGCAAGCCACAACTTCTTGCCACAAAAACAATAGTTGCTACCGTCCATGTCATCAGAGTGGGAGTCAGTCAGGTTATGCCTGGTACTGATAACCATCGCCAGCATCTCAAGTGAGCGAGCTTCATCGTCCGCATAGGGCAAAAGATTGATGTGCGTTAACGCATCCATATCCAATAGCCTGGAAACAGTAGTTTTGCGCAAATGAATATCGGTTGCCGATACGACGGCTCTATCACCTGACCATCGACGATAAATTTCAGGAAATCGAAAATACTTGATGGTGGCACTACGCCCCGTCTGTACATGAAAAGTACGATCAGGATTCCATTTTGATAAGCGTTGAAGGAAATCCGCTTGTTTTTCCTCGCCAGAACTACCTTTCGATTTACGCGTTTCACTTGACGGTGTGGGATAGGCATCAAACAATGACATATCGCCACTGACCATATCAGCTAGCCATTGTTTACGACTATATCGCGTTGGCTTCACATACTTCTTGGCTAAGGTTTTAAGGAATGAAGGCTTTATTGCAAGCGTTGGATCAACTTGTGCTGCCTCATCGAAAATTGCCATGACCTGCTCAGAGTCATAAGGATCAACAACCACATTTCTGTTGACTGTTCTAACACTCATCTTACCATTCCCTCAGATTTAATGAATTCTTGGCTGAGACTAATAAAGTATCAGCGAAAACGACTAACTGATCGAACCGACTGGATACGAAACTTCGACCCTGGATCTCAACGAGTTTAATTCGCCCAAATTGAATCGTTCATTATTTCGTTCAACAATCGCAAACGCTTTTTCAAGAGTTTGTTTGGCGTCCTTAGCATTTCCAAATCTTAACTCAGCATCCGCCATCAAGCCATATAGATAGGTCATTTCTATCTCTTCCTTCGCATCAACCAACATAGAGAGATTTTCATGCATTTTCACCAATAAGGATTGTTCCGTAGATCCCAGAGTATCAAGCCAGTACTGCATGAACTCGCCTCGAATGCGATACATGAACTCTCCATATTTATCGCAGTGCTTGATCAGTTGATCAGTACAGGTAGCGACTCGACGAAGATCTCCAATACTCTGAAACACATAAGAACAATTACTAAGCGCCGTTGTTATCGAGTGGGATGATTCATACTGAGCACTATCAATAGCACTCATCGCAGATTTTCTGGCGCTATCAGGTTTACCGAGTGCATATTGGGCCCAGGCGAGATAACTTAATGACATGCTGGGGTAGCAATGTACATCCAATACGACACTGCTTTTTTTCTCCAGAAGGTTTGTAAAAATCTCTTCAGCAACCGAAAAATTTCCTAGCATACAGTTCACCATGCCCAATGACTGAGAGCCCGCTATAAAAGATATGGAGTTGTGAATACCCTCGCCAAGCGCGAAAATTGCTTCAGCTGACTCTTTAGATCGGAGAAGGTTACCCGAATTAAAATCAACACCTATTTGCCAATCTAGAGCGATTGCAGCTTGGGGCTCATCGTTCATCAATGTCGCAAGCTCTGTTGAACGATGAAAATGCCGATAGGGATCCGCGCCAGCACCACCAAGAGCGTTAAGCGCAATTCCGTAGGCCATGTGCATTCGAAGTAGCTCAGGGCGCATGGCAATATCTTCATCAGCTAATGCCTCATACTTCAAAGCAGCTTTAAGTTGACTAACCGTCTCATGGGTTGCACCTGATCGGAGTGTTCTCTCTCCAGCTGTCACCCACAGACTAAACGCTTTACGCCAGTCGTCGGCAAGATCATAATGCTGGGCAATCAGTTCTGGCCGTAAAGAGGCGTTGTGTTCTCGCTGCGCGGTATAACAATCTGCGATCAATGAGTGGAATCGTTTTCTTCTGTCATTAAGCAAGCTTTCGTAAATCGCATCTCGAATGAGTGCATGACGAAAATCATAAAACCGCGTGCCATCGCGCTCTTTTAAAGTCAGTATATTGGAGCGAACCAATTCTTCCAGACCAGTTCGAATTTCCTGCTTTTCGAAAAGTTCTGTATCTCGCATCAGGGCTTCGTCAAAACCACGCGCTATAACAGACGCTAACTGTGCGATTTCCTTACCCGTGCTTATTCTGTCAACTCGTGCCAGTAAAGAAGCCTGAAGAGTCACTGGAATTTGAACATTTTTAGCGAGGCTAACATTTCCCGCCGCACGTCTATCGGGCAATTGTTGCTCAAGCGTCATGCTGGTAATTTCTTCTATATACAGTGGATTACCATCACATTTATCAACTATTTGTTCGACCAGATCTGGGCTGGCCTCTCGGTTAAGCGAAACAGCAATTGCAGACACCATAATTCGTACATCGCGCCTGCTTAACCGCGTTAACGATAGAGTTGTCACATGCGGGTATTTCGTTATGGACTGGGAACCGGGTCGACCTGTTACGCAAACCAACACAGGAACATTCAGAGAACGATCAACCAGTTCCACGAGCCCAAGTTCGGATGTTGCATCAATCCATTGCTCATCCTCCACAATAACAAGAACTGGCACCTCGTCAGCTTTCTTGACGACATGATCGATAAGCGCACTTTGCAAATTCGACAGCATATTGCTGGGTGCCGCTACTATTGGCATCTCATCATAATCTTCAGTGACACCTAGTAAGGTTATGCAGAAATCCTGAAGCTCACCCGATAAATTCAACTCTTCATCGAGTATTTTTTGCAACTTAAGTCGCTTTATTTCTGATGTGTCATCAGGTTGAAACTGCACAAGATCCATAAGGTGATTCAACCATGGATGCAAGGGCGTCGACATATGCTGGCTGGAGCACTGAAAGCGGTAGGTCACAAAGGACTGATCCTTTAGTGATTTTTCAAATTCATAAATAGAACGGGATTTGCCCATTCCTGCATCACCGTAAAGAAACACCAGTTGCCCATCACCATCGAGTGCTGCATTCCAACGTTCCTCAAGAACATCAAGCACATACTGACGACCGATGATCGGCGTCTGTGCAACCGAATCGTAATTGAATCTGGATACCACATTGACCGGTGCAATCACCTCGTAGGTGCTGACTTCTGTTTCAAACCCTTTCAGCTGTCTATCACCGGTGTACGCAAAGGTGAAGTACTGCGATGCAAGACGTTGGGTATCAGAGTCCACGGCGACCTTACCGATATCAGCTATCGATTGAAGGCGTTCAGCGAGATGCGGTGTTGCACCAAAAGCGAATAGAGGACGGCCAAGTTCGAGATTTTTCGCAGTACCAATAACGACATGACCACTGGCAACGCCAGTTCGGCACTCGAGTCTGTGCTTAGCTTCCTGGTTGAATTTTTTAAGCGATTCGCTGATATCCCGAGCGGCGTTGATCGCATCAGCAGCTGGCAGTTCTGTCACCACCGGATAACCAAAATAGGCTTCGAATCCATCGCCGGTATAACCAGCGATTACTCCTTGGTAGTGAGTGACTATCTGTTGCGCCTTGGTCAGGAAACGTTCCATCAACGCAAGAAATTCTTCAGGATCAAGGCTATCAACCAAGCGGGTTGAATCCACCAGATCACAATGAAGAATGGTCAAAAATCTGCGTTCTGCCGTATCCTGAAATTCCATCTAAACGTATAGGCTCAACCCACGGTTCGACGTTCTATACCGTTCGGGACAGTTTGAAATATATGAGATTTAGCTCTGAATTGGAACACCTTATTTTTATATTAGTCGTCCATTGTGCGATTTCTCACTGCACTTCCCACCTCCAATCATCCATTCTTCAGGCTCGGCGAAGCTAAGTTTGGTAGAGCTAAGGAAATCCAAGGCTTTCGACATTCACTCGACGTAAGCGGCAAAAAATGTCACGGAACTCCTCGACTACAGAGCACCCTCAGATCAGGCCCCAGGATCACAGTACCCTGAGCGCAGTGCGCAATGCGCCGTCTCCAGCCACTGACAATAGCGACGAAGTAAAGGTTAAGGTTTATACGACCGTAGGTATATTCGGCGATTTACCCAGTCCCGAGGAACTAGAACCTCCTGTAGCTGCCCCACGCCCAGGCTTTCTCGCAAAACTCAAGACATTGCTATTATCGGAGACGTAGTAGGCTGAAACATTCGCGATAGGGAGCTGTATAGAAATGGACAAAATCATTAAGGTATTTGTCGACGATCCGGCGGCACTTGACGAATATGAGGTTACGGTTCTCGAAGCCTACGATAGTTTTGTACTCGCACAAAGCACATCAAGAACCTTCAAGGAAATAGCCGGCGAATTTCCAATCGAGGACATCACCGGTCACTACAAGATCACTATTGACGGTCGCGAAATCGATACCAGCCGTCCACGCATCAACGAAGAAGGTGCAACCGTATCTCACCCTGCTTACCGCGGTCAGAAGGCCTTGTCTTCCGGCAAACACCACTACCTCGTTCAGTTTATTGGTCCAGTCAAATCAAAATGGTTGTCGGCCCTTAAACGAAAAGGCGCACAACCGCGAGAACCATTCCAGAACTACTCTTATGTGGTGCGAAGCGATGAGAAAACTCTCGCCTTACTTACCAAACTACCTTACGTAAGGTGGGTTGGTCATCTTAGCCATCATGATCGATTACGTATTGTCGATTCGGCCCAGCAACTACCACGTACACATGTTTTTACAGATGTCTATATCGTGCAATTCTTCGATCCGAAGGATTTAAAGGCAGGTGTGTCGAAAGTCAAAAAATGTGGTGCAAAAATTATCAGTCAGGATGCCAAGAGTGCTCAATTGACAATTCAGATCGAAGGCTCTGGCAAGAAAGCTAATGCAATACTTGACGCGGTGTCAGCAGTACATGGTGTTCGCAGTATTCGTTGCAAGATCATTAAACGTACATCGAACGATGTAGCTGCTGCAATAATCAATGCGCGCCAAGTCTATGCCCCCAAAAATAATCTGACTGGACGTGGCGAAATCGTAGCGGTATGCGATACCGGGCTCGACAGTGGAGATATCAACGACATACACCCAGATTTTCGCGGCCGGGTAATCGGCATCGAAAGCTACCCTATAGCGCCATCCTATGACACCTGGGTCACTAATCCAGGTGCTGATGATGGCGGTTCTGATGTTGATACAGGACACGGAACTCATGTTGCAGGCTCAGTACTCGGATCCGGCAGTGAAAGCGCACAACCACATATAGATTCAAAAACGATCAAAGGGCTTGCCCCAGAAGCAAAGTTGTTTTTTCAGGCGGTGGAACAAAAAATCGATTGGATCAATCCAGACGACGAAAAAAACTTTGGTCGTTATATGCTGGCAGGCCTGCCTGATGATGTCACCGGCATGTTTAACTCAGCGTATAAAAAAGGTGCACGTATTCATTCCAACTCTTGGGGTGGCGGTGATCCAGGCGCTTACGACTCAACGTGTTTGCAGCTCGATGATTTTGTCTGGAAGCACAAGGATTTCTGCGTACTGGTTGCTGTTGGCAACGATGGCACAGACAAAGATGGCAATGGTCGTGTCAACTTGCTTAGCGTAACCTCGCCCGCCACTGCAAAAAATTGCATCAGTGTGGGTGCGTCTGAGAGTCTACGTGAAGAATTTAACACAGCAACCTATGGCAACTGGTGGCCGCGAGACTACCCCGTGCCACCATTGTTCTTCGACCGAATGGCAACAGAGCCAGAAC
Organism: uncultured Granulosicoccaceae bacterium; assembly: GCA_964594905.1. Lineage (GTDB taxonomy): Bacteria > Pseudomonadota > Gammaproteobacteria > Granulosicoccales > Granulosicoccaceae > Granulosicoccus. The sequence continues at coordinate 6,539 of CAZQOI010000114.1, forward strand.
AAGTGTCTGCTTTCAGCAGTCGAGGACCAACAACTGATGGTCGTATCAAACCCGATGTGGTTGCACCCGGCACCTTTATATTATCAACACGATCAACCAAAATCGCTTCGAACAATAGGGGCTGGGGTTCTTACCCACCGTCTGGAAAGTACTTCTTTATGGGTGGAACCAGTATGGCGACACCCATCACCAGCGGGGCTGTCGCATTGATACGACAGTTTTTACGTGATTGGATAGAGATGCCCAATCCCAGCGCTGCTTTATTAAAAGCCGCGTTGATAACAAGTGCTGTACGCTTGCCAAACCCTACCGCTCAACATCCACTGATGGACAATGACCAAGGCTATGGATTGATCAACGTTGATGGAATTGTCGCAACCCCATCCGGTGTCGAAGTCTATTTTGTTGATGAACCAACAGGACTTGCCACTGGCGAATCAGCCGACTGGGAAATCACCGTTGCCTCATCGGAGATTCCGTTTCGGGTAACGCTTGCCTACACCGATTATCCAGGTGAATTTCTTGTCAACAATCTTAATCTGGTGGTTGTATCGCCCGAGGGCGAGATTGTCGTTGGTAATGGAAGCAGCGGACAGAACCTGCAAACCGATACCCAAAACAATTCAGAAGTCGTGCAAGTGGAATACCCAAGCGAAGGTGTCTGGACAGTACGAATAATAGGCTCTAACGTTCCGCACGGGCCACAAGACTATGCACTGTGCCTTAGAGGAAATATCGAAATGAAATAGAAGACGAGCT
>CAZQOI010000115.1:0-2316 GCA_964594905.1 uncultured Granulosicoccaceae bacterium
TACGATGAATCTGAACATTCTGCACTTCGACATGAATTGACAGAAACCATGATCAAGCGAGTGATTGAACTTCAGGACAGATCACCATTGCCAGCATATCGCGCGTAAGTACCAAATCTATTTATAAATCGCTGTAAGTCGTTGATATTATTAGTCCATTACCCAAATGGATTTGCTCGGTATACCAAATACCCTTGACAGGCATATCAAAACGGTGGCTCCATATGGCTCCCTGTTGCACTAACTACCGAGGAGAGTTAAGTCACATGAGAAAGCCAAGTTTCTTGAAACCAGCGGCGATTTGCTTGTCATCAATGGCCATTGCCGTGGGTGCAAGTTCAGTATTCGCCGATGAGTTTCCATCAAAGGCCATTGAAGTAGTCACTCACGCGGGTAATGGCGGGGGCACCGATGTCACCACCCGAATGATGATGCTGCGTGCTCGACGCGAATTGGGCCAGGATATGATCATCGTCAACAAGAAAGGCGGTGGTGGCGCAGCGGCACTTGAGTACTACAAGACGGTACCTGCGGATGGCTACACCATACTGACATTCACAGTTGGTCATGCAGCAGTTGTGGCTAAGGGTAAGGGTGGAATGACCATTGATGATCTTCGGCCAATCGCGCGTGGTACCGATGATCCGCAAATACTCATGACCAAATGTGGCACCTATGAAAGCGCTGAAGATTTTGTAGCCAAGCAAAAAGAAGCACCAATTACATATGGTGTAACGCACTTGGGCAATATCGACGATGTGTCTGCCTTCATGTTTGCAAAAAAGGGTGGTATGCAGACGCCTAAAATGTTGCCATTTGATGGTGGTGGTGAGTTGGCCACTCAGTTGGTAGCGGGCGCTGTTGATGCCGGTGTTCTCAATCTGGCTGAAGCTAGCGCGCAAATCGAAGCTGGTGAAATCTGCCCAACTGTCGTGCTGGCAGATGCGCGTATGTCGAAAATTGCCGATGTACCAACAGCCAAGGAACTTGGCATACCAGTCAGCTTTTCAACTGTACGAGGGTTTGCAGTACATAAAGACACACCAGAAGATGTCGCTCAAAAAATAGAAGAGGCATTGGTCAAGTCAATGAACCACACCGTGTATCAGGGTTTCCTCACGTCAGTGGGCCTTGATTCAACATCAGTAGTTGGTTCTGATGTTTGGGGTCCGCAGATTGAAACAACCGTTAACGAAATGGAAGCCGCACTTAAAGAACTGGGTTTTATTTAATTAGCTGATTGAGTATTTTTCGTACGTAGAATCGAAGCGGGCAGCCTTTTCTGGTTGCCCGTCTATCCTGCCTTTCGAAACGAGTAAATAAATCCTTTGTCCTCCAGACGCACCATAGAATCTTGGGTGGTCGGCTTGGTCATCATTGCGTTTTGTGTCAGCGCGATTTGGCTCAGCTTTTCATTCGAAAAGATGCCACCGATACTGAAACGCGGTATTCAACCAGCGGATTTCCCGCAATTGGTGTTAACGCTGATCATACTGCTGACGCTGTATATGTTTTGGCGTGATCCAGTGAGTATTGTTGAACCCATGGGGTCGAAAACCATTGGTAGTCTCTTACTGATGGTCTTGTTTGTATTGCTTACTCGAATAGATTTGTTTTTAGCATTGGCGTTGTTTGCTGTGGGCTTGAGTTTTTATTGGGGTGAGCGCAAATTTTCTCGTCTGCTTATCGTTGGTTTAGCAGTGCCGGTAACGGTATTTTTTCTGTTTGATCAGGTGTTCAAGATTCGCTTTCCGCGAGGTCTGCTCACCAATCTTTGGTATGGTTGAACGACGTGGAAGCTCTTCTACTCGGATTGCAGGCACTTGCCGATCCCAGCTTGCTGATGCTGTTGGTGATCGCCACGCTTGGTGGTGTTGTCATCGGGGCACTGCCCGGGCTTAATGCCACAACCGGAGCAGCTTTGCTGCTACCGTTTACCTTAACCATGGAACCCGTGCCGGCTATTGCCATACTTACGGCAATCTATTGTTCGGCGACCTTTGCTGGTGCTATTACCGCCATACTGATTAACACACCCGGAACCTCTGCCAGTGCGACCACTTGCCTTGATGGTTATCCACTTGCCATGCGCGGCGAAGCAGGCAGGGCGTTGGGCGTTGCTGTTATATCTTCAACGTTTGGTGGGGTGTTGAGCGTTTTTTGTTTGATGCTCGCAGCGCCTCTGCTGGCTCGAGCTGCATACCATTTCTCTCCACCTGAATACTTTGCATTGACCTTGTTTGGCTTGTCGATGTTGGCAACGATAGGTGACGGATCGCCAGTGAAAAACCTGATTTCCGGTTCCTTGGGTGTTTT
>CAZQOI010000115.1:2416-7244 GCA_964594905.1 uncultured Granulosicoccaceae bacterium
TCCATGATTGGTTACAACGAAGCGCGACGATGGTCTAAAACACCCGAAGAATTTGGTCACGGTGCTGTTGAAGGTATTGCGGGATCTGAGGCTGCCAACAATGCGGCTACCGGTGGCGCGATGGTTCCCACCTTGGCGCTGGGTATTCCTGGAAGTGCAACAGCCGCGGTCATACTTGCTGGTTTGATGGTGCATGGCTTACGACCTGGTCCTGCGATGTTCACAGAACAAGCAGGTTTTGCCTATGCCATTTTCTGGTCAATGCTGTTTGTGAACGTGCTTTTTCTGTTTGTTGGTCTTTATGGCGCGAAAGTGTTTGCCCGCATAACCATGGTGCCTACGCAAATACTGTGGCCATGTGTGTTTGTATTTTCTGTAGTGGGTGCTTATGCGTTAGAGCAATCCATGTTTGATGTCTGGGTGGCGCTCGGTTCTGGTGTGCTTGGTTATTTCATGCGTCGCTATGGATTTTCAGTAGTACCACTTGCCATTGGTCTGATACTCGGGGGCATGCTTGAGCAGCGTTTCGGACAGTCAATGGTTATGCTGGACGAGCAATGGTGGATGATCGCAACCCGGCCATTGGCTCTGTTTTTCCTTGTACTCACAGCGCTGGCCTTATTCGGTTCAACGATTTGGAAACGTCTTTCTCGAAAGCGATGAGTAGCATCGACGAGAGAACAACAACAGAAATCGATTTTGTTTTTTAATCAATTTTTATCGCTCAGCGAAAAATATTAGTAGAGACCCATGACCAAGATAAAAGAAGTTCGTGCAAAGTTATATGAATGGACTGGACCAACAGTTCCGCCTCAGGCCAACTTTTGCACCAATGCATCTGATCCACTACCAGAGATGGGTGGTGGAGGGCGAGACAATATGGGATCGTTCCGGTTTCATCAGTGGTTAGTCTGTGAAGTCGAAACAGAAGATGGCACTGTGGGAATCGGTAACGCTGCATTGTGCCCACCGCTTGTTAAAGAAACCATTGATCGCTATCTAGCACCGTTGGTAGTGGGTCACGATCCGTTTGATAGTGCCTACCTGTGGGAAAAAATGTATCGCATCACCCATGCCTGGGGTCGTCGCGGAGTGGGCATGACAGCAATCTCCGCGGTTGATATTGCTATCTGGGATCTCAAAGGCAAGCTCGCGGGTAAGCCCGTATTCAAATTACTAGGTGGTCGTACTAAAGACGCTATTCCCTGTTACTACTCCAAGTTATACGCAAATTCTATTGATGCGATGCAAAAGGAAGCGCAACAGTGGTTGGACAATGGCTTCACCATGTTTAAAAGTCGCTTCGGATATGGCCCTAAGGATGGAACCCGTGGAGTGGTTGAAAACCTTAAACGTGTGGAGGCTGTTCGCGAAGTGGTTGGTTACGAGTGTGATTTGATGCTTGAAGCGTATATGGGTTGGAATGTTGACTACGCGAAGCGGATTATTCCCAAGCTCGCGAAGTTTGAGCCTCGATGGCTGGAAGAGCCGGTTATAGCCGATGATATTGCGGGCTATACAGAATTAAATAGTGGGCCCATTCCAATATCCGGTGGTGAGCATGAATTTTCTCTGCTTGGGTTTAAGCAACTTCTCGAAGCAAAAGCCGTTAGCGTCATTCAGTACGATACCAATCGAGTGGGTGGGATTACTGCGGCACAAAAAATAAACGCCTTGGCAGAGTCGTATCAAGTACCGGTCATACCGCATGCTGGACAAATGCATAACTACCATTTGACCATGGCAAATTTTAATTGCCCGATGAGCGAATGGTTTCCTGTTTATGACGTGGAAATTGGCAACGAGCTGTTTTACTACATATTTAAGGGTGATCCAGAAGCCCAAAACGGTTATTTACAACTCGATGACAATTTACCTGGATTGGGCATAGAGCTCGAAACTGCTCACCTTGATAATTTCAGAGTCGTGCAATGAGTAAGAAAATTTATACCGGTGTGTACCCGATCGCACCTGTTCCATTCAATGAAGATGAAACTCTGGATTTGGACGGCGCTCGACGTGTATTGGATTGCATGATCGATCAGGGGGTGGATGGTATTTGCCTTCTCGCCAACTATTCTGAGCAGTTTCTACTGTCTGATGATGAACGCGATTCAATCTTACATCTGAGTCTTGAGCATATTGCGGGCAGGGTACCCGTCATCGCCACCTGTTCGCATTACTCAACGTCGATAGTAGTTAAAAGAATAGACCGAGCAAAGCAGCTTGGTGCCTCGATGATCATGTTGATGCCGCCTTATCACGGAGCCTTATTACGAGGCTCGGAACAACATACTTATGATCAATTTGCGCGAGCGGCAGACGTGGGATTGCCAATCATGATTCAGGATGCACCTTTATCCGGCGTTAAGCTGTCGGTGGCGTCAATGGCACGTATGGCTAAGGAAATCCCGGGGGTAAGCTATCTGAAAATTGAAACTCCTCAGACTGCAGATAAGCTCGCGGCTGTTATTGAAGCGGCAGGTGCATCGATTGACGGTCCGTTTGATGGCGAGGAATCAATAACGCTACTTGCAGATCTTGACGCTGGAGCAACGGGTACCATGCCGAGCGCATCCATTCCGGATTTAATCAAAGGCGTTTTAAGCGCTTATCAAGATGGAGACCGAGAGTCTGCACAGCAGCAATATAATCGAATTTTGCCCTTCATTAATTTTGAGAATCGACAGTGCGGTTTGAGAGCCTGTAAAACACTGATGATGGAAGGTGGTGTCATTAAAAGCGACTATGTCAGGCATCCTCTGGAAAGCTTACCGACGCGTAGTCGCAAAAGCATACTTGAAATCGCTCGATCTATCGATCCGATAGTCTTGCGATGGGGCCACTAAAATGGGTCTAATAATATGACGACCGCCTCGTCGTCTCGCGGTGCTTCCGGGAAGACAAACGTACAACGGCTGGAACGCAAAAGTTTGGCCGAACGTGTTGCCGATGAATTGCGAGATTTGGTGTTGCTTGAAAAATTAGCTCCGGGCGATAATATTCCGGAGCGTGAAACTGCGGAGGCTCTAGGAGTCAGTCGAACTCCATTGCGTGAGTCCTTGCGTATTCTGGCTACCGAAGGTCTTGTCGATATAGAACCTAATCGTCCACCGAAAGTGGCTGATCCATCAATCGCAGAGCTGGGTAGTTTACTCGAGGTGCAAGGTGTGCTTGAGGCATTGGCTGGGGAACTGGCTTGCCGACATGCGGATGATATTGCCATCGATAAAATTGCTGACATTGAAGCTACGATGCGCGCTACTTCCGATACCTTGGATCCATTAGAGTTTTTTCAACTGGATATGACCTTTCATTCCTTGATTGTTGCGGCATCAGAAAACGAGCCGCTTATTCATACCCATCAGCACTACAATTCACGGCTTTGGCGTGCACGATTTATTTCTTCCCGACAAAGAGTTAATCGGCCAGGCACGCTTGCTCAACATGAGAAAATCGTCCAGACGCTAAAAAGCAGAGACGCTGAGGCCTGTGCGCAAGCATTGAAGGATCACTTGCACGCAGGTTATCTGAACATCGAAAGCGCATTTGCCAAACAACAAAACACTGTAACGGAGACCAACGATGCCCCGTAAACCTCTTATCGGACTGGTGCAAGGTGATCCTGCCGGTATCGGCTCTGAGCTTATGGTGAAGTTACTTTTGGATAGTGATGTCCGAGACCGGGCAGACATTGCGATCATTGGCGCGCCGAGTGTTATTGAACGGGGTGAATCAATTGTTGGTGAGACCATTGAAAGAGTGCATGTGGCAGAATTTGACCAATCACAAGTGGGCTTATCGCTTCAACATATTGATCTCGACATAGAGGGTATTGAAAAAGTGCCCTTGGCAGAGGTCAGTGCCGCTGGTGGAAAGTCGTCTTTAGATGGACTTTCGCTTGCATTTGGGCTGTCAAAGTCCGGTCTGATCGATGGCGTGTGTTTTATGCCGTTTAATAAAGAGAGCATGCATAAAGGTGGTAATCCGTTTATGGATGAAATCGGTTTCGCCAGAGATTTCTTTGGCATCGACACAGCTGCCAGCGAGTTCAATATTGCTCATGGCATGTGGAACGGTCGAGTGACATCACACGTAGCGATGAAAGACGTAGCCGGTATGTTGAGTGAAGATCGTATCTGTCAGTCAATAGAACTCGCCGATAGCACATTGAAAATGGCGGGGTATAAGCGTCCTCGAATAGTAGTTGCAGCGTACAATCCGCACGCAGGAGATAATGGGATTATGGGGACCGAGGAAATCGATATTATTCAACCGGCCGTCAAGCGTATGCAAGAGCGGCAAGTGAATGTATCTGGTCCCTTTCCGGCTGACACACTGTGGCTAAAAGTTCGTGACGGAGAGTACGATGTCGTGGTGACCATGTATCACGATCAGGGGCAAATCGCCATTAAATTACTCGGCTTCGATCAAGGCGTTTCAATGCTGGCAGGTTTGCCTGTTCCAGTTACCACTCCTGCGCATGGCACGGCCTTCGATATCGTTGGACATAATCAAGCAAATCTGGACCCCTCGCGCAATGCTTTTATGATGTGCTGTGATATGGCAGAAGGGCTATCAAATTCAAATGGCTGGTATGGATCAGCCGCGAATTCCAGCTAAACGCCGGAGCGAGCAGTCATTAATTTTTTAATAAATCTATCAAGGTAATCAAGATGAGTTACGAACCACATGGTAATCACGTTATTGCCGGAACTGCCGTGCCAGGCGATAGTCAATTCGAATCCGAACCTGCGATGGGACCAGCTGATTCTTATTCTGTTGGTCGGGTTTCGGATGTCGAAACGGCGGTTGTGGCTGCGGAACA
>CAZQOI010000116.1:0-7216 GCA_964594905.1 uncultured Granulosicoccaceae bacterium
GCGATCTCGATGATGTCGAAAAGATGCTTGAAGTTTCACGCAACGGTGGCAAAGCTGTTGTCATTGGCGGTGGACTTCTCGGACTGGAGGCAGCTGCAGGATTGAAAAGCCAAGGGATGGACGTCAGCGTTGTGCATCTGGCTGATCACCTGATGGAAAAACAACTCGACAGTAGCGCAAGTTTTCTTTTGCAGCAGGAATTCGAAAGTCGTGGCATCGACGTTTACACATCAACCAACACCACTGAAATACTCGGTGATACCGAAGTTACAGGGGTCAAGTTTGCGGATGGCACACAAATCAGCTGCGAGCTACTGGTCATGGCTGTGGGTATTCGACCTGCCACACAACTCGCACTTGAAGCAGGCCTCGCGGTAAACCGAGGCATTGTGGTCGATGACGCAATGCGCACATCAGTACCAAATATTTTTGCATTAGGTGAATGCGTTGAACATCGTGATCATTGCTACGGACTGGTTGCACCGCTCTATGAGATGGCTGAAGTTCTCGCCAAGGTGCTGCTTGATCAACAATCTGCCTTTACAGGTAGCGTCACTGCAACCAAATTAAAAGTCAACGGCGTTAATCTTTACTCCGCAGGTGACTTTGAACAAATGCAAATCGCGTCAGATAGTTCGTCAGGCTCCGACTTGGGATCGGATGAAATCGTACTGCGGGATGCATCAGCCGGTGTATACAAGCGGCTCATCCTGGAAGGGCCTTATATCAAAGGCATTGTGCTGTACGGCGACACCGATGACGGTGCCTGGTTCTTTGACATGCTCAAGCGCAAGATTGATATCAGCGAGATGCGTGATTCAATCATTTTTGGTCAAGCCTACCAAGGAGGTACACCACTGGACCCCATGGAGGCCGTTGCAGCCTTACCCGATGAGGCAGAGATCTGTGGTTGCAACGGCATATGCAAAGGCACTATTACAGACACCATCGCTTCATTGAAGCTGACTACCTTGGATGAGGTTAGAGCTCACACCAAAGCGTCGTCTTCTTGCGGTACTTGCACGACAACAGTCGAGCGTCTGATGCAGTTGAGTCTTGGGGATGCTTACAACCCGCTAGCGGTTACACCCATGTGTGGCTGTACAGATATGGGGCACGATGAAGTCAGAACCCGGATTAGAGTTGAGAAGCTCAAAAGCATAAACGCCGTTCTGCAGGCATTGGGATGGAGAAGTTCTTGTGGATGCGCCAAATGCCGACCAGCGCTTAATTACTATCTTGTCTGTGAATGGCCACATCTCTACAAGGATGATTATCAGTCCCGCTTTATCAATGAGCGAGCACACGCCAATATTCAAAAAGATGGCACCTATTCGGTGGTGCCCAGAATGTGGGGTGGTATGACCTCCTCCACTGAACTACGCGTCATCGCGGATGTAGTCGATAAGTTTGAAATTCCAGCTGTCAAGGTAACTGGTGGTCAGCGTATCGATTTACTCGGTATCGAAAAATCTGATTTACCTGCCGTCTGGGCCGACCTTGGTAAGGCTGGATTCGTCTCAGGGCACGCCTACGCCAAAGGACTCAGAACCGTAAAGACCTGTGTCGGTAAGCAGTGGTGCCGCTTCGGCACACAAGACTCAACTGAACTCGGCGTTCAACTGGAAAAGTACCTTTGGGGTTCATGGACACCCGCTAAAGTAAAACTTGGCGTATCCGGTTGTCCGCGTAATTGCGCTGAGGCGACCTGTAAGGACATTGGTATTATCTGCGTCGAGTCAGGATTCGAATTGCATTTTGCAGGCGCTGCTGGTCTTGAAATCAAAGGCACCATTATGCTCGGGCATATCAAAACCGAGAATGAAGTGATTGATCACGTAGCCGCTTTGTTACAAATGTACAGAGAGCAAGGTCACTACCTCGAACGTATTCATAAGTGGGCCAACCGAGTTGGTGTTGATGAGATTCGTCAGCAAATCATGGACAGCCCGGATAAACGCAAGCTCTACCATGATCGCTTCAAGGAATCACAAAGCATCGCCCAGGTCGATCCTTGGGCCGAGCGAGTCAATGGTGTCGATACTCATGAGTTCACGCCACTTAAACCTATGTTGATTCAGGCAGTCGTATGAGCACAGTAAGCGAAATCGTATGGCACGAGATCGGCAGCTTGTCTGACATTCCCATTCGCGGTGCACGTACCCTGAAAATTCGTGGGGAAAAGGTCGCTGTCTTTAGAACACAAGAAGACGAAGTATTCGCAATATCGGATAAGTGCCCGCATCAAGGCGGGCCACTCAGCGAAGGGATTGTTCACGGTGACTGCGTTACCTGCCCTTTGCACAATTGGGTTATTTCCCTTCGAGATGGATCGGCACAGGGGGCAGACAGCGGTCAGACCAAACGTTTTTCAGTACGTCTGGATCAACACCGTGTTTTGCTGGGTATCGAAGACGATTCCGAGTGAAGAGTACCTGTCCATATTGCGGAGTGGGTTGTGGCGTTGACATCACAATCGACGACGAGCTCAATGTATCGGTAGAGGGAGATGCATCACACCCAGCTAATTTTGGGCGTTTATGCTCAAAAGGTTCTGCACTCGCAGAGACTCTGACCGACAAGGACAGATTGCTGCATCCAGCAATCAACGGCAAGCGAGTGGACTGGGATCAAGCGACCGATCACATCGCTGAGCGGTTAAGCAATACGATAAGCGAACATGGCCGTGATTCAGTTGCTTTCTATGTCAGTGGTCAGTTATTGACCGAGGATTACTACGTCGTTAACAAGTTTGTTAAAGGCTGGCTGGGCAACGCCAATATCGATACTAATTCTCGACTGTGCATGGCCTCTAGTGTCGTTGGCCATAAGCGGGCATTTGGTAGCGACACAGTGCCAGGTTGTTATGAGGATCTGGAAGCCGCAGACTTGATCGTCCTCGTCGGATCAAACCTCGCCTGGTGTCACCCTGTTCTGTTTCAAAGAATTCTTGCCGAAAAAGAACGTCGGCCAGACCTGTATCTCGTTGTCATAGATCCACGCCGAACCATGACAGCCGATGCAGCGGATCTGCACCTGCCTATACAACCCGATTCCGATGCAGCCTTGTTCAACGGTTTGTTACTCCACCTGTCTGAAAACGAAAGCCTCGACTACGAGCATGTCATCGAACATGTCACTGGTCTCGAAGCCGCACTTGTATCGGCACAACCCTGGTCAGTTGAGAACGTTGCTGATATTTGTGGCGTTGATTCATCTCTGATAACACAGTTTTTTGAGCGTTTTAGCAACACAGAGAAAACTGTTTCTGTCTACAGTCAGGGAGTCAATCAGTCCGCTGCTGGAACCGACAAGGTTAATGCAATAATCAACTGCCATTTGGCCAGTGGACGTATTGGCAAGCTAGGCATGGGACCATTTTCTATCACTGGGCAACCGAATGCCATGGGTGGGCGAGAGGTCGGTGGACTCGCGACAATGCTCGCCGGTCATATGGAATTGCTCAATGCGGAGCACCGAAATATCGTTCAGTCGTTCTGGCAATCACCACATATTGCCGATGCGCCAGGTCCTTGTGCCGTAGATCTTTTTTCAGCCGTTGCTGATGGCAGCATAAAAGCAATCTGGATCATGGGCACCAATCCTGTGGACAGTCTTCCAGTGGCAGATTCAATCAAAGCGGCACTGGATAACTGTCCGCTTGTTATCGTATCTGATGTGGCGGCTGCAACCGACACGATGATGCACGCCGATGTGCTTCTGCCAGCACAGGCCTGGGGTGAAAAAGACGGCACTGTTACAAACTCCGAGCGATGTATCAGTCGCCAACGTCACATCAAGCTGCTGGCGGGAGAGGCCAAACCCGATTGGTGGGCACTCAGTATGGTCGCTCGGAAAATGGGTTTCACTGACGCTTTCAACTACGAAACACCAGCCGATATTTTTCGTGAGCACGCAGCACTATCGGGCACAGACAACGCTGGAACACGTGATTTTGATATCAGTGCTTGTGCGGGCTTAAGTAACGCAGACTATGACAATCTTAAACCTTTCTATTGGCCATGGATAAATGGCAACGCGCCAACATCTCCAATACGTTTCTTCGCCAACGGTAAATTTTTCACGCCTGATAACCGCGCGAAGATGTTACCAATCTCTGTCGATCCGGCGCTTTGTTCACGCACTAATGAAGAATACCCGCTTGTCCTGAACACAGGCCGCAATCGAGATCAATGGCACACGATGACTCGCACCGGCTATAGCGTCCGATTAAGCAAGCATCTGGCTGAACCGTACATCACCATTCACCCTCAAGATGCCATCAAGCATGGAATAGCTGATGCTGATTTAGTTTGTGTCAGCTCTTGTGAATCGACTGTTGTGGTGCGTGCGCTGCTGAGTGATCGTCAAAGGACAGGTCAGGTGTTTATCCCACTGCATTGGTCCGATCAGTTCGCCTCACAGGCTAGAGTGGATTCGCTGTTCACCGCGGTTGTAGACCCATACTCGAAACAACCCGCGTCCAAGTATCAGGCAGTATCGATCAAACGCTTTGACGCGATAAGTTATGTATACGGGATCATGCAGACAAAGCCTGACAAGGGTGTATTGGACAAACTCAGCTACTGGGCGATTGCACCTGTTGACCATGGCTGGCAAATAGAGGCCGCCAGTAGTCTTTCGACTACGGCTACAGTGGAACTACTACAACCGCAGACAAAGGAAACCGAGGTTTCGACATTTGAATCCTTGAGCTTTAAAAGCTCAACCGATACCCGTCAATCCTCAGCTGTCTTTAGCGAATTGGCACTGATCAGCGTCGTGTTTGTTGATACAAAACCTGTCGAAGCCTCTCGTTCCTGGGTTCAGGAAGCCGTCTCTAGTGCTTCAAATGAAAGATCAACACGATGGCAACTGCTTGCAGGCCGTCCCTGTTCCATGCAATTGGATAAGGGCGCTATCGTCTGCAGCTGTTTTTCAGTCGGTGCCAACGAAATAAAAGAGGCGGTTGTGAGCAAAGGTTGCAATGATGTTCAGAGTGTTGGCCAATGCCTGCAAGCTGGCACCAATTGCGGATCATGCAGAAGTGAAATCCAATCGATTGTTCATCAACATAAGCCGGTTGACTTGCCCGCCCTCGCCTAATTATTCAGGCCGCTCAAAATTAGTATGAGCACTAACTAGTTTTTAACACGTGCCATTCTTTTCGCCAAATGCGTCGATGGAAAAACGGAAATTTGACTAGTTCTTCCAATAGAAATAGCGCAAAAACCCAGGCAACAGACAGTTCAAGAACCAGAACAAAGACTGCCGTCATCGGCACCATGAATAGCCAATTTGCCGACAAATGAATATTCATGGAAGACTTTGTATCACCTGCCGCGCGCAGCACATTACCGCAGATCGCATTCGATACGCGTGGAAACGGCAGTAGCAGCAGGATTGGCAGGAAACTGAATAAGGCGTAACGGGTTTCTTCAGCTAACTCTGAGTAAATCCAGCGAGTGGCGAGAATAATCAACGCATAGGCGGTGGCTACAATCACGGCCGCAACAAAGGCGCTTCGCCATGCACGGCTAAGAAATTCATCAAGCGCGCCCGGTGATAGCGATTTTCCAAGCAATTGGGCAACTATTATTCCGGTCGCTTGCGTCCATGTGTAACTCAATTGCCCCGCTATACGAATCCAGGGCATGATAAGAGTCATTGCCGCGAACTGATAAACATTGAGATTCGCATAGATCGCCATGCAGGCTTGATTGGCAAATGTCATGCTGACAAACGTGGCCGCTATCGGCCATGAGAACCCAAACTGCTTACGCGATGCCGTAAGCAGACTCCCATGCAACCAACCAGACACGTCGTAGAAAAGCCCATGCGCGCGATAAAACATCACAGAAAGGAAAACAAGCCTTAATAATGAGCCTAAAAAGGAGCCCCAAGCAGCGCCAACGATGCCCATTTCAGGAAAACCGTACAAACCAAATATCAAAAGAATACTGGTACAAATATTGACCGGTGCTGAAATCAAAAAGCTGTAAAAAGACAGCTTGGTTCGCCCACAGCCATTGAAATGACTGGTTAGAGCACCGCTCACGGCTTCGGCAAACAGAACCAGCAGGAATACGTTTAAGTAAGCTGACGCATTTTCAGCGATTTGAGGTGAGTGGGCCATCATCGCAAGTAGAGAATGACCGAACAGCATTATCAGCACAATCCCTGTCACTACCAAAGAAATGTTGATTGCAAGGCCTGCAAAAAACGCCGTTTTCAATTCAAGCGGATCTTCACTGCCATAGGCCTGTGCTGATTTGATCTGCATAGCATTTGAAAAGGCCAAGGTAATGCCCAAAGCCAGACCAGATATCACACCAGCTATGCCAATTGACGCGACTGCTTCCTCACCGAGAGAAGAGACCAGATACAAATCAATAATCACTATCGAAAAAATCATCACAGCACGCATGGCCATGGGCCATGCCATAGTGAAGATTTCGCGGTTGGAGGGCGTTTGAGGACTAGCTGTCAATTAAAGCGACCTTCTCTCGCCCTTAAAAAATCAATATCGTAAGGGGAACTGCTCTTGGTAACAAGGTCCGCTAACACCTCTCCCAATACCGGGGCAAATTTAAAACCATGACCCGAAAGCCCAGCGGCAAAGGCCACGTTATCAAACTGCGGGTGAACATCTAAATAAAAATTCTCGTCGGGAGAAAGCGTGTACAAACAAGTTTCATGTCTGGACACACTGCCCGAGATATGCGGCAAATAGGTACGTGCAAACAGATCAGTTTTATGTGCATCTGGATCGTGTTTGTCTTTAATACTGTCTGGGCTATCGACTAAAAGCCCACCAGAATGCTCGGCAAACTTAACACCATCCGAATTAATCTGAGGAAAACCATAGTAGATCCGATAGTTGTCTTTAGCGGGTAGTTCAAACGCAAAGACTGGAAACCCAGAGGATGAAAAATACTGTTGATCATCATTGGAGTACCAATACATATGCTTCTTTCTTAGCTCCAAACTTACCCCTTGTGTTTTGCCAAGCAACTGAGAGGCCCACGGCCCTCCCGCAAGAACAAGCGCACCGGCTTGTATAGTACCCTTTGACGTTTTTATTTCCACACCATCTAGTGACGCAGACCAATCTGAAACAACCGTATCAGTGATCAACTCCGCTCCTGAAGAAGTTGCAAGAGCAAGGAAGGACGCAATGCAATCTTCAACCAAAAGATAGCCAGCGTCGCGCTCA
>CAZQOI010000117.1:0-5781 GCA_964594905.1 uncultured Granulosicoccaceae bacterium
ATAGACGAGGTGGTGCGTCAGTCAAACGTTTTCGCAAACGCTGACTGACACCCACGCTCTTTGATTTTCTTAATTCGCGTATCGCGCAGCAAAGTCAGACCAACCACTGATCTCGTCTGACTGCACACCCACAATCCACATCAGTTCAACTGCATCAGAGCCGTCGAACTTGCAGTGTGGAGACGATCTATCACAATTGAACACAGGCAAATAGTTAAACGCTGCCTGCCATTCAACACCAAATTCCGGATCAGCAAGAAACCGTCTTGCGACAGCATCATTTGCCTGGTTAAGATCGGGCGTATCGTTACCACCCAGGTTACCGTTGCCGATTCGATGGTAGGTTGCTACGCGTTCAATATAGGTAACGTTCGCAGGGTTTGTGTGTTCTTCATTCCAACCATGACTGTGCTGAACGATATGTACGTCCTTCAGATTAAGGTTGCTGCTGGTCTCAATTTGTCTAAGGACGTCAGCGGTGAAATCTGATGGGCCACCTTCTGCTATCCATACTTTTTGACCCGCTTCAAGGGTTTCTCGCCATCGCGCAGCAGTCTGGTTGCGAACGTTCGCAGGTTGCGCATCGGCATTCCACCAAGTGCTGTTTTGCCCTTCAGAGCCCCAGGTCACGTTCATGACAATTTCAGAGTCGGGGTTATAGTTTTGAGGGGCGCTCTCATCATAAGCGCCATTAACGATGTGCAAGGCGTTTCGTAATCCGTAGTAGCTCACGACCATCTTGCCTGCAACAGTGGCATGGCCATCATCGCGGTCGCCGCCATTGTCGTAGTGCATAGAGATCAGGTCACCAGCAACGTAGCGACTATCACCCGGCAGAGCACTCTTGGCATTGCTAGGTCCAGGTATTGGGGACGCCGAAGTTGTGGTGACTGGTTCTGGTGTCGGTTCAGGTGTCACGACCACAGGCTCAGGACTCGGCGAGAAAACCGAAAGATCCCAAAGTGGTCCGCGCATCGAACAGCCAGGCGTACCTGAATCGACTCTACCAGGGCACTGATTGATGTCTTCATCACCCGCATTGTTGGCAGGCCCATTGCCGCACTGCACATCGTTATAAATCGGGTTGTCTCCGATGCCAGGGCCAGCGCCTATTGCCGCTGCTACTTCTCGCACCGTTCTTGTGCCCGCGGGTGTGTTGACCTGGACGTCGCCGATACCATGGTCAAACCCTGAGGAGATGTAGCAGGTACCGTTAGCGGAGTAGCTGTCGAGCCAAGCCCGTTGTGGGGGCCCGAAATCGCCACCGTAGACGATGCCAGTATTGGTGTTAGCCGTTGAGGTACTCGTTGAAGTGCTGTTCGAGGTGGTGTCGGGCGTGGACGACGTCACTGATTCAGCATTGGATGATGCGGTATTGCTATTAGTGGTTGATACGCTTTGTCCTGGACTGCCAGAACCCAGCTGATATGACGCACAAGTCCAGCGACCGTTGATGGGATCGCAATCGACCCGTGGAAGGCTGCAGCTATTTTGGTAGCCGATGCGGGCAGCGTTTAGGGTCGTTGCTGAGTATTCGCATTGCTCAGGCGCTGCCACGACGGCTGGCGTTGTCGTGATAACTGGCGTTGCCTCAACAACTGGCGTTGCCTCGATGACCGGTTGACCGTTGACCATTTCAAAGCTGGCGCACACCCATTGACCATTTATCGGGTCGCAATCAACACGTGGCAGAGAGCAGCTTTGCGAGTAGCTGTTGATCGCGTCACGCAATCTCGTTTCACTGACCTGACAAGACTCTTGAGCATTGGCCGGCAGGGGCTGAAAGGAAAACAAGAGCGTAATGAAAACCAGCAGGGTCATGCCCATGCCAACTGCTGAATTCTGATGTTTTGCGCGTGTCCTGAGCCTTGACGTTGCGAGAAATGGCGTGGTTTGTTCTGTGACTGCCTGGAACTTTCCAGCCGATGTTGACGTCGTCATTAGGGTTTTTAAATGGCCATGTTTTGGAGGACGCGCTAAAGGTAGTCAATGTGCACATTCTCGTCAAATTACAGGCGCACAAATCAGGCTACGGTATGGAAATAATTGGTGGGCGCGAAGAAACTTCAGGCGTCAATAGGTGTTGACAGCGCGTGCCTTTGCTGACGACTGGCGCCGGCGCGTGACTCGGAACTGCCAGCGGCAACCGGTTTCGCGCCGGTTTTATTTGTCGAAGCACTGGTGTTGGAATTATCGTGCTTGATTGCGACCTGTGAATCTGAGTCTTGCCCAGATTTCGATTTTCGCTTGGCGTTGTTATGTTGTTGGTCCTGCTGAATAACCGCCGCTACCTCCTGCTGGGCCAGACCAAGTGTTTTCACCATGGCATCAGCCAGTAAATTGAACAATCGTTTCAGTGAAATTCCGTGAGTTTGCCGTCCGGTGGCGTGCAAATAATCGCTGACCGTTAAAAAGCGCTCAAAGGGAGAGTCACCCAGCAGGATCGGCAGCGAATGGGGAAATCGCCCTGAGTTACCCACAAGATCCCAATACCGCGCAAACCGGACCATGCGCTGCACGGTCGCGAAGTCCACATCGCGTGTTGCCAGAACCCGATAAGGTGCGGTGGACTGGTAACGCATAGCAAATTCACTGCTGTGCCTCTCAATGGGAGTACCTGGTAAGCGCTTCAGAATACCCACCTGTATTTCCTGTGGGCCGAGTGCATGCAGTTCGTCAAAGCCACGCCCGAAACTTGCCAGAGATTCACCCGGGAGACCGAAAATCAAATCAGCGTGGATGTGGGCAGTGGTGTATTCGCGTAGCCACAGCAAATTTTCACGTGTCCGTTCATGGTGCTGCTTGCGGCTGATCAAAGATTGCACTTCTGGATTAAATGACTGGATCCCAATCTCAAACTGCAAGCTGCCACTTGGAAACCTGACAAGAAGCTCCTTGAGTGGTTCTGGCAATCGATCGGGGATCAGTTCGAAATGCAAAAAGAGACCCTTTTCGATATGGTCCAGAAAACACTCAAGGATGCGCCGACTGGTATCTGTTTTTAAATTGAACGTCCGATCAACAAATTTGAAATGTCGTGCACCTCGGTCAATCAAGGTAGTAATTTCAGCGAGGAAGTCAGTCGTATCAAACCCAACTGCAGTCTTGTCCAGCGACGAGAGACAAAATTCGCATTTGAACGGGCAACCACGCGATGCTTCAACATAAAGAACGCGTTGTTGCAGATCTTCATTGGTGTAGTACGGGTAGGGTGAAGCCAGTTGATCGAGCGCCACGGGAAGCGGTGTAATAATTTTGCTCACAGAGCGCTCGGCGAGGAGATCAACACAAAGTTCAACGAAGGCAATGTCTGCCTGTCCGCTGATGATATGGTCAGCAAGTTGAGCAAGCGCTGAGCTTTGATCAAAGCTTGCCTCGGGACCACCGATCACGATTTTGATATTCGGAGCGATAACCTTTATCAGTCTTACCAGTTCGGTTGTTTCTCGAACGTTCCAGATGTACACACCAAACCCTAAGATGGTGGGAGCATCTTCGAGCAAGACTTCAGCAATATCCTCCACTCGCTCATTGATCGTGAATTCGAGTAGTTGGGTGTCGCTCTGAAGCTCGCCCATATTGGCATAGAGATACCGCAAGCCCAATGAGGCGTGAATGTAACTGGCGTTCAGCGTGGTCAGGCAAATCGACGGCATCGGGCGATCGTGTGTCGCGGGTAGTTGCGGGTATCATAGGCTGATCAGATGCCACATCCAACCGTTGCGCGATGAAAATATCGAACGTTGAAGTCTTCATACTCAAGACGCCGCTTGATGAACCGTTCGCATTTTCCCAGGGTTGGGTCAAGCAACGTGTTGCGACCCTTGTCAAGGTATCAACCGACAATGGGCTGGAAGGTTGGGGGGAAGCGTTCACGCAAGGTTTGGAAACGCCAGAGATTTCAGCCGCCGCCATCGAGCATTCATTAAAACCCATTGTGCTGGGGGAGAATCCTCTGGATACCTCCGTGCTATGGCACAGGATGTACAGCACGACACGGGATCACGGGCGTAAGGGTTCTGTCATGTCGGCGATTAGCGCCATTGATATTGCGTTGTGGGATATCGCAGGCAAATTTCATAAACAATCAGTCTCGGTTTTACTTGGCGGCAGGCACCGTTCACATATTCAACCTTATGCAACTGGTTTTTATCGGATATCAGGTCAGGGTGAAGCTTCGCGACTTGCGGAAGAAGCGATGCGTCACAAGGCCAATGGTTTTACAGCCATGAAAGTCAAGTTGGGTTTTGGACTTAGCGATGATAAGGCGGTGATGCAAGCAATAAGTAATGCTGTTGATACGCAAGAGATAGATGTCATGGTTGACACCAATCATGCCTATGGCCGATCAGATGCCTTGCAATTGGGCCGCGTGCTTGATGACATGAGTATTGCCTGGTACGAGGAACCTGTTGTACCTGAAGACGTAACCGGTTATGCCGAACTCAGGTCAAAGCTCGATACGCCAATCGCAGGTGGTGAAAACGAACACAGTGCCTACGGATTCAATCAACTGTTTCGTCAGGATGCCTTGGATATTGCGCAACCAGATATTGGTTCTTGCGGTGGCTTTACAGCAGCTCGAGATATTGCGGCAATGGCGCAAGCGAACGGGGTGCTGGTTAACCCACATGTTTGGGGTTCTGCCGTTGCGCAAGCTGCATCCGTTCAATTGATCGCGGCATTACCTGTTGCGCATCATTCATTATTTCCGCGACAACCATTGCTCGAGTTTGATCAATCATCGCATCCCTTTCGCCAGCACCTGATCAAACAGCCACTTGAGATGGTCGACGGCTTGGTCGCAGTGCCGGACCAACCCGGCCTCGGCATTGATGTTCAGCTCGACGCAATCAAGGAGTATGCGAGCTGAACCGAAATGGCTTATGCCAGCGCTTGCTCGTGCACATCAACTTCTTCAGGAAAGCTGATGCCATTGCAGGCAGACTGTGTCCAGATATGGGCTTCTATTGAAAACCAGCTTGGATCGTCGTAACTGCCGCCTGCGATGGCCTGAAGGCCAGGGCGCATTTCAGTTTTCCACGACACGGTACTTCCACATTGTGTGCAAAAATAATTTTTTATCCAACGACCGCTTTCGTCTGAATGAAATTGATAGCTATCAGTTTTACCAGCTGTGAATTCGATTTCGCCTTCGTTGAAGTACACGCCTATACCGAAGGCTGCCCCGGTGCGTTGTTTGCAAGTCGTGCAGTGGCAAGCAAGCACTCTGACTGGTGACATGGTTGTTCTGTAACGGACTGCTCCGCAAAGACATCTACCCGTTTGTTGGTCAACTGTCATGAGTTACTCCAATCGTTTTTTGAGTTCCTGTATATGTGCTGGTCCGACTTCGCAACAACCTCCTACAATCGTTGCACCGTCATTTATCCATTGATCTGCAAAGTCTGCATAGGCATCCGGGCCAAGATCTTTTCGTTTTTCCAGTAAATCGACTGTAGCGCCAACCTTATTGAACGCACTGTTGATTGATGTAAACCCATTAGCATATGCACCAATGGGGACATCGAGGTTCTTGAGCTCGGCAACAGCCACAGTGACTGCTTCTGGAATCGAACAATTTACCAATACTGCTGCTGGACTATATTCTTTCACCAGCGCTTCAATGTCAATGATGGGTTCACCTGAGCGAAGGTTACGACCGTTTTCGTCATCGACTGACAAAGCTAACCATATTGGCTTGTTCTGTGTTGATGCGCCCATGAGCGCGCCGTGCGCCTGATCGATTGATGACATGGTTTCGGCTATATAAAAGTCTAC
>CAZQOI010000117.1:5881-7081 GCA_964594905.1 uncultured Granulosicoccaceae bacterium
CCAAGTCTTACATCACGCATGCGCTCACCTTGTTCAACCAACAACGACTCCTGTTGAAGGGGGCTGGTTGTCAGATCAACTCGTCTGAGCTCACGAGCTTTGAGCGCCGCAACCATCAGGTTACCCCGCCATTTCGGGAACTTATCACCTGACACCAGCGCCATACCTGCAGGGGCTATAGACGGTGTCCAGTGAAGTAAAGGGGAGTCGGTTCCGTGTAATTCTGTGTAGGGAGAAATAGCGGCACCGGAATAGTCACGCCCGTGAGTGGTGATTGGCCAGCCGTAGTTGTGACCTCTTACAATGAGGTTGATTTCATCACCACCAGCCGGTCCATGCTCGTGGGCGAACACGACTGAGTTGTCCGCATCAAAAACAATTGCCTGCGGGTTACGATGACCATAAGACCAAATTTCAGGCAGGTTACCTATGCCATCTATAAATGGATTGTCGTCAGGAACCTGTCCATCGTCTGCCAGGCGAACAAGCTTGCCGAAATGGTTATCAAGCAGTTGTGCCTGTTCACGATAATCAAAGCCATCTCCGACACTGAGTATCAAGGTATTGTCTGCCAGGAAGGCAAGGCGACCACCGTAATGCACAGGTGTGTCTTTGTAAGGTTTGGCAGTAAATAAAACTTCTACATCAGAGAGTGCATTGCCGTTTAGCTTTGCACGAACAAGACGGGTTGCATTAGCTTTCGCGTCACCGTGCGATAGCGTCAGGTATATCCAGCCGTTTGTTTCATACTCAGGATGCAACACCACATCCATCAATCCACCTTGAGCTTTTGCAAACACCGCAGGCACATTGGCGACTGGTTCCGATACTTCGCCGTTATCGATGATGCGTAGTTGCCCTGAACGTTCTGTGACCAGCAAGCGCTCGTCAGGCAGAAAAGCCAGTGACCAGGGGTGATCAAGATTCTCTGCAACAACGTCAATTGACAGAGCTTGCGAACTCGACTCCTGAGCAGACACCGGATTCAAGACTGTCGAGCTTGCTGCCAATACGATAGTCGAGACTAGAACAGCAATGAGGCTCGCTATTTTTTTGTTGAGATTCTGCATGTTTGTATGTTGCGTAGTCACAAAATTCCGAAGCTTTACAGTAGTGAATCAGGTTAGAATAATACGTGATGAATTCGACCAAAACACATCCTTCGACACTGTTTACGGCATTTGGTTTGTCGGTGGTGTC
>CAZQOI010000118.1:0-6941 GCA_964594905.1 uncultured Granulosicoccaceae bacterium
CAGAGGAACCTTTACTCAAGTTCATATCCAATGATAGTAAGCATAAAAAGGTTCAATATTTGCTATTCTATTGAGATGCGGAGTAATTCTTACATAATAGCTGTTCCAAAAGCCATACGAGCTTTTTGGCTGTTGCTCTGTGCGTGTTTTGTTCTGGCATCTGTTGCAATGCCAGTTTATTCTGCGCAAACGATGTTACAGAACGTCTCGATGTCCCAAACTGTTCTGGCAGACAATAAGGATATGCAAGGTGCATTACACCACGGCGCAACGAGTCAACGACATCATGTTGAAGATGAATCAAGCTCGTCTTGCGCTGACCCTGACTGCGGCAGCATGTCGGATTGCTCCGATAACTGCGCGATGAACACCTGCTGCAGCTCACCGAGTGCATCCAATGCAGACTCCAATCGAGTGCTTCCGGACTATCTCGGTGAGGCACACCATCGACTCACAGATGGATTCGCAGTTTTATCTCCGCGATCTGATCCGCTCTTTCGACCTCCGATCCTATAACCCTGGCACCTCTGTGAATCGCAGGGGTTATTGAACTCAGGGTATTTTTTTTGACGGCACGTCTTGCTGCCCAATCGACTAATAGTTTTTACCCTGATCGTACTGGTTAAATCATGGGGTTGAATTATGAATAGGCGATTGTTTCTTCAGTGGAGCGGGGCAACTACGCTGTCCTGCGTATTCCCAGCGGTACATGCAATGGGCAAAGCAGACGGTGGTTTTGAACTGACCGCCAAGCCTGGTACCGCAAACATCGTAGGGCCTGATTTTCCTGCCACTGAGGTGTGGGGATTTAACGGGGATGTACCCGGAACACCGATTCGGATCAGTCACGGTCAACCTATAGATGCCACAATACAGAACTCACTAGAGGTGCCGACCGCCGTGCATTGGCACGGCATACGGCTACCCAATGCCATGGATGGTGTCGCTGGACTAACTCAGCCAGCCATCCAACCCGGTGAATCCTTTCGCTATCAATTTACGCCACCGGACAGTGGCACCTATTGGTATCACTCGCATGTCAATGCTTATGAACAAGTAGGACGTGGACTTTATGGCCCGTTAATTATCGATGAAAAGGAGCCACCAGTTGTCGATCGGGATCTTGTTTGGATGATTGATGACTGGCGATTGCTTGATGATGCATCGATTAGCAATGACTTTGGTGCAGGCCATGATCGATCGCATGCAGGTCGCGTCGGCAATGTTCCAACTGTTAATGGGCGCTTCAGGGACATTGTCAAAGTGCGCACCGGTGAGCGTATTCGGCTGCGATTGATCAATGCATCAAACGCTCGAAATTTTGCTTTGTCCTTTGGCGATCTTACCCCTTCAGTGATTGCCATTGATGGGCAAGCCGTTAAACCCTTCATGACAAAAGAGCCCATCGTCGTCGGTGCGGCTGGGCGTGTTGACGTGGTACTCGACATGATCGGTGATCCTGGGTCAATCATGCCCGTGGTCGATAGTTTTTATCGAGAGTCATTTGATCTGACCAAATTCGTCTATGAAGAAAAGCCGTTGAGAGAGTCAGCGCTTACCAGCGCTATTGATCTCGCTCCACCCGAGATACCAGATCCGGATCTGTCAGACGCGATGGCGGTTGATGTGACGATAGCTGGTGGTGCCATGGGAGGACTTCGTCGCGCCCAATTAAATGGTGAATGGATGAGCCTTCGCGACATTGCCCAGCAAGGTTATGTGTGGGCCATTAATGATGTTGTGGGCAACAAGCTCGACATGCCACCACTCATCGATACACAAAAGGGGAGTTCCATTCGACTGACTCTACGAAACGAAACCGCCTTTCCTCACCCCATGCATTTGCATGGTCATCACATGAAACTGCTATCGGTCGACGGGCAACTGCTGTCTGATCCTCGCTGGGTAGACAGTCCGTTGCTCATGCCCAAGCAAACCATGGAGCTTGCCTTTGTGGCAGACAACCCTGGTGATTGGTTATTTCATTGTCACGCGTTGGAACACCACGCCGCTGGGCTTGGTTCTCTTGTACGCATCACATAATGTTGATCAGGGAAAATCAAATCATGAAAATTATCACAGCGAGTCTGTTTGTCTTCAGCGCGCTTACGGCAGGTATCGTTTACAGCCACTCGGGTGCCACAGGGATCGTAAAAGAAAGAATGGATGCCATGGCAGACATGGGCGATAAATCGAAACTTGTAGCAGATATGTTCAAAGGAAAGGTTGAATTTGACCGGAATGCCCTTGTCGACGCAGCCAATACTTTTGCGCTGCATGGAACGCGAATGGCTGAACAATTCCCCGATACCGAAGAGAGTCGAACAGGGAGCAAGACAGAAGCCTTGCCCCGTATTTGGGAAGAGTGGGATGATTTCAGCAAAAAGGTCGTGGAGTTTGTCGAGCTTAGCGAGTCTCTCAAAGACATCGTTTCGACAACGGAGGATGAACGTCAGTTAAAAAAGGCCTTTTTTCAAACGACCAAGAGCTGCTCGGGTTGTCATAAGCGATTCCGAAAACCCAAAGAATAAAGTGGTGTCTTGTTGACATGAAATCTTTTCGCCTATTGTCCGGTCTTACCATTGCGCTTTTGGTCGCAGGTTGTACTTACGCCTATCTACTGGTCAATGATCAAGCGTCCATAAAGATTACTTCGCTCTTAGCGGAGAGCGAGCACATCAACGGTGATTCAAAAAGGGGTGAGTACGTGGCCATCATTGGCGGTTGTATCGCTTGCCACACCAATATCGATGATGGTGGCGAGCCGTTGGCTGGAGGCGTATCGATAACCACACCATTTGGCACCTTCTACTCCCCGAACATAACCAGTGATGAAAACGCGGGTATTGGCAAGTGGACAAGCGATGAATTTCTGATTGCGATGTCGGTGGGTCTGTCACCTGATGATGCGCACTATTTTCCTGCTTTTCCGTATACGGCTTACAGCGTGATGTCGGTACAGGAACTCGTCGACCTAAAAGCCTGGTTAGACACCGTTGAACCGGTGGCAACTAAAGCGCCTGACCATGATATTGCGTGGCTTTTTTCCGCACGTGCTGGTTTATTGCTCTGGAAAGCGCTGTTTTTCGATCCGTTACGAACAACTAATACCGCCGATCGAGGGAGTTATCTCGTTAACGGACCCGGTCACTGTGCTGAATGCCATTCGCCTCGCAATCTCCTAGGGGGGCTGACAAATCGCTCTCTGACGGGCAATTCGCGCGGTCCTGACGGTGAGTCTGTACCTGGCATTACATCAGTAGATTTATCACAGTGGTCGGTTGAAGATCTCGAGCTTTTTCTTGAAGTGGGTATCACGCTCTCGGGTGACTTTACGGGCGGTCATATGACAGACGTGATCGAGTATGGCACCGGTCAGATGAGCAGTGAAGACCGCACATCGATCGCTCAATATTTACTGTCTGAGGCAAATAATCCATGAAATATCGAACAAAACTCTGCGCTGTATTCCTACTGGCACCTGTAGTCACCTTCCTCTGGGCGTCAGAAGGTACGGATGGGATTCGTACTGAACTCAAAGCCGATGATTTGGTGGTCGTGCAGGCTGGCGAAAAAATATATCAAGCGCAATGCGCTTCCTGTCATGGGCCTAATCTGGAAGGTCAACCCGATTGGCGAACACGCGACGCTAATGGCTTTTTACCTGCGCCACCGCACGATGCGACTGGACACACTTGGCATCATGCCGATGATCTGTTGTTTGAAATCACCAAATATGGACCCAGTGTGGTTATCAATGACGACAGTTACAAGACGACGATGCCCGTTTATAAGGACATCTTGAGTGATGATGAAATTATTGCCGTGCTGTCGTTTATTAAAAATACGTGGCCGGAGGAACAACGATCGTGGCAGGACGAAGTGAACGGAACTCAACGTGATGGATTTAAGGTAACTCCTAAGAAAAAATCATCACTCATCGACAAACTATTGAAATAACGCCCCAAACTTCTGACATTCAATTGAGACTAATTACCATGAACCACACAATCCGATCTATTTTCTTGTTCGCATTTCTCGTGTTATCTCTAACAGCTTGCCAATCCGAAGCAACCACATCTGAAACAGAGAGCATCAGGGCGAGCGCGATGATTCAAAATGCAGAAATCACCGTCTACAAAAGCCCTACCTGCGGATGCTGCAAAGACTGGGTAACGTATCTAGAAGAGGAAGGATTCAACGTTACTGCGGTCGATCACGACGATGTCGATTCAATCAAGGTCAAATACGGTCTGCCAGATCCCAAATTGAAGTCCTGTCACACCGCTATAGTAGACGGTTACCTCGTCGAGGGACATGTCCCTGCAAGCGATATCGAAAGACTATTGAGTACAAGACCAACGAACATCAAAGGTCTCAGTGCACCCGGTATGCCAATGATGTCACCGGGTATGGCCAGTCGCACACCCAAAGACTACGCAGTGTTGTCCTTCACCGAATCAGGTGAAACGGCCGTGTATTCACAATACTAGCGGCTAATACATCAGAAACCTCAGAGCGTGGAAAGCTTGCCATGGACAATTTTATGAATAATAAATCAGCAACACTCTACAGAATGGCGATGAGCGATCACATGTGCCCCTATGGGCTTAAATCCAAAGATCTGCTGAAGCGGCAAGGGTACGTCGTGGATGATCATCTTCTTACTACGCGGGAGGCGGTGGATGAATTCAAAGCAACGCACAGCGTTAGCACAACCCCACAAACCTTTATCGACGAAGTTCGAATTGGCGGTTTCGATGCTCTCAGTGAATATTTTGGCAAACCTCCAATAGAGAAAGACGCCGTAACCTATCAACCAGTCATTGCACTTTTTGCCGTGGCGTTCGCGCTCGCTGTAGCGGTTACTTGGTTGATGAGAGGCACATTGATCGTGCCACAAACGCTTGCCTGGTTTATCTCAATAGCCATGGTGCTGTTAGGGCTCCAAAAACTTCAGAATATTGAGACATTCGCCACCATGTTTCTTAACTATGATCTGCTCGCACAAAAATGGGTTCGGTACGGATACGTCTACCCCTTTGTGGAAACAGTGGCGGGCTTGTTAATGATGATGGGCGTTCTAACATGGTTGTCGGCACCTGCCACACTGGTCGTTGCAGGTATCGGAGCAATCAGTGTTATTAAGGCTGTCTATGTAGACAAACGCGAATTAAAATGTGCGTGCCTTGGAGATAGCCGTGTTCCACTGGGGTTTGTCTCATTGGTGGAAAACCTTATGATGATTGGCATGGCGCTATGGATGCTTTCGTCAGCATGATCATCGTGTGGCTTAATGCGAGTTTCCAACCGCCATTTGATAATGATGAGCTTGGTGATGCGAATCGAGGGACATAAAGCCGTAAAAACCCAAGGCATTGAGCCGGCTCAACGCGGCGGCGTCTTCGACAGTGATCGTGAGGGTTGCACCATCGTCACTGAGTTCAGGCTCGATTTTCCAGCCACGCGATTGCTCGATGAAACGAGAATGCGCTGGCGCCATTCGATGAATCGACGGTATCGATTTTTCCGTGCCCCGAATATCAAATCGAATCTGGCCATTTCCCAGGATGGATGTCGTCGCTTCGGTACCAAGTATCAGGTGATTCATGTCCAATAGATGCGTGCGTAAACCATTGATATCAACCGTGTCCCAATCGGTTTCGGCGTTTTGCTCCAGCATCGCTACTATTTCGACTAACGCCGCAAATGTTGCTTGCCCGCCTTCCAGTGGCTGTCCATCACTATTGGTTGCAGCGCCGTGGCTCATGCCAGGCGTATGTCCGTTGTGTCTCTCAGCTGCCCACAGCGAGAGTGATACGAGTGCTACCAAAATACTAGCTAGTGTAATTAATCGGTGTGGCATAACGGAATTTTCCAAACAATATGGCATTCCATTATGTATTTTCTAACCACGTCCGAATATGATTTGAATCATGTCTATTGAAAGCCTTCCACCGCCACTCAACAGAGTAGACAAGAGTGACCGAGTGCGTCGGACATTAGAGTACGGGGAAGCTCTGTTTGTCCAGGATAGTGCAACAGCCGGATTGTTCTATTTGGCTTCAGGGACTATTGATCTTAAACGAGCGACGAATACCGGTCACAGCGTTATGATCCACCGGGCTCGATCGGGAGATACCTTCGCTGAAGCATCGTTATTCTCTAATACTTATCACTGCACAGCTACAGCTGTTTGTGAAGCGGTTGTCATTGAATGCAAGCGAGCAGCGATATCACGGTTACTGAACACCGAAATCGAATTTGCGCGCTCAATGGCATCCCGATTTGCAACCCAGATTCAAGAGACCAGACGTCGTGTCGAGCTGCTGTCTATCCGGGCGGCTGATGAACGCATTCTTGCTGCTCTTAATGATGGTTTATTGGTAGAAGACATCACCACCTTTGCAGAAACAATCGGCCTTGCATCTGAAACCGTTTATCGGACATTGACACAGTTGAGCAAGGAAGGACATGTAGAGAAAACAGCACGGGGCCAATATCAAATAAACACTATTGGGCCGGTATAACTTTCGGACTCGTTTAATCAACCCTTTATTGCTTCTGAGTTTTTAAAATACTGATCTAGTAAAAATGATTCGTCGCAGATACGTTATTCCTTATTAAAACAGAGTTGTTGCAAGACTACTTCCCTGTTGATATGTTGTTACGACAAAGTCGCTCGGTAATAAGACCGACAGTTTCCCTTGGTAATGACATTATTACAAGAATAATGGACTCCGAATTTCCGCTTTTGGCCGAATCCGGCTGTACAAAGAATACCAGCGGGTGTCTGTTATATGGAAAATATTCATACCAGTCCGGACACTGTCTGTAAGGTCAAGTCTGAGTTTCTACAGTTAAGGTTGTTAACACCGAGCCATTCTGTCGTAGCTTAACTACCAAGCGATTCTGTCGCAACTAATTACCAAGCGAATTTG
>CAZQOI010000119.1:0-4132 GCA_964594905.1 uncultured Granulosicoccaceae bacterium
TGACAAGTCCCCACAGGAAGATGTGCGAATCATCGCGGCTGTTCGACTCGCTCGCGTTCAAGGAGCGCTCGGTGATGCGGCAAAAGGTCTTGATTCACTGCCAAAAACGTTCCCGGAGGCGTTCGGTGGCTTGGTCGAGGAAGCACGCGGAGATTTACTGGCGCAATCAGGTGACATTCAGGGTGCACGTAGCGCGTACGAAGCAGCACAAGAAAGTCAGTTCGTTGCTAATCCGGAAGCGCTGACAATGAAATTAAATGAACTTGCAGTTCCTGAGAGCGCCAGCTGAGAAATGCAAAAAATCATGCGCAAGCACGGTTTGGTTTTCATCGCATTTTTTGCGTCGATGCTGACAGTTGCCTGCTCCAGTGACCCTAAACCTGAACCGCCTAGCAGCCTGACAAGTATCACGCCGGTTGTTGAAACAGCACGGCAATGGCGCAAGCAGACTGACGATGCCGGTCGTGGTCGATTTGAACCATACGTTGATGCGGATCAGGTCGTGGTTGCGACCCGCGATGGTGAAATCTCGAGCTTTGATCCTGCCAACGGTAGCCGTCAATGGCGAGTGGATCTCGACAGCAATCTAAGTAGCGGCGTCGGCGGTGATGCTGCACGTTTGTATGTCAGTACCAACAACGGTGCGATCATTGCTCTGGATGCCAGTAATGGTGAGGAACTCTGGCAAGCCAGTAGTTCGTCTGAGGTGCTGGTGCCGGTGGTATCTGCATTCAATACAGCGGTTGTGCGTAGTGCTGATGGGCGAGTTCTGGCGCTGGATCCCGAGACTGGCCAGGAACGTTGGTCCGTCTCCAACACACCTCCTGCCTTGACGTTAAATGGTTACAGTCAGCCTTTGCTGCTCGACGGTGGTGTACTGGTTGGGCTTGATGATGGTCGAATCCTCGCCCTCAATATCAATACCGGTCGGGAAATCTGGGAGTCGGTTTTGAGTATTCCTCGCGGCCGATCCGAAGTCGAGCGACTCGTGGATATTGATGCTGATGTTTTAGTGGATGGCGCAGGAATATATGTTGCCAACTTCCAAGGTAAATTGGCGCGGCTTGAACCTGGTCGTGGTCAGATTCAATGGTCCGTTCCAATGTCCACTACGGCTGGTTTTACCTTGCATGACAACACATTGGTTGTCGTTACAGACAACAATCTGATTCAGGCTTTCGACAAAGAGGCTGGTCAGGAACTCTGGTCCACCGATGTTTTTGAAGGTCGAACACTCGGTACACCTGCGGTAACAGATTCGGGTGACATTGTCGTGGGAGATATAGAAGGCTATGTACATGTCCTGTCTTTAACCGATGGAAGTGTCATCGGACGTAGTCGGGTCAGTGATACGGCAATCTCCGCTCGCCCACAACGACTAGACAACACCTTGTTCGTACAAGCTGGCGATGGCGTCATCGCGGCTTTACGATTTGTTCGTTAATTGTTGTCGTTAAAGGCCCCCTGGTGAAACCCACGATAGCGTTGGTTGGCCGACCGAACGTCGGTAAGTCGACTCTATTCAACAAACTGACCAAGACTCAGGATGCGCTGGTAGCTGATCAGCCAGGCCTGACGCGGGATCGTCAATATGGCGATGGCAGAGTAGGTGGATGGCCTTATTTGCTCGTGGATACTGGCGGTTTAAGCGGTGCACCAGATAGTCTTGATGCAGCGATGGCCGACCAGACGCTTGCAGCTGTCAATGAAGCTGATCTCGTCGTGTTTCTTGTTGATGGTCGTGCAGGACTCGTGTCGGTCGATGAAGACATTGCTGACATTCTGCGGCGCCAGGCACAACGAGTTGTTCTGTGTGTCAACAAGATTGATGGCATTGGTGAGGATAAAGCTCAGCTAGAATTTCATGAACTGGGCTTTGAGCATGTTGTGCCGACAGCCGCGTCCCACAATCGTGGTGTCCATGCCTTGATTGATCTGGTTGCTGATATCTTTGAAATCGATGAATCAGAACGAATAGAAGAGGGCAGTCGCCGACGTCGCAAACGTAACAAGCAGGCTTTGGATGGTTCTGGTCCAGACGGTATTGTGTTGGACAGTGACGGTAACGTTACCGATGTACCAGCTTTTGATAAAGCGGTAGACAAAGACCCACGTGTGACATTTGTCGGACGTCCTAACGTTGGCAAGTCAACATTGATCAATCGTCTTCTCGGTGAAGATCGAGTCATTGCCTACGATCAGCCGGGAACCACTCGCGATTCGGTCTCTGTACCTTTTTCGCGCGCTGGCAGAGACTATGTGTTAATCGATACCGCGGGTGTCAGACGACGTGGCAAGGTCTCTGAGAAGGTTGAGATATTCAGCATCATCAAGACGATGAAGTCAATCGATAGCAGTAACGTTTGCGTGATGATGCTCGACGGCTCCGATAGTATTACCGATCAAGACTTGTCGTTACTGAGTTATATCATCGATAAAGGTCGCGCACTTATTGTTGCGGTCAACAAATGGGATAGCCTTGATAGCGAGCAAAGGACGGCTGTGCGCGAAGATCTCGAACGCCGTGTGGAGTTTCTAAAATTTACCCAGATCCACTTTATCAGTGCCTTGAAAGGATCAGGTGTTGGCGATTTGTTTAAGTCGATTAACAAGGCTCATGCGTCAGCGTTTATGGATCTGTCGACTCCCAGGCTGACGCGATTTCTCGAGGTAGCCACAACTCAGCATCAGCCACCCATGGTTAATGGAAGGCGGATCAAGCTTCGTTATGCTCACCAAGGAGGTCAAAACCCTCCCATTATTGTGATTCATGGCAAGCAGGCGGACAAAGTACCCAAAAGCTATCAACGCTTTCTGATGAATCACTTCACCAAAGTGCTCCGTTTGTTTGGAACGCCGCTTCGCATCGAATTCAAACAGGATGACAATCCGTTTTCGGCTCGCAAGAAACGCACAACCCGATCCATGAGCAGTAAAGAACGTGCAGCCGAGGCTGAGAAACGGCGAAGTCGAAACAAATCAAATCGTGGGGTTAATGAGAGTTCGGGAGATAGTTCTCGTCCCGCAGCTGGCAAAAAATCTCGGTCAAAGAAGCAACGTTCCAAGAGGCGTGGCGGATCAGTTGAAGATGGAACAACCTCGAGGACACAAGCAAATGGACATGCACGAAAAAAACGAAAGCGAGTGCCCGGGCGCCAGCGCGACTGAGCGTTCCTGGCGGTCAAGCTTGCTTGCTGACAAAGTGCGCTAGACTCCTTCCCCAATAGCTATCGACAATTGCAAGAGATCTCGTCATGGAAAGTCTCCTCTCTATCGAAAATCTGGCCACACTTGGCGCGTTAGTGTTGCTGCAAGCGGTACTCGGTTTTGACAACTTGTTGTATGTTTCGCTCGAATCCAAACGAGCACCTGCGGATCAGCAAGCCAAGGTTCGCCGTTTGGGTATTGGCCTTGCCATCATCATGCGAATTATCTTGTTATTCGTTCTGGTGACCCTGATAGACAAGGTGCAGAACCCGCTATTTCACTTAGGCTTTACTGGTTTTGTTGAAGGAACCTTCAATTTGCACAGTCTGATAGTGCTGGTAGGTGGAGTGTTCATTATCTATACGGCGACCAAAGAAGTACTGCATATGATGAACCTTGAAGAGGTACATGCAGAGGACGCAAAGCCAAAGTCGACCGGCATGGTCATTTTCTGGATCGTATTGATGAATCTGGTGTTTTCTTTTGATTCGATACTGAGTGCAATGGCTTTGACTGATGTGTTCTGGGTGATGGCTACCGCGATCATCATTGGTGGTGTGTTGATGATCTGGCTGGCCGATCACGTCTCTACGTTTCTCGAGAAGAATCGCATGTACGAAGTCCTTGGACTTTTCATCTTGTTTGTTGTGGGTATTATGCTGTTGTCAGAAGGTGGTCATCTAGCCCATCTGACTTTGTTTGGTAGCCCTGTGGAGCCGATGTCCAAGGCAACCTTTTACTTTGTTATTGGTGTGATGGTTGTTACCGATTTTGTACAGTCCCGGTACCAGAAAAAACTATTGCTGGCCAAGCAACGCAAAGAGCGAAAGGAAATTAAGGATGTGGTTGCCTGAAAAAGAATCGCTTCTTTAATAAACACAATGCCGGAATCTCATTTCGGTAACAGCATTTGGGGGCTGTTAAG
>CAZQOI010000119.1:4232-6793 GCA_964594905.1 uncultured Granulosicoccaceae bacterium
AACAATGGGTTGACCCAGGTTCCATTCAACCCAACTGACCAATGCAAGTGCGGGCCAGTAACTCGGCCAGTTGCGCCAACAGCACCAATAACATCGCCGACAGACACGCGATCGCCTCGTTGTACGTCGATTCGGCTCATGTGCGCGTAAAAGGTTTGCAGTCCAAGACCGTGCTCAATAAACACTGAATTGCCATTGAAGAAGTAATCGCCAGTGTCAATGACGACACCGTCGGCGGGCGCAATGATCGGTTCACCCTCTGCGGCAGCGATGTCTATTCCACCGTGAGGGCGTCTTGGTTGATCGTTGAAGAACCGTCGCAAGCCAAATGGACTTGAAATGATGCCTTTTAATGGCCAGATGAAATCGGTCGCTATCAGGGTTTCGGCGCGCGAGCTCTTGACGACTTTCAGGCGAACGTTTTCCTTGTTGATACGTTTCATATCAAGTGGTGCTGGATTTACCTTGCGCTTGTTCTCTATCGATATTCTTTGCTCTTTGTATTGCTTGTCATCTACCCGATAGCTGACGTTTCGCTCGGCACCGGATGAGTCCTTAACCAAGAGCTTGTGATTCCCGGGTTTGGTGCCAAGTGGGATGCCGACGATTGCCATTGCCTTGCCGTCGCGCTCTACAACAGCAACCTCATGTTTTTCTCGTCTCACCTCGGGCAGAGAATCGGTGAAAACGCCAACGTCGATAAACATGATTCCGCCAGGGACAGCCTCTTGTTCGATAAAATCGATTGCTGTTTCAGCACGCGAGACTGAATTGGCAACAAAGAGAGTCGCAACAGCGAATAGCTTGATCAAATTTTTCCACATAGTGCTACTTCACCTTTAGGGCGTAGTTTGGTTTATACGGAAGTGATCAACGTACATCGCAGTCGCGCCTGCGACAGCGACGGGCATGATGAAGAGGTTAAGTATCGGCACCAGGCTCAACCCCGCGACTAAAACGCCAAAGCCGAGAGCTGATCTTCGTTGTTTGCGAAGCTCCTTTCGCACATCCTTGAAGAGCAGACCGTGGTTGCCCATTGGATAATCGAAGTACTCAAGTGCGAACATCCAGGCGCCAAACAGGAAAATCAACAATGGCGCTGCAATGTTAAGCAGTGGGATAAATTGCAGAATAAGCAGTGGGACAATCCACACGATCAGGTAGAGGAGTTTGCGCACCTCGGAGCCAAGCAGTCTTGGCAGACTCTTGAACAGCGTGATCCAAGATGGAGCCGGTTCGGTCGGGTTGCCGACCAAGTGGGCTTCAACCCGCTCCGCAAGCAGTCCATTGAAGGGTGCGCCCACAAGATTTGCCAGTAAGGTGAAGGCATAAGCGAGGCCAAAGAATAAAACAACTGTAAATACCCACTTCAAAAGTGTCGCGAATGCGCGAACGATTTTCCAGTCGCCGAACGATTCAAACAATGACCAGGACGCAATCCAGCCTGTGGATAAATCATACAACCACCAGCCAAGAACGCCAAAAACCAGCATGTTTATGGCCAAAGGCGCCCAAACAAAGCGTCTTAATCCAGGTGTGCGGACGAGTCGCGCACCAACCCGAACGTAGCCCATTGCTGATATGAAACCCAACTTCGCCATGGCTTAAGCATAACGTCTGTTTAAGGGCTGGTGTCACGGCTAATTCCGGTTACAATGTTTGCCCATGTAACGGACACGCATGGCCTTCTATTTCAATGTCAATTCTTAGCCCTGAACAACGATGCGCCTGAATCGCATAAAGATTGCCGGGTTCAAATCTTTTGTTGACCCCACTGATCTGTCATTACCTAGCCCGCTGGTCGGGATTGTTGGGCCAAACGGCTGTGGCAAATCGAACACTATTGATGCCGTGCGTTGGGTTATGGGTGAATCGTCTGCGAAACACTTACGCGGCGAATCAATGGACGATGTCATCTTCACTGGTTCAAGTTCGCGAAAACCTGTGGGCCAGGCATCCGTAGAACTCATTTTTGATAACTCAGATGGCTCTGTTGGTGGGGAATACGCTGCTTATGCCGAAATTTCGATTCGACGTGAAGTTGCACGTGATGGCCAGTCGAAGTATGCGCTGAACAATGTGCGCTGCCGACGACGTGACATAAGAGACATCTTTCTCGGGACCGGTCTTGGCCCGCGCAGCTATGCGATTATTGAGCAGGGCATGATCTCTCGGCTTATCGAAGCCAAGCCAGAAGAACTTCGTGTCTATCTGGAAGAGGCTGCGGGTATTTCTAAGTACAAGGAACGTCGGCGTGAGACTGAAAACCGTATCCGCCACACACGCGATAACCTTGATAGGCTAAATGATCTGCGCGAGGAAGTTGATAAACAACTTGCTCATTTGAAGCGGCAGGCGAGCACAGCGGAACGCTATCAGAGCCTCAAGTCCGAAGAACGCCAGAAACGTGGCGAAATGCTGGTATTGCGACGCAGCGATTTCGAGCAATCACGTGATGAACAGCAATTACGGATCAGTGAACGTGAGACTGAACTAGAAGGCATCGTTGCAGAGCTTCGTTCCGCTGAAGCCGCCATTGAAGAGGCCCGCGAACAACAAAC
>CAZQOI010000120.1:0-2461 GCA_964594905.1 uncultured Granulosicoccaceae bacterium
CTTGATACAACTGAATTGTCCGAAGAGGTGCTCAAATCCGCGCGAATGGAAATGCCGTTTGGACGCTTTAAGGGAACAAGACTTATTGATTTGCCAGAACCCTATGTCGTGTGGTTCAAAGGCGAGGGGTTCCCAGCCGGTAAGCTGGGGGAGCGTCTTGCGTTGATCTACGAGATCAAAGCCAATGGCCTTGAGAAACTCATTCGACCATTGCTTGAAAAAGAGCAGCAGCCTTCATCTGACGACGAGTAAGCGATGCGATTGGCAGGATTTGCTTGGGTCTGATCCCGAGGCTTGACCCTGCGGCTACAGCGGACTACTCTGGAATCATGACCTCGTTAGCAAAAGCACTAGAGCTTATGCACCCGGCCTCCTAGGGAGAGCCGGGTTCAAGTCTATTGCCCCCGATTTACTCGGGAATTCAGGCCAGGGCGCCGTTTTAGCCCGCCAATATACGAGCTGTCATGAACAACCCTATTCAATTCCGTCGACTTCGAAGCCGCCGTCCGGACGTGCGCACCCGGAACGGCGGCTGAGCTTGCTTGCGCCTTTAACTCATAACGCAACAGGACACGACAAACCATGCTGACCGACATTAAATCCAAGTACCAAGCCTATCCTCAGGTTCCTCTTGACGATCGCCAGTGGCCAGGCAATGTAATCGACACTGCGCCGCGCTGGTGCAGCGTAGATCTGCGCGACGGTAACCAGGCCTTGATTGAGCCGATGGGCAGTGAGCGCAAAATGCGCATGTTCAAACTGCTTCTCGATATTGGTTTCAAGGAAATAGAGATTGGTTTCCCCGCCGCATCGCAAACTGATTTTGACTTTGTCAGATTGCTGATCGAGGGTAACCATGTTCCTGAAGATGTGACGCTGCAAGTGCTGACGCAATCGCGCCGTGAATTGATCGAGCGTTCGTTCAAGGCACTTGAAGGTGCACCGCGTGCGATCATGCATTTGTACAATTCAACATCAAGCTTGCAGCGCCGTGTGGTGTTCAACCTTGATAAGGATGGCATCAAAAAGATCGCCACCGATGGTGCCGAGATCGTCGCTGAATACGCAGCCAGACAAACTGACACAGATTGGTTGTTTGAATATTCTCCAGAAAGTTTTACCGGAACCGAACTCGACTATGCCGTTGAGGTATGCGATGCAGTTACTGATATCTGGCAGCCAACCCCAGAACGTCCGGTTATCCTGAACTTGCCAGCAACGGTGGAGATGTCGACACCTAATGTTCATGCTGACCAAATAGAATGGATGTCTCGAAATCTCAGTAGACGAGATTCGGTTGCCTTGAGTTTGCATCCACACAATGATCGCGGCTGTGCGGTGGCGGCTACTGAACTTGGTTTGCTGGCTGGTGCGGACCGTGTAGAAGGAACCCTTTTTGGTAACGGTGAGCGCACTGGTAACGTAGACATCGTGACCTTGGCGTTGAACCTGTTCAGCCAAGGTGTAGATCCGAATCTCGATTTTTCAGACATATACGAAGTCATGCGAACTGTCGAGCATTGCAACCAGTTACCGGTTCACCCGCGTCACCCTTATACCGGAGAACTGGTTTTCACAGCGTTTTCCGGATCTCATCAAGATGCGATCAAAAAAGGCTTCGCTGCCATGCGAAAGAGTAATTCGCCGTTGTGGGAAGTGCCTTATTTACCTATCGATCCGGCTGATCTTGGGCGCACCTACGAAGCGGTAATCCGGGTT
This sequence comes from uncultured Granulosicoccaceae bacterium, assembly GCA_964594905.1. Lineage (GTDB taxonomy): Bacteria > Pseudomonadota > Gammaproteobacteria > Granulosicoccales > Granulosicoccaceae > Granulosicoccus. The sequence continues at coordinate 1,720 of CAZQOI010000120.1, forward strand.
AATAGTCAGTCCGGTAAAGGCGGTGTGGCTTTTATACTCGAACGCGATCACGGACTTGAACTACCCCGGCGTATGCAGATGGAGTTCAGTCAGGTGGTGCAATTGATCAGTGAAAAGAGTGGCAAGGAGGTAGATTCTCTTGCTATTCGCAGTGCTTTCGATGAAACATTTCTAGATGCTGTATCACCAGTATCCTTTATCCGCCATACCAGTGTTGGAGATGATAACGATGAAGCGTTGAGAAGCCTTACCGCTGTCGTCTCAATCAACGGTACTGAGCGCGAAATTTCTGGCAAGGGCAACGGACCGATCGATGCCTTTGTACATGCGCTCAAAGAAACCTTTGCTGTAGATTTTCGTGTCGTTGATTACCATCAACATGCGACGGGAGCTGGCGCTGATGCACAATCAGCCTGTTATTTTGAAATCCAGGTTGGACGAGGCGAAACACGCTATGGCGCTGCACTTCACAGCAATATCGTATCGGCATCATTAATGGCGGTTTGCAGCGCATTTAATCGCGCCGTCAGTGATAACTTATTGAACCCTGAGAACCTGAAAGCATGAGCGATAAACCAACGGCTGAGCCGGCACGCGAAGCCCCCAGCCAGGAATCTCTAGCGACAGCAGCGTTGGAATATCATCGCTATCCAACGCCTGGCAAACTTGAAATCAGCGCGACCAAACGCATGGTCAATCAACGTGATCTGTCGCTCGCGTATTCGCCAGGAGTCGCGGTTGC
>CAZQOI010000120.1:2561-4512 GCA_964594905.1 uncultured Granulosicoccaceae bacterium
CCGGAATGCTTCGAGATAGAAAAACAATTACGCGGGCGCATGAATATCCCGGTCTTCCATGATGATCAACATGGCACAGCTATCGTGGTTGCTGCTGCGATCAGAAACGGGCTACTTATTGCTGGTAAAGAACTCAAGGACGTCAAGCTTGTGTGTTCCGGCGCTGGAGCGGCTGCCCTTGCTTGCTTGAACCTACTTGTGTTCATGGGTCTTAAACGAGAGAACGTTACAGTTTGCGATATACATGGCGTTGTCTATGTAGGACGCAAGGAACAGATGGATCCATACAAATCAGAATTTGCACAGGATACCTCCGCTCGAACGTTGGATGATGTTATCGATGGTGTTGATGTCTTTCTTGGTCTGTCTGCGCCGAATGTCCTTAGTGGTGAGCAAGTCAAGAGAATGGCTTCTTCCCCTTTTATTCTAGCGCTGGCGAATCCTGATCCTGAGATCAACCCGGATGTTGCGCACAGTGTGCGCGATGATGCAATTGTGGCAACCGGACGCTCTGATTACCCGAATCAGGTTAACAACGTTCTTTGTTTTCCATTCCTGTTTCGCGGCGCACTTGATGTTGGTGCAACGGAAATCAATGATGAAATGCAGGCAGCAGCGGTTGAAGCAATCGCTGATATCGCAACCAAGGAGGCGTCGGATGTCGTATCAGCCGCTTATGGGGGTAAACCTTTTCGCTTTGGCCGTGAGTACCTGATTCCCAAACCTTTTGATCCGCGATTGATGCTGGAAATACCGCCACGAGTTGCTAAAGCTGCGATGGACAGTGGCGTTGCCACTCGCCCCATCGAAGATTTCGACGCCTATCAAAGAAAGCTGCGTAGTTTTATCTTTCGATCAGGTCTTATCATGAAACCGGTGTTTGAACGAGCACAACAGGACTTGCAACGTGTTGTTCTAGCTGAGGGTGAATCGGATCGTATCCTCAACGCTGTGCAAATTCTGGTTGATGATGGTATCTGCTATCCGATACTTTTAGGGCGTGTCGATATCATCAAAGCCCGAATCGAGGACATGGCTCTGCGTTTGACCATTGGCAATGGTTTTACAGTGATAGATCCTGCACGTAACCCGGATTTTGATCGTCATGTCACTGCTTACCATCGTATGATGGAAAGAGCCGGTGTGTCTCCCGAGTACGCTGCTAACGTGATTCGCACGCGTACGACAGCGCTTGGTGCATTAATGGTAAAGCTGGGTGAAGCGGATTCTATGGTCTGTGGCACACAAGGGGCCTATGCGCGTCATATAAGGTATCTGTGCAATATCATCGGTGTACGTGATGATGTCTCTGATATCTCTGCACTAATGCTTATGATTCTGGACACCGGTACAGTATTTCTGACGGACACACATATCACGGTAGAGCCGAGCGCTGAAGAGATTGCAGAAACAGCTGGCATGGCAGCGAAAATTGTCGAGCGTTTTGGAATGGAGCCAAAAGTAGGCTTGCTGTCACATTCAAACTTTGGCAGTCGCAATAACAAGCCTGCTAAAAAGATGCGACGGGCACGTAAAATAATTTCAAGAAATTATCCGGATCTTTCGGTAGAGGGCGAAATGCATGCTGACGCTGCGTTGTCGCAAGAGACCCGCGACAGAATTTTTCCGAATGCAGATTTTCATGGTGGTGCTAATTTGTTGGTGATGCCGAACCTGGACGCAGCCAACATTACCTACAACATGATGAAGGTGATGGGTGAAGGTTTACCTGTGGGACCGATGTTAATGGGCTTGAAAAAGCCTGCTCATGTGGTTACCGAATCAACAACCGTAAGAGGTATTGTTAATTTGTGTGCGATCGCGGCTGTTGACGCGATTGATCATAAGGCGTCGTCTGCATAGCGCTGAGTAGCGCGAGCAGCAACAGTAAGCTGACCACTGCTGCCAGTATGTGCCATAGCGGGTGAGTACCGGTTTTCAACTGTTCGCA
>CAZQOI010000120.1:4612-6731 GCA_964594905.1 uncultured Granulosicoccaceae bacterium
CCCGATGGGAACGAGGTCCATCATCAGTGTCAGATTTGAACGTCGAAAGTGATATGCGGCACTACCAAAACCGATCAGCGCGGGTAAAAGTGACACCATCAATAGCGGCGAGCTGATAAGTCGAGATTCTGTTTTTACCGCTTGATGCCAAATCAGTATGATCAGGCTCAGGCTGACCAAGAGAAAACCAGCATTTGTCGCCACATTGAGCGGTTCGGCAGCTGCGTTGATTTTTTCGCAATATGGCAAAGGGACGTTTTTCATGATGAACTGTTACCATAGCGTGTAAAGATCACTGCCGCACAGCCATGGAACTTGAGCTTTTTCTGAATCGCCTTGAAACGCAACCTGAAACGGTTGAGTTTCCGGATGTTATTGCCTTGGTGAACCAGTTGTATACCTTTATACCAACAGGTTTCCGCAATCATGAGCTGTATAACGAAGCGGGTCAGAACACCGGTTCGTGCAAAGTCTTTTCTTTCGCTCGGCTTCACGAATTGGATAAGGACAACACCTTAGCTCTGTTTGGCGCTTACTACCGAGCCGATGTATTGAAAACACCGGACGGAGATAGCCACCCCAACATTCGTCAGTTTATGAAAACCGGTTGGGATGGAATTGAATTTGATGGTGTAGCGCTGCGAGCCCGTGGAAAAGGCTCTACATAATTCCGGCAATCGCCGCGATGAAGCCGATCAAGCCGCCAAATATCCCTCCCCATACCACAAGCCAACCTAGATGACGTCGTATCATGCGTTGCATGATGTCTCTAACCATCTCAGGTGTCAGTTCGTCCAGTCTCGCTCGCAAAATCAGATCCAGTCTTGCTACGAACCTTTCGCTACTTGCCGCGCTTGAAAGCTGTTCTTGAATGGCTGATTGCAGACGTGGTGATTTCGCTGCATCGTTGAGAAAGGATTCCATCCGCTTTTTGAAAGGTTCACGCATGGGCTCAAGGGCGGCTTCGCCACCGACCATCGCGAGCATTGAGCCAAACGATGAATCAAGAATTGTTGCTACCAGTTGATCATAAGCTGAATCAAGATCGATACTCTTGAGCAAAGGGGCGAAATCCATGTCCTGCATCGGTGACTCTTTGCCATCGGCTGTGGGCTTGTCATTGACTTTAAATAGCGAATCAACTTTGTCTGGATTGAACAGCTCTTCATGGACCAGGCGCAGGATGCCTTCTTTGAACTCTTCAAAATGCAAGGTAATGACGCCGGAGCCATAAAGCCCTGGTATTCGCTCGAACAGCATATGTACGGCTAGCCAATTAGTCAGAGCGCCCGACAACGCAAACATTCCCGTGCTCAGCAAAATTGCCTGATACGGCGATGGGGCCAGAAAACTCACACCGATCAGTGCCAGTGCGATGAGATTGGGTACGATGTTTTTGGTTAGCATTTTTTCGTGGTTAGATCTTACTGGCAAGAACCTGTGGGCTCTTGGCCAGTCTTCAACCTTGCTTGCTACTGCTTCCGCGACTGCGTTTACGCCTCGATTCACGGCTTCCTCGACCGGAGGCAGAACCGCCCGCGAGGCTGAGATCACCCGACAGTTGTGCTTTTGCACCGAGCGAGACTTCACCGAGTGTGGTGACTATGTCTTCAACACTTGGGCTTGCCGCTGGTGTCCAGTTATCGATTGCATCACGCATGGCTTTGATGTGGCTTGGTTCAGTACCGCAACAACCGCCAATGATACTGGCACCTGCATTAGCGGCGAGCTCCACATATCGCGCCATCAGTTCGGGGGTACCACTGTAGACAATCTCGCCGTCAACGTACTCTGGAATACCGCAATTGGCTTTAGCAACAATGGCTGGAATAACACCAAGTGAGTTGCTAGCGGTTTTTAGATTACACACCGTCGCCACTACTTCAGATGCACCCACGCCACAGTTGGTACCAACTGCTGTTACATGGGTATTAAGACTGGTGCTAATGCGCACAGTGTCTTCAGCGGTCAGACCCATCATGGTTCTTCCATTGGTATCGATGCTGACCGTGTATACGATTGGTAGCCCAATATCTGCGGCACCTAGTACAGCAGCTTCGATTTCTTCTGATGATGAGATTGTTTCAATCCATAAAACATCAACACCGCCTTCGGCCAG
>CAZQOI010000121.1:0-6602 GCA_964594905.1 uncultured Granulosicoccaceae bacterium
GCGGCGTTGATCATCAGCTCTTGCACCTTGTCACCGACCGATTCCAGCTCGCCAGATTTTACTTCCAATACCAATTCATCATGCACCTGCATAATGATCCGTGAATCTACCTTGTCGGCTACCAACCACGCGTTCACATCAAGCATCGCGCGCTTGATGATATCCGCGGCAGTGCCTTGCATAGGTGCATTGATTGCAGTTCGTTCCGCATAGTTGCGCATTTGCGCGTTCCGCGCATTGATATCTGGCAGATACAAACGGCGGCCATAAACTGTTTCAACGAATCCTTGTTCCTTGGCAAGCGCACGAGTCTCGTCCATATACTGTTTTACGCCTGGGTATCTTGCAAAGTACAGTTCGATGTATTCAGCTGCCTCACCACGGGAAATATCCAGCTGCTTGGCAAGCCCAAACGCTGACATGCCGTAGATAAGGCCGAAATTTATAGCTTTAGCTGAACGACGTTGATCATCTTCAACCGCGTCAAGCGGCACACCGAATACTTCTGCTGCTGTTGCTTTGTGCACATCGAGCTTCTCGGCAAACGCATGCAGGAGCCCTTCATCCTCAGATAAATGCGCCATGATACGAAGCTCGATCTGTGAGTAATCCGCCGCCAACAATCGATAACCTTTCTTCGCAATAAAGGCTTCGCGAATGCGACGACCTTCTTCGGTGCGTATCGGAATATTTTGGAGATTCGGATCAGTACTTGAAAGACGCCCTGTTGATGCTATCGCCTGGTTATAGGAGGTGTGCACACGTTTGGTATTGGCATCAATCTGCAAAGGCAGTTTATCGATATAGGTGGATTTGAGTTTGGTTAAGCTTCGATGCTTGAGTATCAACCGAGGCAAGGGATAATCAATTGCTAGCTGCTCAAGTACATCTTCCGCTGTTGAAGGTTGACCCTTTGGTGTCTTTCGAATTATTGGAAACTGTTTTTCTTCAAAAAATATTTCACCGATCTGTTTCGGGGAACCTAGGTTAAACTCACGACCAGCATCACTATAAGCTTCACTTTTGACGGTCTCTATAGTCTCACCAATAGTTTTGCCTTGAACATCGAGCATGTCCGCATCGATTCGCACACCTGTGCATTCTATAGTTGACAGTACATGTAGCAGTGGCAATTCGATATCGGTATAGAGCGTTGCCAGTGTCGGCTCTGCTTGCAATTGAGGCCACAACACTTCATGCAAACGTAATGTGATGTCGGCATCCTCAGCAGCATAGTGACTGGCTGTCTCTACTGGAATTTCATTAAACGTCAGTTGTTTTTTACCCTTACCTGCTATGTCTTCAAACTTGACGGTCTGCACTTCAAGGTATTTTTTCGCCAGCGAATCCATATCGTGGCGGGTGGCAGTGCTGTCGAGCACATAGGATTGCAGCATCGTGTCATGCGCAACATTGCTGAGTTCTATGCCATGGTTACGCAATACATTAATATCGTACTTGATGTGCTGACCAACAAGATTAGGCTTCTTGCTGTTCTCCAGTAGTGGCCGTAGACGTTCCAATACCGCATCTCTGTCAAGCTGCTTGGGCGCATCTTCATAGTCATGCGCCATTGGCACGTAGGCGGCTTCACCCGGAGCTACAGCAAACGACACCCCAACGACTTCTGCTTGCATATAGTTGAGACTGGTTGTTTCAGTATCAAATGCAAAGATCTTGGCAGCCTTTAGCTTCTTGATCCATGCATCGAGCGACTTGAGCGTCGTGATGGTTTCATAATTTCGGCTTACATCATCTCCAAGACCACCAGACGTTGAAACGCCCCCACTACCTGCGTCAGCCGTCGCACTGCCACCAGATGTTGAATCGGCTCCACCTGCTTTGCCCCGTTTCTGCAAAGGCGACTTACCTTCAGCAAGCTCGCGACGCCAGGTTTTGAATTCAAGTTCTTCATACAACGATGCCAGCTTATCGACATCCGGTTCGCGCATGGTCAATGCTTCGACAGGCTCTGGCAATTCAACATCGAGACGAATAGTCGCAAGTTCTCGCGATAGCGGTAGATGATCGAGACTGTCGCGAAGTTTTTCGCCTATCTTGCCTTTGACCTCGTCGGCTTTTGCCATGACGGTATCCAGATCACCGTGCGCAGCTAACCATTTCGCGGCCGTTTTTGGACCGCAACTCGGCACACCGGGAATGTTGTCCGAGGTGTCACCCACAAGCGTCAGGTAGTCAATGATCTGATTGGGTTTTACGCCAAATTTCTCTTCGACCCCAGCGATGTCCATCGTCGTGTTGCTCATGGTATTGACCAACGTGACATGGTCATCAACCAATTGGGCCATGTCTTTGTCACCAGTCGAGATGATGGTTTTAAGACCTGCTTTGGTCGCCTGAACAGACAAGGTTCCGATCACATCATCAGCTTCGACGCCTTCGATAATGACCAGCGGAAAACCCATCTTTTCGACGACATCGTATAGCGGCTGAACCTGAGAACGCATGTCATCCGGCATACGTTCCCGATTCGCCTTGTACTCACTGTAGAGATCATCGCGGAAAGTCTTGCCTTTGGCATCGAACACAACAACCATGATTTCTGGTGAATAGTCCGCTACCAGACGCCTCAGCATGTTCACCACCCCGTAAATAGCGCCCGTCGGCTGCTTTTTACTGTTAGTCAACGGCGGCATGGCATGAAACGCGCGATACAAATAGGCAGATCCATCGACCAGCACAACCGGTCGGTCGATGGTGCTGTCAGTGGATTTGGACGTACTAGACTCTTTGGCAGGCATGGGTCGTGGCTCGGATCACTCTGTTCCTAGTGTACGTCACACGACACACCAACCGACAAGCTCAACGAACAAGCAGAATCAGGATTTAACATGCGCCAGTTACCGACCCGCAATCAGATGCGTCAAGAAGCCCGCAATCAGGCTTTGACCCGGGATTCCTGGAAGATATTCCAGATAATGTCCGAGTTCGTTGAGGGCTTTCAGCAACTTGCAGACATCAGTCCGTCTGTGAGCATCTTCGGTTCGGCACGCTTCAAACCCGACCATCCGTATTACCAAGTTAGCGAGGAAATTTCTCGCTTGTTGTCTGATTCGGGTTTTGCCGTTGTCAGTGGCGGCGGGCCTGGAGTTATGGAAGCCGCTAACAAGGGTGCTTTCGCGGGTAAGTCAGCCAGTGTTGGCTTGAATATCAAACTGCCACACGAGCAATCCGGTAACCCATATCAAGACATCAGCCTGAACTTCAAATACTTCTTTGCTCGCAAGGTCATGTTCGTAAAATACGCCTCAGCCTACGTCGTGATGCCAGGCGGGTTTGGCACACTCGATGAAATGGCTGAGATCCTGACCCTTGTGCAAACAGGCAAGTCAAAACGCATCCCGATTATTCTGTTCGGCACAAGCTTCTGGGAAGGTTTGCTTGAATGGTTTGAAAAGACACTCGTTGAAGTAGGCACCATCAGCGCTACCGACATGGATCTCTTTCAGCTAACCGACGATCCACAGTTCGTAGTAGATACGATTTTCGACTTCTACGAAGGTGTGGATCTCGATCAGATCATCGACCAATCACAATTGACGATGGATCTATAGCGCTTAGTTCTCCGGCAATATATCTGGCAGGAATGTAGTAATGGCCGGGAAGTTCCACAGGATTATCAGACCGATTACCTGAATCAGAACAAACGGCCAGATGCCTCGATAGATATCACCTGTGGTTACTGATGGTGGTGCGACACCACGCAAATAAAATAACGCGAAGCCAAACGGTGGTGTGATGAATGACGTTTGCAGATTAACGGCGATCAGTATGGTTATCCATTCTGGAGGCATCAATGCAGGGTCTGCCGCATAAATAACTGGACCAACAATCGGGATAACAATAAAGATGATCTCGATAAAATCCAGAACAAACCCAAGAATAAACAGCACCGCCATGACCACCAGTAACAGCACGCGTGGATCTTCAACGCTTCTTAGCACTTCTTGAATGTAGTGTTCGCCGCCATAGCTACGTACTGTCAGACTTAGAAACAGCGACGCAACCAGAATCACGAAAACCATGCTGGTTACCTTGGTTGTTTCACGCACCACGGCTGACATGACATTCTTGCCGATCAATTCCCAGCACGAATACAACAATCCAAAAATCGCCACATGATAGGCAATCATCGTGACCCAGATAGCAATCTGGTTTTCGGTAGTGATGTTGTCGAGCGTAAGACGCAAATCAAAGTTGCCACGCATCAACAACAAGATGACAATTGCAAATGCCGCCCAGATTATGATGCGACTCGACGACCGTTTGCCATCGGACAAACGCGCCGCTGCTAGCATGATGGCACCTGCGGCACCCAATGCGGCAGCTGGTGTTGGGCTGGTCACACCACCAAGAATCGAACCCAGCACGGACACGATCAAGATCACCGGTGGAGACACAACGCGCAGAACCTCGATGTTCTGCAAGCGGCTTATCGCTGCTTTTAACCCGTACAAGATCATCAGCGTCGGTATGCCATAAGCTAGAAATCGCTTACCTGATGTGTCTTCAGCTGAGAGCACAAAGATATCTACCAGCACATAACAAACAACACCGAGCAAACCAACCAATATTGGGAAACGATCAAATTGTGGTTGGAAGAAATAGGCTAGCAACAAGACGAAAACAGCTCCCGTTACCAATGCCATCGTGCCGTGTGACATCAACCCACTGTCACTAGCAATCGATTGACTGGATACTACTCCGGCTGATGTCAGGGCCACCCATGCTGCAACACATAAAAACAGGGGACCAAGTGCCAACAGAATCAACAATCCCGAGCGATGATTGTAATGCGCTGCGACATCAAATTTGTCAGGGTCGGTTGCTGTGAGTTTTATTGGTGGAGCCGCCGAAGGCCTGAACATGGCGTAAAAAAATGCATAGGCTGCGTACAATAAGGCCAGTACCACGCCCGGAATAAACGCCGCTTTGAATAATGTCCCCGTCGATAAAACAGCTGGTTCTCCCAGCATCTCTATAACCGAAACACCAAGTTCGTTGGCACGTGATTCCTGACCAATCGAGTACATATCACCCACAATCGATCCTAGTAAAACGATTACGATCGATGGTGGAATGATTTGGCCCAGTGTGCCTGAGGTTGCAATAACACCGGTTGCCAAGGATTTCGAATAACCAGCTCGAAGCATCGTTGGCAAAGCGATCAAACCCATTGTCACAACCGTTGCACCCACTACACCAGTACTTGCCGCAAGCAGGGTTCCAACAATTACGACAGCTATGGCAAGCCCACCAGGAAGGCTGCCAAACGTTCTTGCCATTGTGGTTAGTAAATCTTCAGCGATGCGTGATCTTTCAAGTGCGATTCCCATCAAAACAAACAGCGGCACAGCAAGTAGTGTCTCTACATTGCCACCGAACGCACGCGTGTAGACACCCGTCGACCACGTGGACAACGTCGACAGCATGGCTCCATCCCACCCTCTGGCAAGTACTGGAACAATTTCATCAACACCGTTTCGATCAACAACTGTGTAAAGAAGACCTGCGTGACTCATCACCGCAATGATTGCAAAACTGATAAGGGCGGAACCTGCAATCGCAAATGCAACAGGGAAGCCAGACAATATTCCGATGAACAAACACGAAAAGGTGATGATCAGCGAAATCTCAATACCATTCAATCCAAATATCATGATGCTGCGATTCCCCTAGCGACCGGTATACGGTTCGGTGAAGTCGACGGCACTCGACACATTGGATTGAGCCAGAGGTAACTCTTCCTGGTGCGGCTGATCTAAATCTGAAGCAAGATTACTAGCCTCATCTTCTCCACTCTCAGGAGTAAATCGTGGGTGCGATTCAACCTCTTCCTGAGGAGAGCGCAATGCCCAAATATTACGTAGCAAAAAAGCAACTGCCTGCAAGAACAGTAAGGCTGCAAAGAAAACGATGATGACTTTAAAGGCCCAAACCCAGGTAAATTCTGCGGTTCCAGATGACTCAAACTTGAATCCTCGCCAACTCGCCTTCTCAGAAAAGATATTCATCGGACGTTGTTTAAACGTTGAGTTTGCTGCCAATGGCCATGCAAACCACCAAAGCAAAATGGTTGTAGGCAACATGAAAAACAGCGAACCCAGAAGATCCATCACATGCTGCGCCTTGCGGCTAAGATTTCCATAAACCAGATCGACGCGAACATGACCACCTTCAATAAACGTGTATGCAGACGCAAAAGCAATCAATATCGCGTTATAAAATTTGAGTTGCCCCGATAACCATTGCAATTCACCGTTTGATAACTGCATACCAAAAGGTGAGATCAACAACTCGTTACCACGGAAAACCTGCCCCATCACGATGATCAAAACCTGCTGGATCATCAGCAGCAACACAAACCAGGATGCGAAGTGTCCAATTCGCCGATTGAAGCCTTCAATTCCAAGCACAGTTGCTTTCAGAAATCGCTTGTTGAACAGCCCCACGATCACCAGTAACAAAACAATACTCAGCATCATGTAGAGAAATTCAACTGACTGGCCCGCCAACATCAACGCACTCATTCGTTCCTTGAGTGTTTCAAGTTGCCACCATTGCCATACATGCCACGGCAG
>CAZQOI010000122.1:0-6523 GCA_964594905.1 uncultured Granulosicoccaceae bacterium
CATTGTCAGCTGCCAGTGAAATGCTAAAAGGCAAGGGTGAAGATCTTGGTGTTTTGGCAGCGGCTTCCGTGACACTGGAAGAGCTATATCTGACGCAAAAGCTTGGGCGTGCACTTGGCACTTCAAGTATCGATCATCGTCTAGGTCAATCTGATTTCAGTGCTGAAGACGCAGCGCCGGTTATGCCTTGGTTAGGTATGCAACTCGCTGACCTTGAAACACTCGATGCTGCTCTTTTGGTGGGTTCGAATATTCGTAAAGACCAACCAATAGCTGCGTTGCGATTACGTAAATCAGCATTGAAAGGCGCGAGTATCAACTTCATCAATCCACGCAACTTTCCTTTGCACTTTGATGCGGCGGATATCATTGCAACTCGCTTTGATGCGATGGCAGCTGAATTGGTTTGTGTTGCAAAAGCTGCTGGTGCTGATATTTCTGCAATGCAAGATATTCCAGACACTGCCTGTGATGAACGCCATCAACGTATCGCAGATGCGCTGAAGTCAGGTGAACGTGCGGCTATCTTCCTCGGCAATATCGCGGTTCATCACCCAGCTTATTCGCAACTGCAATTTCTCGCTGGGCGTATTGCTGACGCTACCGGAGCAACACTCGCAATGTTGCCCGAAAGAGCCAATACCGCTGGCGCTTGGTTAGCTGGTGTAGTACCGCATCGAACAAGTGGTGGAAAACCTGCGCAGCATGCCGGTAAGAATGCTCAACAAATGCTCGAAGCATCCATGAAGTATTACTTACTTGTTGGTGCAGAGCTTGAGTTTGACGCAGCAAACCCGTCAGCGGCATCAAAGGCCTTGCAAGGGGCATCAGGTGTTGTCGCCATCAATGCCTATTTGTCGCCGGGTCTTAAAGAACATGCCGACGTCGTCTTTCCGATGGCAACGTTCACGGAAACCTATGGCACTTATGTCAATGCCGCTGGAACCTGGCAAACCGCGAAAGGCGTTACTGCACCTCCAGGTGATGCGCGCCCAGCCTGGAAAATCATGCGGGTACTTGCTGATGAACTTGAATTGGCAGGCTTTGACTACGACAGTCCTGAAACCATCACGCGTGAGCTTCAATCGCAGTGCTCAAGTATTGAGCTTGGCAATATCACGACATTTGAATCAGCTCCGCGTTTTACACCACGTGATAATGCGACTTTGCTTCGCGCTGGTGAAACACCTATCTATGCAACCGATCCTGTGGTTCGCCGATCGCAACCTTTGCAAAAGTCGCTCGACGGTAAACAGGCCTTTGCATCAATGTCTATCAGTGAGTTGGCTAAGCTTAGTGTGAGTGACGGTGACAAGGTCGCCGTTAAACAAAACGGCAGTTCCGCGACCTTGATCGCTCGGGCCGATGATGATGTGCCGGAAGGCTGCGTCTGGGTGCCGAGTGGTCTTGATGAGACTCGCGAGCTTGGTGCGACCTTTGGTCCGATCGAGGTAAGCAAAGCATGATCGATGCAATCCTCCTGACGATAGTCACCGTGCTCAAGATAGTACTGGTGCTAGTGCCGTTGATTTTGTGCGTTGCCTATCTGACGCTGGCGGAACGTAAAGTTATCGGATCAATGCAAGTGAGGGTAGGGCCTAACCGGGTTGGTTTTCGGGGTCTTGGTCAACCATTTGCCGATGTATTCAAACTGCTTTGCAAAGAGGTCATCGTACCCACCAATGCGTCGCGGTTTCTGTTTCTGACAGCACCCATTCTGTCACTCGCACCTGCCGTCGCCGCTTGGGCGGTTATGCCATTTGCTGACGGCTGGGTGCTCGCCGATGTCAACGCAGGCTTGTTATATGTCCTGGCCATGACCTCTCTTGGTGTTTATGGCGTCATCATCGCGGGTTGGGCGTCAAATTCCAAGTATGCTTTTTTAGGTGCCATGCGCTCTGCGGCCCAGATAGTCGCTTATGAAATCGCAATGGGTTTTGCCCTAATCGGTGTACTGATGATGGCTGGTAGTTTGAATCTTGGTGACATTGTACGTGCGCAGTCCGGCGGCTTCTTCAACTGGTACCTCTTTCCTTTATTTCCACTAGCTATCGTTTATTTCATCTCAGGCGTTGCTGAAACCAACCGCGCACCATTTGATGTTGCAGAAGGTGAGTCGGAGATCGTTGCAGGCTTCCACGTCGATTACTCCGGTATGGCTTTCGCGCTGTTCTTCCTTGCTGAATACGCGAACATGATCATGATCGCCGCACTGGCTGCTGTCATGTTCCTGGGTGGTTGGTTATCTCCGATCGATGGCTTCGGCGATGGTATTCACTGGTTTCTGATTAAAACTGCGGCGATGCTGTTTCTGTTTTTGTGGTTGCGGGCGACTTTTCCGCGCTATCGCTACGATCAGATCATGCGACTTGGCTGGAAGATCTTTATTCCAGTAACCATCGTCTGGATAGCAGTGGTTGGTTTTGCGATTTACTTCGACTGGGGTCTTTGGTTCAGCGATGTCCGACCGTAGGTGGCATCCCTTGACTGATTACCCGAGAGAGCAGACAAAAGAGTGAACAAGCGATAATGACAGGTCAACTCTCAAAATACGTCAAGAGCTTTACGCTCTGGGAACTTCTGAAAGGCATGCGCCTGACGGGCAAGTACTTTGTGTCCGGCAACATCACCGTGCAATACCCGGAAGAGAAAACTCCACAGTCTCACCGTTTTCGTGGACTGCACGCCTTGCGCCGTTATCCCAATGGTGAAGAACGTTGTATTGCTTGCAAGCTCTGTGAGGCGGTCTGTCCAGCGCTTGCCATCACCATTGATTCCGAACAGCGGGATGACGGTAGTCGGCGTACTACTCGGTACGACATCGATCTTTTCAAATGTATCTTTTGCGGATTTTGCGAAGAGGCCTGTCCAGTAGATTCCATTGTCGAGACGCGCATCTTCGAGTATCACTTCGAGAACCGAGGTGAGCAGATCATGACCAAAGACAAACTTCTGGCTATCGGCGATAAGTACGAATCCGAAATCGCCGCCGATCGCGCTGCCGATGCTGCCTTTCGATAGTGATTATCAAACGAACACAGGAATGCACCAGTGAGCTTTGAGCACGTCGTCTTTTATCTGTTTGCGATCATCATGGTGTTCGCAGCTGTGCGCGTTATAACGGCGCGTAATCCTGTTCATGCGGCGATGTTTCTGGTATTGACCTTCTTTACCTGTTCCGGCATCTGGCTGTTGTTGGAAGCGGAGTTCCTCGCTGTCACGCTGGTTCTCGTCTATGTGGGCGCGGTCATGGTGCTGTTTCTGTTCGTCGTCATGATGCTTGATGTCAACGTAGAGCCGCTACGCGAAGGTTTCGTCAAGTACCTGCCGGTCGGTTTGCTGGTTGGTGCCATCATGTTGGTTGAGATGATTGTGCTGATTACGCAGCGATTTTTCAAAAGCGAAAACTATCCAGCACCGGTACGCGCCGATGCTGATTACAGCAACACTGAATTCCTCGGCCGTCTCCTGTACGACGAGTATCTGTTCCAGTTCGAGATCGCTGCCATTATTTTACTCGTTGCGATCGTCGCGGCTATCGCATTAACGATGCGTCGACGACCTGATACCAAGTATCAAAAGCCAGCAGAACAAGTTGACGTTAAGAAAAGCGACCGTCTGCGTGTCGTTCAGATGCCTGCCACCAGGCAGGGAGGGGACAATCCATGATTTCCTTGCCCCATTACCTGACCCTCGGTGCAATCCTTTTTTGTTTGAGTGTCGTTGGCATCTTCCTGAACCGAAAAAACGTCATCATCTTGTTGATGTCCATCGAACTCATGTTACTTGCCGTGAATATGAACTTCGTGGCTTTCTCTCATTTTCTTGGTGATGGAGCAGGGCAGATATTTGTCTTCTTCATATTGACCGTCGCTGCTGCAGAAGCTGCTATCGGTTTAGCCATTCTCGTGGTGCTCTTCCGCAATCGGTCAACGATCAATGTTGCCGACCTTGACGAACTAAAAGGCTAGCATTCGTGAAGCTGATCTATACACTGATTCCGCTTAGCCCTTTATTGGCGGCGATAATTGCAGGATTCTTCGGCGGCCGGATCGGGCGTGACAACTCCCACCGCGTCACTATCGCTGGGGTTGCTGTTTCATTCTTGCTCTCGGTCTATGCGTTCTTCCATGTTGTTATGGGAGATGCTCCAGTATTCAACGAAAATTTGTATACCTGGCTTGTCAGCGGAAATATTCGCTTCGAGATTGGTTTCCTTGTTGATAAATTAACCGTCATGATGATGCTGGTCGTGACCTTTGTGTCATTGATGGTGCATGTCTACACGATCGGTTATATGCATGACGACAACGGCTACCAGCGATTCTTTTGTTATATCTCGCTGTTCACCTTTTCGATGCTGATGCTGGTCATGTCGAATAATTTCCTGCAGCTCTTCTTTGGTTGGGAAGCAGTAGGAACGGTGTCATACCTGCTGATCGGTTTTTATTACACACGTGAGAGCGCGATCTTCGCCAACATGAAAGCCTTCCTGGTTAACCGGGTAGGTGATTTCGGTTTCGTGTTGGGTATTGCGGCCATCGTTATGTACACCGATAGCTTGAGCTACGTCGATGCATTCGCAGCTGCGCCGACGCTTGCCGGTCAAACAATGAATATCGTTGGCGACGCGAATTGGAACGTGATAACCGTTATCTGCATTCTGTTGTTTATTGGTGCAATGGGTAAATCAGCACAGGCACCTTTACATGTGTGGCTGCCTGATTCCATGGAAGGGCCAACACCAATCTCTGCACTGATTCACGCGGCCACGATGGTAACCGCGGGCATCTTCATGGTGTCACGCATGTCGCCCATGTTTGAGTTATCGGAAGCCGCCTTGAGTTTTATCGTCATCATCGGCGCCTTCACGACCTTCTTTATGGGGCTGATTGGCATGGTGCAAAACGACATCAAAAGGGTGGTTGCCTATTCAACCTTGTCCCAGCTTGGTTATATGACGGTTGCACTTGGTGTCTCAGCTTATTCGGCCGCCATGTTTCATCTCATGACGCACGCGTTTTTCAAGGCACTGCTGTTCCTGGCAGCGGGCTCGGTCATCATGGCGATGCATCATGAGCAAGACATTCGGAAAATGGGTGGTTTGAAAAAATACATGCCGATCACTTATTGGACTTCCTTGATCGGCACGTTGGCGTTGATAGGATTCCCAGGCTTCTCTGGTTTCTTCTCCAAAGATATTATTATCGAAGCGGTTCATGCCTCGTCAATACCAGGTGCGGGTATCGCTTACTGGGCGGTTCTGGGTGGTGTATTCGTTACCGCCTTCTATTCGTTCAGACTGTTCTTCCTGGTATTTCATGGCGAAACACGCATGGACGAACACACGGCAAGTCACGCTCATGAATCTCCCAAAGTTGTGACTATTCCGCTTATTCTTCTGGCTATTCCATCCGTGATCATCGGCATCCTGACTGTCAGTAATGTGGTCTTTGGCGACTACTTCAACGACATTATTACGGTAGCGGCCTCTCATGATGTGTTGGGTAAACTGGGTGAGAGTTATCACGGCGCTGTAGCGTTCGCACTGCATGCGTTCAAAACACCGGCGCTTTATATGGCAGCGGCTGGCTTCGGTACTGCGGTGCTGTTCTATTTGATTGCGCCTTCCATACCAGCGGCCCTTGATTCAAAGCTCGGCTGGGCCAGACGTATTCTTGATAACAAGTACGGATTCGATGACTTCAATCAAGCTGTTTTCGCAGGAGGCAGTCTGAAGATCGGTAAGCAATTGTGGGAGAAGGGTGATGTCTCCTTGATCGATGGGGCATTGGTTAACGGTTCGGCAAAATCTGTAGGATTGCTATCCGGTATCAGCCGTCATCTGCAAAGCGGCATGCTGTTTCATTATGCCTTCGCCATGATCATCGGCTTACTGGTGATGCTGACCTGGTTTCTGTTCCTATGAGTAACGTTCCCTTGTTAAGTCTTGCGATTTGGCTGCCGATCATTTGCGGTTTCCTGGTTATCGCGCTGGGAGACAAACGCTCGCGACCACTAGCGCTCGCGACCTCTATCGGTACTTTCGTTGTGAGTCTGCCGCTGTTTACTGGCTTCGACAAAAACACAGCAAGTATGCAGTTCACTGAAATGGCTGCCTGGTTGCCAGCGTTTGATGTCAATTACAACCTTGGTGTTGACGGCATCTCAATGCCGTTGATCATTCTCACCACGCTGATCAACATGATTGTTGTTGTATCTGCCTGGGATGTCATCAAGGATCGTCCGGCGATCTACCTGGGTGCTTTTCAAATCATGACGGGTTTGATGGTTGGGGTATTCTCGGCACTTGATGCGGTTCTTTTTTATGTCTTCTTTGAAGCTACTTTGATACCGATGTTTCTTATTATCGGTATCTGGGGTGGACCCAATCGCGTCTACGCCACCATCAAATTCTTTCTGTATACGTTTCTTGGTTCAGTCTTCATGCTTGTTGCGCTGATCTATCTGTACCGCACAGGTGGCACCTTCAGCATTCTTGGCATGCATACTCTGGAGCTTG
>CAZQOI010000123.1:0-6506 GCA_964594905.1 uncultured Granulosicoccaceae bacterium
ACCCACGGTAGTCTAGCTCGCGCCTTGGTATCGGCAGCTCCTGCATTACGTATGTAGCGAAGATGATCGTCATCACGAATTTTGTGTACGTAGGTTGGGTCGCCTTTTGTAATGTAATGGATCTTTAATCGTTGCTGCTGACTGTGGGCAATAACACGCCGCCAGTACTCAGGATCCCAATCACGCATTGCGATATCATGTAATTCACGTTCAATTTCTTCAGCGTCTGCTGATCCACTTAAATTGTTGAGTTCGTTAGGATCATCGCTCAGGTTGTAGAGAAGGGTATCTACACCTTCCAGGTACATATACTTCCATGCGCCTTTCTTCACCATTCGGCTAGGACCAGTTGAGCCGTCTGCGGCAAATTCTGAAATGACAACATCATCTAGTGAATCAGACTGACCTTGCATAGCAGGCAACAAGGATTGGCCATCGATCTCGTCAATATAACTATCAAAGCTTTCGCCAGATGCGATATCCAGAAATGTGGGCATCAGATCGATAAGTGAGACGTTTTGCTTTACACGAGCGCTTTTGTAGCTTGCTGGTAGCGATGCGATAAGTGGAACATGCGCTGCCCATTCGAAAAAATGCTGTTTGAACCACATCCCGCGCTCGCCCATCATTTCGCCGTGATCTGATGTGAATACAACCAGCGTGTTGTCCCTCAATCCGGAACGTTCGAGTGCGTTGACTAACTCGCCGACTTTGTCATCAATGTAAGTGATCATGCCGTAGTAGGCATGTCTGGCATTGCGTCTGTGTTCATCGGTGACCGTATACAGATGTCGAGCCTGACAATAGTGCAGATTTCGGCTTAGATGGTCTTTCTCGTCGAGCGGGATTTCCGGAACTGTAGGCAATTCGATATCGTCATGGTTGTACATATCCCAGTATTCGTTACTGATAACGAACGGTGAGTGCGGTGATGTAAAGGACACTGTGAGAAAAAACGGATCATCATCCGGTTTACGGGCCAGATCATAAATCGCTTGAGTGCCGTGGTAGGCCACCTCATCGTCATAGTCCATTTGCAATGTTCGAACACACGTGCCGGACTCAATAACCGGTGCCATTGTCAGATTGGTGGGGCGATACTCGCGCCCCTTGGTCCAGTCTACAGTCCAGGCGAAATTGGCTGGATAGATTTCAGTGGTGTGACGTTTTTCATAACCGTGTAATTGGTCAGGGCCGACAAAATGCATCTTTCCCGCAAGCTCTGCGCGGTAACCCAAGCCTCTTAAATAGTGCGGTAGTGCTGGCATGTCAGCGTGAAATTCGCTGGCGTTATCGTACATCTGCATGCTGAACGGCAGCCTGCCTGTATGCAGTGATGCACGGGAAGGGCCACACATCGGTAAATTGCAATAACAGTTTTCGAAAACTACTCCAGTGTCCGCAAGTGTTTGCAAGTTGGGTGCAATCACTTTGCTGTTACCGTACATGGGCAACGCTGCGGCGGTCATTTGATCCGCCATGATGAAAAGGATATTGGGCTTCATGTAGCGTTACAAATTAATGTTGGACGAGTGTTCTAGCAAATGGGCGAACTGTTATTTGCAGCCCTAGCGCTGCAACAACAATCCGCCCTGCCTGAAGCTTAGGTGCTAACTACTCGATACGCATACCAAGCTTATTGATCGCCTCATCGAAAATCTGATATTGATTTTCAACAAACGCTTTGGTTTCTTCTGGACTCATTATGCTGACAATATTGCCTAGCCCAGTGGTTAACTTTAACCAAGCCCTGTTTTCCTTCAATGCGTTCAGAGACTCAGACCATTTCGCGACTACTTCATCAGGTAACCCTGGTGGACCATAGATAGCGCTCCAACCAATGATCTGCTCAAGGTTTTGGTATCCAACTTCCTTAGCCGTGGGCACATCCGGAATGGTTTCGAATCTTTCGGCAGTGGTTACTGCCAGCGCGCGAAGTTGACCGGCTTCCAGCGCTCCAGCTGATGCAGACAGGTTGCCCCATGAAAAATCCACCGCCCCTGACACCACTGCTGTTCTTGCTTTACCGCCCCCTTTGAAAGGAACGTGTGTCAACTTATCTGGATCAGCTCCCATTGCGTCTGCCATTACTGCTGTCGCAATGTGCAACAGGGTTCCAACGCCGGCTGAAGAGTAGGTCATTTCAACACCGTCTTTTACCGCCTTTTCGAAGTCAGCAAAGGTTTGGTACGGTGAGTCGGCACCCACGGTCAGTATGAAAGGATTGAGCTCTGTCATACCAATAATTGTAAAGTCATCCCATTTGTATGGAATGGTTTTATTCATAGCAGGTACGCCCATTTGCGATCCTACTCGGGCTGATAACAAGGTATATCCATCTTTCTTCGCATTGATAACGAAGTTAGAACCTGTAACACCTGCGGCGCCGGCTTTATTAACAGGAAGGATGGATTGACCTAATGTGCTGGGTGCATTACCGGCAACTAAGCGTGCGGATAAATCGGCAGCACCGCCGGGCCCATAAGGGATAACAAGTGTGATGGGTCGACTAGGGTAGTCGGCTGCGACGGCAACGGTACTGGCAAGCAACAGACTAGCTGTTAAACCAGATAACACCGAAAGCCCTATGCGTTTTTTCATTTTATTACTCCTCCAAAACTAAGGCATTAAGCAAATCGAACGAAGCGTGAAGTTCGCAATGGTCAGAGACAGCGATCCTCACCTGGTAAATCAAAACTTGACCTTTGAAGCACAGTATTGAACAATTAATTACAGGCGTCAATTAATTAAATAATGCAGTTTAATTCCAGCAGTGACTTACGCAGCGCCAATCGTGCGGCCATCTTGTCGAGCATTGCTCGGCAAGGTGCAGCCAGTCGCCTGGACTTAGCGGAATCTACTGGTCTTACCAGCGCTGCCATTTCGAGAATCACCCGTGAATTGATTGATACTGGTTTGATAGTGGTCGCCGACGAACCAATTGCGGTTGGTGGGCGCGGTCGTAGGGTGCATCAGTTAGAGATTGCCGAGAACGGTTTGTACATCATCACTATGGTGATAACGGCGAATCGGCGAGTTGTTGCCTTGGTTAACGGTAAAGGTAATCTATGTAGCAGCATAGAACTGGATTGGTTGGAGCTTGGCGATGCTGCCAATTCCATAAATGAGTTTGCAAAAGCCGCGAATCAATTGATTCTATCGAGTGACATTGATCGCTCACGATTGCTTGGGCTTTCTGCTGTTGTGGCGGTAAACACCAACCCCACCAATCGAAACAGAATTTCTTCAAATGTGCTGGGATGGACCGACGTTGACTTGGCTGATCAGTTGTCCGCCAAACTGTCTTTGCCCGTGCACCTGGAAGCTAGATCCGCTGCATTGTTACAAACGGAACTTTGGAACCGACCAGTCATTCGTGATCGTAGCGTTGTGTTGATCAACAATGGTTGGTGGATTGGAACCAGTGTCAGCATTCATGATGTTTTGCTTGAATCATCAGCCGGGCGCATGGGTCAGGTGGCTCATTTGACGTTGGAAGGCTTTAATGAGGAGTGCTATTGCGGCAAACTTGGTTGTCTTGATGCTGTTGCATCGGGGGCTGCAATAGTCGGCACCTTGGATAAACAAGGCATCTTGGGATTTGCACCTCATCTGTCGCTTATACAAAGATTGACGATGGCAATCGACGAATCGGCTTCAAACCCTCTTGTTGCCAAAGTATTTCGTAGTGCAGGTGAAAAAATGGGCAAAGGGCTCAATAACGTTGCGGTCTTGTTTGAACCGGAGCGCATCTATTTAGCGGGGGCAACCGGCCGCCAGGACGATTTTTTCAAAGGCGTGCAAGATGCGTTTACACAGAATGTTCAATGCACTTTGGATTTATGCGAGGCAGATAGTGTACAAGCCGCCATCAGAACTGGGCTGGATGCATTTCTGTTCTCAGAAAATCTCAACCTAAGCCGTTGGCAGCCAGCTGCCGAATTTAGTGCTTAAGTCGGTAAACAGACATTATGCAAAATGATCGAAAACAGGATATTACGGCAGGTTTGATCTGTGTCGTGTTGGCACTGTTGGTATTGTTTGTGGCGATACCGTTTGGTGTACAAGAGCCTAAAAAAGTTAAATTCGTTGCACTTAGCCCTTCATATTACCCACGAATAGTTGCGTATTTTTTGTTGGCCTTTGGTTTGCTGTTAATGGGTTTGCGCTTTTTCAAAAGCCAATCGCAGCAACAACTACAAACGAAATCATTTTGGCGTCAACACACCTTTGCATTGTCAGGGATTATTTTGCTGTTGTTTTTGTATTACGCATCCCTTAATTATTTAGGTTTTGTACTGAGCTCGGTTGTCGCACTGTTTTTGTTGTTACTGATCGCTGGTGAGAGAAAACTCTGGGCCTTGATTGTAATTCCATTAGTGTTGCCGTTTGCTCTGTATTATTTTTTTACACATGTAGCCAATATTCCAATACCGGCTGGTGTATTGGAAACTTGGCTGGTCGGAGGCTGAAGCATGATCGAAACACTACAAGCCTCGTTCGCACTTTTCGCCACTTTCGATAATGCACTTGCACTGTTGATTGGTGTGGTGGTCGGTACCGTTGTGGGTGCCATACCAGGTATGACGACTCCGATGGCCGTCGCCTTGTCGCTACCATTCACCTTTACCTTGGCTCCTGTCACCGGCATTTTGTTATTACTAGGTGTGTATAAAGGCGGGATTTATGGGGGATCGATTACCGCCATATTGATAAACACGCCAGGCACGCCAGCCGCATCATGTACCGTACTGGATGGATATCCTTTGGCACAAAAGGGCGAAGCAAGGCGGGCGTTGGATATTGCCCTGTATTCTTCTTGCATTGCAGATTTTATTTCAAACGTTTCACTGATACTGTTTGCCGGAGTGCTCGCAAGCTTTGCGCTCAAGTTTGGATCAGCCGAACTATTTACACTAATTGTATTCTCGCTCACCATCATTGCAGGCGTGTCGGGTCAACAGTTGTTAAAAGGGTTTGCGGCTGCTTGCCTTGGGCTGCTGTTGGCAACGGTCGGCTTGGATCTCATCTACGGGACCAATCGTTTTACCTTCGGCCAAGTGAATTTGATGAGCGGCCTGACGTTTATCCCTGTATTGATTGGACTGTTTGCCTTACCTGAAATCATCAATTACTTTATTTCACCTAGTGCTTCTACGATGGTTAAAAGTCAACTTGCGGGCCGTGGTGCTAATTGGAAGGATCTACGCGGAAGTATCAAGACGATAGTGCGTGGTAGTTTTATTGGCGTGATTCTGGGTGCGATCCCTGGAATAGGTGGGGCGCCGGCTGCGTTCATGTCTTACAGTGAAGCCAGACGTACATCAAAAAATCCGACAAAATTTGGTACCGGTGAAATTGAAGGTGTCGCTGCAGCAGAAGCTGGGAACAATGGAGTCGCTGGTGCCACCATGATTCCTTTGTTGGCGTTGGGGATACCGGGAGATGTCATTACCGCGATAATACTGGGTGCATTCATGATCCATGGCTTACGACCGGGGCCACTCATGTTTCAAGATAATCTGAGTCTTATCTATGCCTTGTTTATGGGGATTATGCTCAGCTCGTTTTATCTACTGGTGGTCGGTAAGCTCTCGATCAAAGCCATAAGCCGAATTGCAGATGTACCGCGACAGAGGCTGTTTCCCATTGTATTGGTGCTGTGTGTGTTTGGCACTTATGCGGTCAACAACACGATTTTCGATGTTGGCATTATGTTTTTAATGGGTGGGGTTGGTTTTGTAATGCTAAGACTATCCATACCGGCGGCTCCATTTCTTATCGCATTCATACTTGGTCCGCTGTTGGAGGATAATTTTCGCCAATCTTTGCTGATCTCCAAAGGCAGCTACGGCATATTTTTTTCCAGTGGTATCTGCTGGTTATTCTGGGGATTGACTATTTTGTCTGTGATCTTTCTATCGTGGCAGCATATGCGCCCTAAGACCTCCAAAGTGTTTGATGGCTAGGCCAACGTATTTGATAGCTAGAGTCGATTGATCACAGCGACGTAGTTAGGCGGTGACGGAGTATAGAGTGCATAATTCTCCCAAAGGCAAGGTATTGTTCTCCTTCGGTATCATTACTGATACGCATGTACGCGCGCCTCAAGGTGATCGATCCTCACCATATCCTGTTAACGATTTAGCGAATGAGCGCGCACGTTATGCTGTCAATTTGTTAAATGCTCAGCAGCCCGAATTTGTCATTCACCTTGGTGACATGGTGCATCCCTTGCCCAGCATGCCGGCGTACGACGATGCTTGTATCGAGGCATTGGAGATTTTTGAACCCTTAAGTGAACACCTGTACTTCGTTTCGGGGAATCATGACACTGGTGATAAGCCAATGCCTGGATCTCCAGCTGCAGTTGTTGACGACAATGCGCTTAGTGCCTATCAAAAACACTTTGGTAAATCATGGCATTCTTTTACTCATCAAGATTGCCAGATCATAGTCATCAATTCGTCATTAATAAACACGGGAACAAGTTCGGAAAAACATCA
>CAZQOI010000124.1:0-1114 GCA_964594905.1 uncultured Granulosicoccaceae bacterium
TGTCGGGACAGCGTCTTTTGATCCGACAGGATCTCAACGTGCCCTTGGACGGTGGTGAGATCACGTCAGATAAACGCATACGGGCATCCATCCCGACCTTGCAATATGCCTTGGCAGCGGGTGCTCGTGTCATGGTCATGTCTCATCTTGGTCGTCCGGTTGAAGGCGAACCAGATGAGGCATCCTCATTAAAACCAGTGGCAGCCCGTATGTCGGAATTGCTCAAGCAACCAGTCCGACTGATCACTGATTATCTTGACGAAGCGCCGGAAGTCGAAGAGGGCGAAGTGGTCTTGCTTGAGAACGTCCGTTTCAATAAAGGTGAGAAGAAAGACGACGAAGCCTTGAGTGCCAAGTATGCATCCCTGTGCGATATCTATGCGATGGATGCTTTTGGTACTGCGCATCGCGCACAAGCTTCAACGCATGGGGTCGCGCAGAAGTCACCCATTGCCTGTGCTGGTCCTTTGCTGGCAAAGGAACTTGATGCCTTAAGCATGGCGCTGGATAAACCCCGCCGCCCATTAATCGCAATTGTGGGTGGCTCGAAAGTGTCCACCAAACTAACCGTCCTTGAAAGCCTTGCCGATAAAGTCGATCAACTGATTGTAGGTGGTGGCATTGCCAACACCTTTATTGCAGCCGCTGGTCATTCAGTTGGTAAATCACTCTTTGAAGAGAGCCTGGTTGCAGATGCAGCCGCATTGATGAGAAAGGCTGAAGCTCGAGGTGCCGCCATTCCAGTCCCTACCGATGTTGTCTGTGCATCAGACTTTAGCGCTGATGCCACAGCTACGGTGCGTAAAGTATTCGATGTGCAGCCAGATGAAATGATCCTGGATATTGGCCCCGAGACAGCTGCGCACTATGCAGAGCTTCTGAATGGTGGCGGCACCATTGTCTGGAATGGCCCGGTTGGTGTGTTTGAGTTCGATGCGTTTGGCAAAGGCACAGAAGTGTTGTCAAAAGCTGTCGCCGAATCCAACGCGTTTTCGATTGCCGGTGGCGGCGACACTCTGGCGGCTGTCGATAAATACGGTATCGAAACTCAGGTTTCTTATATTTCGACTGGTGGTGGTGCATTCCTCGAGTTTCTCGAAGGTAAGACATTACC
>CAZQOI010000124.1:1214-2289 GCA_964594905.1 uncultured Granulosicoccaceae bacterium
TAAAGGAATTAGCTCCATGACAGACATCGTTTCATTGCTTGGTGACGAAGCCGAATACTTGCTCGATCACACCTGCAAAGGTATGCCTAAAGAGATGGTCCAACTGCCTGGCCCTGATTTTGTGGATCGGGTGATGGGTGTCAGTGATCGCGGGCCCGGCACCATGCGTGCGATGCAACAGATCTTCAATGCTGGTCGCCTCGGTGGGACAGGTTATATGTCGATGTTGCCAGTCGATCAAGGCATCGAACATTCAGCTGGTGCTTCATTCGCTCCTAATCCAATTTACTTTGACCCTGCCAACATTGTGGAACTCGCCATCGAAGGTGGATGTAACTGTGTGGCTTCAACCCTCGGTGTGTTGGGTTCGGTATCTCGTCGTTATGCTCACCGCATTCCGTTCATGGTCAAGCTAAACCACAACGAAACATTGACCTTGCCCGCGATGTACGAGCAAACATTATTTGCCCAGGTCGAGCAGTGCTTTGATCTTGGTGCACAAGCGGTTGGCGCAACCATCTATTTTGGTTCACCCGATTCACGTCGCCAGATTCAGGAAATCTCTGAAGCCTTCCATCGCGCACATGAACTTGGCATGGTCACGGTTTTATGGGCATATCTCCGTAACCCGGAATTCAAGAAAGACGGTAAGGATTACCACGTTTCAGCTGACTTGACGGGGCAGGCCAATCATATTGCCAGTACCATTCAGGCAGATATCGTCAAGCAAAAGCAAGCTGAAAACAATGGTGGTTATAACGCCATTGGCTTTGGCAATACGCATGAAGATGTCTACTCAAAATTGACCACTGATCACCCGGTGGATCTGGTGCGTTATCAAGTGGCAAACTGCTATATGGGTCGTGCTGGTTTGATTAATTCTGGTGGTGGTTCAGGTGATAACGATCTGCAACAGGCCGTTAAAACTGCAGTCATCAACAAGCGCGCCGGCGGTATGGGTCTTATCTCAGGACGCAAAGCGTTTCAAAAAGATATGAAGGATGGTGTCGCACTGCTAAATGCCATTCAGGACGCCTACCTTGACGAGCGCGTCACTGTCGCTTAGTGCGACAGC
>CAZQOI010000124.1:2389-6494 GCA_964594905.1 uncultured Granulosicoccaceae bacterium
GTTGGTCCAGGCGCTGTTTTATCCCACGGCAGAGTTTCCAACCAATCACGCACATACTGCTTGTCATAACTCGCAGGACTACTGCCAGGTTTCCAGGTAGCCGCCTCCCAAAAGCGTGATGAATCCGGGGTGAGAATTTCATCCATCAAAATCAGATTACCTGCGGAATCAGTACCGAATTCAAACTTGGTGTCGGCAATGATGATGCCCCGCTCTCGTGCATAGCGCGCAGCATCTCTGTAAAGCGCGATACTGACACGGCGGATATCGTCGGCGAGCTTTTTACCAATGATGTTTTCCATCTCATTGAAGCTGATATTTTCATCGTGATCGCCAACAGCCGCCTTGGTTGCTGGCGTGAAAATAACTTCAGGTAGTTGATCTGCTTGTGACAGACCTGGTGGCAACTTGATGCCACAAACCTCTCCGGTCTTTTGATAATCCAACCAACCTGAGCCAATCAAGTAGCCGCGAACGACAGCTTCAACAGGCAGGGCATTAAGTCGTCTGACAATCATGCATCGCCCCTCGGCCTGGGCTCGCTCGGCTGGGTCTGGCACTACAGATTCGAGGGTGAGATTAACTAGATGATTGTTGATTAACGGGCGCGTCCGGTTGAACCAGAAAAGTGCCAGCTCGGTTAGCAGTTTTCCTTTGCCGGGAATCACATTCGGCATGATGACGTCGAAGGCGGACACGCGATCTGTCGCGATGATCAGGAAATGGTGATCATCGATCAGGTAAATATCACGTACCTTGCCGCGATAGTGCAGAGGTAGGGAGCTGATGGTCGTGGTGTGCACGCCGTCGTTTATCTGGGTATCTGTCATACGCTCCAGTATACTCGGCGGCTCAGGTGAAAAGCTCCGGAAGTGATGAGATGGCAGACGCGCAAGTTGGCGTGGTAATGGGCAGTGATAGTGATTGGAAAATCATGCAACACGCGGTAGAGATGCTCGATAGTTTGGGTATCTCCCATGAAAAGCAGGTTCTTTCCGCGCATCGTATGCCCGATGATATGTTTCGTTATGCCGAAACGGCTGAATCTCGCGGCCTGACCTCGATCATTGCAGGCGCTGGTGGTGCAGCGCATTTGCCCGGTATGCTGGCTGCCAAAACGCCGGTGCCAGTACTCGGCGTACCGATTCCAACCCGCTATTTGAATGGGCAGGATTCCCTCTATTCCATTTTGCAGATGCCTAGGGGTTTTCCCGTGGCAACCTTTGCGATTGGTGAGCCAGGAGCTGCGAATGCAGCGCTCTTTGCCGCCGCCATACTTGCCAGCAACGATAAAAGCATTGCCAAGGCATTGGCCGACTACCGTCAGGCGCAGCAAAAAAAGGCCGCATCCATGCAGCTGCCTCCAATTCAGCAATAGTTCCAGCATCAAACCGAGTAATGACGACAACAACATCTGCATCATTGAATACCTTGTTTCCCGGTGCCACCATCGGTGTTGTCGGCGGAGGGCAACTTGGTCGCTATTTCGTGCTCGAAGCGCGAAGGCTGGGTTATCACACCTGGGTGCTGGATCCGGACCCGCAAGCGCCAGCCATGCAAATTGCCGAACACGCGGAAGCTGCAGCGTTCGATGACACGGCAGCGCTAGAGCGTATGGCCAAAGCCTGCGATGCCGTGACTATTGAATTTGAAAATGTGCCTGCCGCGAGCCTTGATCTGTTGGCCAAATTCACTCGCGTTGCACCATCAAGTGACGCTGTGCATATCGCGCAGGATCGTGTTCGTGAAAAGGTCACGGCGCGAGAAGCTGGCCTGCAGCCAGTGCCATTTGCCGTTATCGAGTCAAGCGATGATATCGACGCCGCACTCAACTCCGTCACACTGCCGGCCATATTGAAAACTACTCAGCTCGGGTATGACGGCAAAGGCCAGATAGTTTGTGAAACTGCTGATGAACTCAGGGCTGCGTTCGACAAGGTAAACAATGTGCCGTGTGTGCTCGAACAACGTATCAATTTGCAACGCGAACTTTCAGTTGTACTCGCTCGTGGTTTTGATGGAGTCATTGCGTGTTTTCCGGTTGCCGAGAACGTGCATGTCAACGGTATTCTGCACACGTCACTTGTACCCTCGGCCTGTGATCCGGAGTTGCAAAAAAATGCAGAACTGTTAGCCAGCAAGCTTGCCAATCACATCGACTATCACGGTGTGATGGCAGTTGAATTCTTCTGCGATGAATATGATCAACTGTTGTTTAACGAGATGGCACCTCGACCTCACAACAGTGGGCATTACACACTGGATGCATCTATAAGCTCTCAGTTCGAGCAACAGCTTCGGGTACTTTGCGCATTGCCGCTCGGTGATACTGTTAGCTTGTCACCGGTTGTCATGCTTAACCTGTTAGGTGACAGTTGGGCGGCGGGTGAACCGGATTGGCAAGCACTTATGGCATCGTCCTCTGCCAAACTTCATCTTTATGGAAAGACAAGCGCGCGTCCTGCTCGCAAGATGGGGCATGTCAATTGTCTGGCTGATACGCCAGCGGCAGCTATGAAACTGGCAATCGATCTCTCGAAATACCTTGATTCCTAGGGGTAAAACGTAAATTTTGTTGTCGCGCGTTTTTTGTCCGTTTGTCCGGCACTTGCGTCAGAAAAATACCTACCCTGAGATTTTTACCGCAGTCAGTTAAGTCGGACTACTTGTGGTACAGAAATCGCTTTGACAGGTCCATAAATCAACACTTTTGGACCGCAACACCCATGAGTCTCGCCCAGCGAAGTACAGATATACGTGGCAACTCCGCCAGCTTTATTCCGGCAGCGGTTGAATCGCTCACCATTCAAAGCAACGCACTTGTCTCCATTGCAAGTCACCTTGATGCTGAATTTGATGATGCGGTAAAACTGATTCTCGGTTGTAAAGGGCGAGTTATCATTTCTGGTATGGGGAAGTCTGGAATTGTCGGTAAGAAGATCGCCGCCACTTTCGCTTCAACCGGTACGCCAAGTTTCTATGTTCATCCAGGTGAAGCCATTCACGGTGACCTTGGCATGATCACAGCCGATGATCTTATCGTGCTGATTTCCTACAGTGGTGAAACCGAAGAAGTGATGAAGCTTATGCCGTCACTGAAGTATTTCGGTAATCGCATCATTGGTATTGTTGGTCAAGCAGATACAACACTCGGCAAACAGGCCGATGTCACTTTGCGTGTTGATATAGAACGCGAAGTTTGTCCGAACAATCTTGCCCCAACGACTTCTGCTCTTGCCATCATGGCATTGGGCGATGCCTTGGCTGTGTGCTTGATCAAGGCGCGTGATTTCAAACCTGCAGACTTTGCCCAGTTTCATCCGGGTGGCATGTTGGGCAGACGACTGCTCTCACGTGTTGGTGATGTGATGATTACCGATAACCTGCCAGTGATCGGACCAGAGGAGAGCGTTCGTGAAGCGATCTTCTGTATGACCTCAGGCCGTCTTGGACTTGCCATTATTGTTGAGGATGACCGCCTACTCGGCATTCTGACTGATGGTGATTTGCGCCGAGCGCTGATTATGGACCCCACCATGATGGACAAACGGGTCAGAGATTTCATGACACCGGTGCCGGTGACGATATCTGCCAACGCTATGGTGTCGGATGCTGAGGTGTTAATGCGCAAGTACAAGATTCGCGCGCTGATTGTGACCGATGGTCGCGCCAGCGAAGGGGATCGCGTCTGTGGTCTGCTTGAGATCTTCGCAGACAACAAGTAAAAGCTGCACTAAAAAGCAAAGTGTGAGCAATTGCACAAAAATTGCAACCAAACTTCCATGATCACTGAATTGCACAAACGGCTCTTGATAGTGGCGTCTGTTCTATTGCTGGGTGGCTGCGCGTCACGCGGGTTAGCGCCCGAGCCAGCGCCACAAGCTGAACCAAAATTAGCTGCGTTCCCAGGCATTGCGACTGCGCTTGGCGAATCGGCTGAGGGACGAGTCTTGAAACTAGACGATCCCGAACTCTCTAGCGATAACGTCTCGACGGGATCACCGTACCAGGCCGCCAGTGGCAAAACCTGCAAGCGACTGTACAACGCTTCAAACAATGAAGTGTTGCCAAGAGTCGTTTGTCAGTCAGCGAATGGCGAATGGTA
>CAZQOI010000125.1:0-6393 GCA_964594905.1 uncultured Granulosicoccaceae bacterium
GGCATGTAACGGACAAACACTTCGTAAGAGACTGCGAGCGTCAGGATCAGAATGCACCAGCCAAAGGCGCGTCCTATCCAGATACTCATATTCTCAATCGCGTAGACGATTTTAGTCACGTGTCAGAACTCCGTGCATGCAGATTAAAAAACGGGAGCCTCGGTTGAGGCTCCCGGAACAAAGGTAAATCACTTTGCGACACATCACTGAGATGTGTCATCAGACAGGGCTTAACCGAAGTAGTGCTTGTAAGCCAACTTGTAGTCTGGTTGGTTGAGATTCAGGTAGTCCATCACTGTCTCGGCATAAGCCTTTTGTGAATCGATTACCTTGGCAAAGAACGCGTCAGAACCTGACATGCGTTCTACTACGATATCCCATGCTTCGAGCTGCGCCTGCATGACTGAGTCAGGTGTACGATAAACGTTTACACCTTGCTCTTCACGTAGAGTGACGAGATCTTTCGCGTACTGCTGAGTGTTGTGCCAGTAGAAGTTTGAATTCTCAGCTTCTGAAGCGTACTTCAGGATTGCCTTGAGCTCATCCGCCAAGCCATCGTATTTCTTCTTGTTGAAAGTTACTTCGAAGAATTCTTGTGACTGGTGGAAACTAGCCAGGTGATAGTGCTTCGACACATCCTGCATACCGAAATCACGATCAGATGTTGGGTTGTTGAATTCAGCAGCATCGATCAAACCTGATTTCATGGCTGGCTGAATTTCACCACCTGGTAGCTGTACAACTGACATACCCATTTCAAGCAGTACGTCTGCCGCAAGGCCAACGGTACGATACTTGAGGCCATCCATTTGAGAGGCGTCTTTGATTTCCTCTTTGAACCATCCCATTGGCTGTGCTGGCATTGGGCTGTTGAAGAAGCTGACAAGGTTCAGACCGAGGCTGCCCATCAGTTCGTCAAACAACTCTTGTCCACCACCGTAGTGGATCCAACCGAGTACTTCCTGGCTTGACCAGCCAAAGCATGGGCCAGTTCCGAACAGTGAAGCAACGGGTGATTTTGAGTACCAGTAAGCAGGTACATAGTGCGCAGCATCGAGGACGCCACGGTGAACAGCATCTTGCATCTGACTGGTCTTGACAACAGAGTTGACCGGCAGCAATTCGATTTGCAGGGCGTCTCCTGCCATCGCATTTACGCGATCTACATAAGACTTGGCGTTTTCAAGGAAAATCCCGCCGCCCCAGGCAGCCTGCATTTTCATCGTCACTGGCGCAGCGCGAACGATTGATGGCGCAGTGATGGTACCGGCAGCCGTCGCAGTTGCAGCGAGCGCCGATCCTTTAAGGAACTTACGGCGATTCATTTCTTTCATGGTTGGTATTTCTCCAGAGTGGACCGGGCCCGAAATAATCGGAACCTTTGCCCTTACTAGACTATTTCAAAAGTGATATGCCAGCAAGGAGTAAATCGCTTGAAGGTGCTGAAATTTCATGAATTTCGACAATATCAAGGGTCTTCTACGTAGAAATACGTAGAGAAATCAAACTGAAAAGAAGAAACGGCCGTTTAGCTATCGGAGCAGGTGGTATCTAAAGTCAACTGCAAAGTTTTTTCCTGAGAATGAATCAGAGGGGATTTATTTACTAAGGGGAACTTTTTTCGAGTCTCGCGATACATCTTATGAAAGGCTAGTCGACGCCGAATCCCGGTGGTTTTTGGGAACGCGCTAAACCGGGACTGAAATACCGGATGGCCAGTTAAGTTGTCTGGGGCATAGCCCCAGGAAACCGTTTCTGTCACATCCTTATCGATTAACCGGAAGTCTTAAGCGTGACTTCGGGCTTGTCGTGACACCTTATGCTGCGTACTCGTGATTTGGTCGACCATTTCGAACAGCTTCAACAATGGACCCACGGTTAATACCGAGATCGTGTAGTTCCTTGTCGGAATAACTGTTGAGCTCGCGAATGGCTCGCGCTTCAATCTTGCGACGGCTTTCTTTAGAGGTTTCAATCACAGAAGGCTGGTTTTCAGCGTTTTTCCAAGGCCAGTTTTTGACCCCACCCTTGAGTAATTCGCGGGAAATACCAAGGTCATTGAGCACCCAGTCGCTTTGACCAATAAGAACTTTATGGGCTCGGATTCGACCTTGACGAGTCATGTAACTGTCAAAACCTCGGCCAGCTTTGGATAGCAGTTTAAACATGTTTAGGCTCCTTTCAAGTATGGTTGCCATGAATGTTAAGTACAGAGACTTGCTCTACTCTGTGCTTCTTGAGTTTTAATTTACGGCCGCGCTGGCAAAGTCTCAAACGATACTTTCTTGCACCCATGACAAGTAAAACTTTAAGCGGACAAACTGTCCTTTTGGAAACCTGATTCCATGGCTGGCTCGCTTCCGATGAACGCCTTGCATGCCTTCGTCGTGGCTGCCCGCCATGGCAGCTTCAGCAAAGCGGCGGACGAGCTTCATGTAACCCCTGCCGCGGTGAGTCAACAGATCCGCGCTCTGGAAGATCAATTGGGGGTGCAGCTGTTTCACCGTTTAAATCGAGGTCTAGCCCTGACAGACTCGGGTCGTGCGGGTCTAGGCCAGCTAAAAGACGGCTTTCAGAGCATTACTCAGGCCATTGAATCCATCAAAAGTGGTGGGCAACAGCGCGATCTCAATATCTGGATGGCACCATCTTTCGCGTCAAAATGGCTGATGCCGCGGATGCAGAGGTTCATCGATCAGCACCCATCGATCGACTTGCGAATATCTGGCAGTGCGAGTTTGATCGATTCGGCATCGACGGCGCCGTCTCTCAGTGCTGAAACCCTGAAAGAGCACAATGTCGACGTGGCAATCCGTTTTGGTCGAGGAAATTATCCTGGCTGTCAGGTCGAGCGCCTGATGGACGTCGATGCCATGCCGCTTTGCAGCCCTGATTTACTGGCTGATTCGGCAAGCCTGCCGCTGGATTGCCCGGAGGATCTTTTAAAACACACCTTATTGCATGACGAAACTCCTTACGAGGGTCGCCCGAAATGGGCCAGTTGGCTGGAAATAGCTGGACTTGCTGACAAGACAGCGGAGCACAATCTCTATTTCAATAGTGTGTCACTTGCCTTGGCGGCAGCGGTTGAAGGGCAGGGAGTTGTATTGACTCTTGAACAACTTGCACAGGACGACGTCAGCAAGGGCAAACTTGTGCCGCTCTTTGAGTTACCACTAAACGTCGAACAGGCGTATCACATGGTGAGCCTTGCCAGTAGCGAAAACGATCCGCGGGTTTTAGCCTTCAAGAAATGGTTGATCAGTGAAGTTTCATTAGTGGGTGCCGCACGCTAATGGACGAATCTGCGGATACAGATAGCGGGAATGTTAGCGCTGGTAAGGGCAGTCTTATTGTTGTGGTTGGTCCGAGTGGATCAGGTAAAGACAGCTTGTTGGCTGCAGTTAAAGATCACTATGCTGACTGTTCGAGTATCGAGGTTGTGCAACGGGTGATCACGCGTCCTGCTGACGCAGGGAATGAACCTCATCGATATTTATCCAGCGATGATTTTATCGCCGCTCGCGACAAAGGTGAGTTTGCCGTTACATGGCAGGCGCATGATCTTTACTATGGTGTTCCGATTTCGATCCTCGATTGGGTTGTAGACGGTAATATCGCGATTCTTAACGGCAGTCGCGCGGCATTGGACAATACCCGACAGGTATTCCCAGACTCTCGCACGGTTCTTGTCTCAGTTGACAAGGCGACACTTGCTTCGCGATTGGCTCGTAGAGCTCGGGAGTCGTCCAGTGATATTTCATCAAGACTTAATCGACAACCTGATATGCAGTTGCGAGCTGGATTGGATATCGAAATCGACAATTCTGGTGAGCTGCGGTTAGCAGTGAAGCAATTGCTTCACTTTATCGATAGCGTTCGGTAAAGCGATACACCTGCGTGGTTGTTCTGGCAGTTGGGACGTGCTCCCTGTTTTTTTACAATCTGCTTAAATTTTCATTTGCCAAGTGCAATTGGATACACTTGAACACTTGCTAACCAGTGAAACAATTGATGCTATGACTGAGTACACACCACCAAAGGTATGGAAGTGGGAATCTGAAAACGGTGGGGAGTTCGCCAAGATCAATCGACCGATTGCAGGTGCGACGCACGAAAAGGCATTAGCGGTTGGTAAACACCCGTTGCAGTTGCATTCTCTGGCTACACCGAACGGAGTCAAGGTCACAGTGATGCTTGAAGAGCTGCTGGCAGCTGGGTTCTCTGGCGCTGAGTACGATGCGTACCAGATCAAGATTACCGAGGGTGATCAGTTTGGTAGCGGCTTTGTCGACATCAACCCGAACTCCAAAATACCAGCCTTGGTTGATCGCAGCACGAACCCGCCAACGCGTGTGTTTGAGTCTGGTGCCATTCTTCTATATTTGGCCGAAAAATTTGGAGCGTTTCTGCCTAGCGATCATGCGACTCGCACTGAGTGCTTATCTTGGTTGTTCTGGCAAATGGGAAGTGCTCCTTATTTGGGTGGTGGATTTGGTCACTTTTACCATTACGCTCCAATCAAAATCGAATATTGTATCGACCGATTTACGATGGAAACCAAACGCCAGCTAGATGTGCTCGAGCAAAGACTCGATAAACATCGTTATCTTTCTGGTGATGAATACACGATTGCTGATATGGCTGTTTACCCTTGGTATGGCGTGCTTGTGCAAGGCGGTTTGTACGAAGCTAAAGAGTTCATAGATGCAAAGTCCTATGTGGCAGTTAATCGCTGGGCCGATGAAATTCTTGCCCGGCCGGCGGTACAACGTGGACGTAAAGTTAATCGGAGTTGGGGGCCAGAAGAGGATCAGTTACCAGAGCGGCACGATGCCAGTGATTTTGACAAGCTTGGCTAACGACATTCGCTAGGTAGCTTGAATAGTCCACTCGTAATTGTTTGTATCGACTGTTGAGCAAAGGCCACTTGTATCATTGAAACTACCAACTGTCCCGGTGACTTCAACTCGAACGCTGAAGCTGAAGTCACCGAGCTCTATCGGTGTGCCGAATATACGGAAATCGCGCCCCGCACTCTCGGTTTGTATCCCTTCGGGAAAACTGCCAATAGTTGAAAACCGATAGTTGAAGTTATCGTCGCGTGGTTCGTTATTGATACTGACTTGAATCAGTTCACTGTAGGTTTCGTTAAGAATTGGATTGAGCAATATGTTCGGGCTTAGGCGTGGGCGATCATTGTCAATACAGTCGATAGCCGCGTCCAGGAAGTAATCACAGCTGCTGAGGAGCAGGCTGCAGAGTGCCGTCAGGATCGGCAGAGCATTTCGTCGCTTCAATTGGGCCAGTGTCATCAGTCGATCGTTTTTTCCGGAAAAGCGAAATTATCAATCTACGAGCACTTTACAACAAATATTAATAAAATTAGTAAGTTACAGATTTTTATCTGCTGGCAGTCTTGTGTAAACCATTGTGGATCTTTACAAAATTAAGCAATCGTTCAAGGATCAGTTTTTTGCGCCGTTAGTCTAGGACAGGTATGAGCGTTATGTCGGTACGCTCGTTTGCCTATAGTTTGGCTTTCTTGGGTGTATAAGGATGTTAGAAAACAAGAATCGTAGATTGATCAGTGGCCAACGAGCAGTCTGTAATTGCGCGCTTGAGCTTCCAAAAACTGACCCTTTTTCATCATACAAAGCGGCACGCAATGGTGTGTTGGTCATGAATGTACGTGGCGGTTGCTTGTATTTAGCTGATCAGTTTACCGAAAGTAGTATTGTAAAAGTTTTTCCTCCAGACCAGTCTTCGGTAATCAAGAACATCAAACTTTATCCGAGTGAAGGCTCGTTGATTGATCTTGGAAATGTGTCCGTACGTTATCTGAAACTGATTAAACGCTCCAAGTTGGTTGGTGTTGTTCTTAAGTTTGTCAATTTGTCAGAAGAACAGATGGATACCTTGAATGACTTGGGTGATTACTTTCCTATAGCTGGATCAGACGAGGAAGCCTCAGTTCCTGTCAATCACGTTTATCGCCGTGCAAGTTAGTAGGTTGTAGCCAAACTGTTAAGCCTTATTAAAAGCCGGAAACATCGTTTGAAGCATATGTTCCGTCATCACAAGTTTCTGATTTGTGGTTTCGTTTTTTGCAATAGGACCATCGATAAACAGATTGGCCAGTCCATGAACTGAAGACCATGCAAGTAACTCCTCAGAACTCAGGCTTTCAGGATCGGTATCGGTGATCGAATCTGCAAACCCGCTTTTCAACTGTGCACTTAAGCGATTGGCGGCGTTTGTATAATTTTCGTCAGCTGTGTAAATGGTTTCCTCACGCCACATGGCACGAAAGAAAGCTGGTTTCTCAAGGGCAAACTGCACGTAGGCAAGACCCACTGCCATAAACGCATTGCCTCCGCTAGCAACGGCTGT
>CAZQOI010000126.1:0-3940 GCA_964594905.1 uncultured Granulosicoccaceae bacterium
AGTACTGATCAATTAACTGAACTTGATCTGCTTGAAGGCTTTGGTTTGTTCAACCAATGCGATTTCTGTTGGCAAGCGCTCCATTGAAGATGCGCCATAAAAGCCATGGCAATTTTTAGTGCGCTTAAGAATGTACTCGGCGTCATCCGGCATGGCTATCGGCCCACCGTGACATAGAACTATCGCATCTGGATTCACGGCCAGCGCTGCAGCTGACCAGCTATCGATCTGCCCAATACAATCATCCAAGGTAACGGCAGTTTCAGCGCCAATGTTCCCGCCCGTGGTGAGCCCTAAATGGCAAACGATAATGTCAGCACCCGCCTTTGCCATTGCAGTAGCATCGTCTTCACTAAACACATAGGGCGTTGTAAACATATCCTTTTCATGTGCCATACGTATTACGTCTACTTCCTGCGCGTACGACATTCCAGTCTCTTCAAGGTTTGCACGAAAATTTCCATCAATCAGACCAACCGTTGGAAAATTTTGTACACCTGAAAAACCCAAACGTTTCAGATCGTCGAGAAACATATCGAAATTACAGAACGGATCAGTTCCATTAACACCTGCCAGCACGGGTGTGGATTTAGTGACAGGGATAACTTCACTGGCCATCTCTTTGACAATCTCATTGGCATTGCCGTATGCGAGAAGGCCTGACAAGGAACCACGACCTGCCATACGGTAGCGCCCTGAGTTATAAATAACGATCAGGTCAATGCCACCCTCTTCCTCGCATTTAGCAGACAGACCGGTACCAGCACCCCCACCGACAATAGGTGTTCCTGAGGCTTTCATCTCATTGAATTTTTTCAATAAGTCTTTTCGTTCAAATCTAGGCATGTGTACTGATCCTGGTTATACGATTTCACGCAAAGCCGCGACCGCTGCATCGCAAAACTCTGGAGAATTAATATGATGAGGTACATCAACCAAGCGACGATCCCTGGTTTCAGTAAAGGTGTTACGAATAGCGTTGAATAAGCTGTCACGCGCTGCATCATCATTGAATGGCATATCTGGCGCATCGAGTGCGGACACCCCACCGTGTGGCAATAAAAATCGAACCGGACCTTCCATCAAATTAAGACGCCCGGCAATCCATTGTCCCATTTGCGCGTTTTCCTCAGGCGTTGTACGCATCAGCGTTACCTGCGGGTTGTGCTCGTAAAAAAGCCGACCTTCGTACTTGGCAGGCACAGTTGGGGGTGCCCCAAAGTTAACCATGTCCAGTGCACCTACCGATCCAACATACGGAACTTTCTGACGAATAACCGCACCAAATCGATCTTCATTAGCAGCGAAAACACCATCAAACAACATGTCGCATATTTCGGTTGTGGTTAGATCCATCACTGCTTTGAAGAACCCACCATCGGCAAGTTTTTCCATTGATCGACCACCAACACCTGTCGCATGAAAAACAAACGGTTCGTACTCTGATTCCAACTTTGCAATAACGGATTGAACGGCAGCGGTGGTGACGCCAAACATGGTCATACCAAGCCCCGGCTTTTCATTCGCATCAGTGACAATCGCCGGTGCGTGCAAAGCAGCACCAGCCATAGCGGCCGCAGCATTTCCTAACACTTTTCGCGAAATAGTATTAAGCCCTTGTACATCGGTTACTGAGTACATCATCATGATGTCACTTGGTCCAACGTACGGCTCAACGTTGCCTGAGGCAACCGTGGACACCATGATTTTAGGTGTTCCGATGGGCAAGGATTGCATTGCTGGGGTGACCAAGGCTGTACCACCTGAGCCGCCTGCTGAGATCATGCCACCTATAGAGCTCGCATTTTTCTCTGCCCATGCTTTGAACGCGAGAGCCATGCCGGCAACAGCAGTTCCTCGATCACCGGTGAATACTGCTTTGGTTCCATCTGGGTGGAAAGCAGCTATGTCTTGAGGTGAAATATCCGCGCTGGAATCACCACCGCTTGTCGCCAAATCAATCGTGCTAACTGCCACTCCAGCGCTGCTAAGAGTGTCCTTCAAGTAACCCAGTTCGGCAGATTTTGTGTCAAAGGTTCCTGCGACATAAATGGTGGATTCTGGCACGTGGCCTCCCGTGGTTTTATGTTGTTTTATAGGTCTAAAAACGTCGTCCGAGTCTATCAAACGACAGGATCAATTTAAAGATGAAATTGGGGTCCACAAACCATCGGGTGGGTGTTGGTCAATTTTGACTACAAGATACCTACTCGCACTTTTACGTCTACCGTTTCTCAACTAATCAGGACGCCGGCGGATGATTGGGAGATTACCAATCAACATATAATTCCTGTGGTCC
Organism: uncultured Granulosicoccaceae bacterium; assembly: GCA_964594905.1. Taxonomy (GTDB): domain Bacteria; phylum Pseudomonadota; class Gammaproteobacteria; order Granulosicoccales; family Granulosicoccaceae; genus Granulosicoccus. Next base: position 2,300 of record CAZQOI010000126.1, read on the forward strand.
GCGAAAAGTAATATTCGCTGAATACGACAACGCTTGATCATCAACTAAACGCAAGCTCGGCATGCGCGTTGCCAAAGCCTCTATGGCAATAGCTGCTTCAATACGCGCCATACGCGCACCAAGACAAAAATGGATACCTTGACCAAACGAAATATGTTTACGTGCATTCTTACGTTGTATATCGAACACATCGGGTGACTCGAATAAATCGGGTTGACGATTAGCGGCGGCAAGACTCAGGAACACTGGCGTTCCTGCAGGTATCTGTACATCGCCAATGCTTGAATCCTGCGTGGTTATTCTGCGCCAACTGGTTTGCGGTGATTCGAACCTCAACACTTCTTCCAGTGCATTAGCGATTAACGTTGGATCACTAGCTAGCGCCGACCAGTCATCACGCCTCGGTAACAAACACAGCAATGCATTGCTTAGAAAATTACTGACAATTTCATGTCCCGCAAATGAAAGCCCATAGATGATGGATTCCACTTCACGATAAGCCAACTCCTCAGAATTCGCATCGTGCGCATCAAGTAACTCAGATGTCAGATCATCACCCCGGTTCTTATGTCGGTAGGCGACAAACTCGCAGCAGTATCGCCAGTAGCGCAACATATTCTCGGCTATCTCAACTTGCTCATCTTCGTTGGGATTACCCCACGTGAAGGCCATACGGTTTGCCGTCCATCGAATCAGTTGTTCATCATCAGCTTCGTCAAAACCAATAAAACGAAATATGATTTGACCCGGTAATGGATGACCGAAGGAACTGACAAATTCTGCCGGGCCACCACTCTCGAGCATCGCATCAATTAACTCCTGGCTGCGTTGTTTGATGTACGGCTCAAGCATTTTCATTCGACGACCAGAGAACGCAGCACTGGTGTATTTCTTGATCCGTGTGTGATCAGGCTGTTGCCGATTTGACATCACCGCAACAGGGCCAAAGTCATCAGCACCAAGCACAGCTGCCGCCCTATCGCTTATAGGGAACACTGGGTCTTGAACATTTTCTGAAGAGTACGATTCGTGGTTACGGAATATTTCCTGCACATCTTCCATTCGTGTGACCACGAGATAACCCAGCTTCTCAGAATAAAAAACCGGGTGTTTTTCTCTGAGCTTTGCAAGATTAGCGTAAGGATTGGCCAGGTAGTCTTCCTGGAAGGTTGTGAATTCGTGATCGACCGGGCAACCACTCGGCTGCGTGCGCGGTGCAGCTCTGAACTTGTGATAAGCGCCTTGATCTTCTGTGCTCATTGACAATCTCTCTTGCAATGCAGGTAAGCGATGCAGCCTAGCTCTGGCTCATGCACCGAGCCGAGGAATCTTGTGTTGCCCTGTCGCAAAACCAATGTGCTTTTGCTCCATATAAAAATCAAAACTCCAATCACCACCATCACGACCAATACCACTGGCCTTCACGCCACCAAACGGAGTTGGTAAGTGGCGGACGTTTTCAGAATTAACCCAAATCATGCCCGCCTCGAGTTCATCCGTAAACCGAATGGCCCGCGTAAGATCATTGGTCCAAACATAGGCGGTCAAACCATAGCGCGTGTCATTGGCAATTTCCAACGCTTCCTCCTCCGTTGAAAATGGAATGGAGGTCAGCACCGGGCCAAAGATTTCTTCCTGCGA
>CAZQOI010000126.1:4040-6360 GCA_964594905.1 uncultured Granulosicoccaceae bacterium
TTCCACGGAGTAATAATGCCTACAGGTCCAATCGGCACACGACTGGTCACGTTCATCAATGTGGGCGATTTCAAATGCTTACCATCACGCGCCTGTACTGCTTGATCGGCAAAGTATCGGAAATTTTCAGCACCCCGCAATGCAGCCTTCGACATGAATCGTAATGCTTGCCCAGTGTCCCAACATTCGCACAAGGCAATCTCTTCAGCTCGCGCCTCAATCGCATCAGCAACGTTCAACAAAATCTTGCGGCGCTCTGTGGCAGGCATATCGCGCCATGACTTGAATGCATCAGATGCGCTTGCCACCGCCGTATCAACATCCGATTCAGCAGATCTGGCAACATCACAGATCAGGCTTTTATCAACTGGCGAGTGTGTTTGAAAGACGCCCGCAGCACCCGGACGATCCTCACCAGCGATGCGGTTAAGAACCCCGGTGTTTTTGAAACGCGCCAAGTGCCCGTTGAGTTTATCGATGTTCTGTTCGAGAGCGCTCACAGAAGAAGACTCCAATGTTGTTCTATATCTGTTAAAATTAACATGTTAATTAAATTCATGTCAAATAATAAAGCGGTTAAAGTCAGTTGCAACAGTTGCTGATCAACATGGCTAAACCGAACTTGGTTTGAGAAGATTTATTGATGAAAGATAAGCTCCCATCCACCAACCGATCATTGCCCATCGCGTTGATCCGTGCACGCGAGGGAGTCATGCCACCCATCCGGGAAATGTTGGCAGAAACAGGTATTACCGAGCAACAGTGGCGAGTACTCAGAGTTCTGGATGAACACGGACCACAGACTACATCGAATCTTGCAGATCGCGCATCCCTGCTCTTTCCAAGCCTTACTCGCATCGCGCAGACCATGCAGAAAAAACAGTTGATAACCTTGTCTCGAGATGAAGAGGATCGGCGCCGTCAAACCATATCAATTGCCAAGGCCGGGCAAGACATCATTGATGAGAAAGGCCCGCAGGCTGCGCAAATCGTTGAAGGCTTCAAGAAAAAACTGGGCCGCGAACAATACGAACAGTTACTTGATTTGTTACTGCTACTCGATCCTCACAAGGAATAGCGTTAGCGCTTGGTTTTGATCTGACCTCGGTCTTTGACTTCGATCTTTTTTGAAGTGGATCTATTGGCGCACTACATCATCAATGCAGCGCTACAGTTTGATCCAGGCCGTTTTCAAATCCATGTACTTATCCAAGGCATGGAGGGATTTATCATGACCGTTACCAGACTGGCCAACACCACCCATCGGCACGGTGATGTCTGCGCCTCCATAAGTATTGACATGCACGACACCTGTGCGAATACCTTTGACCATACGATGTGCACGTGAAAGGTTTGAAGTCCAAACTCCACCCGCCAATCCATATACCGTTGAATTGGCAATGCGTAAAGCATCCTCCTCATCAGAGAATGCACTAACGCCTAATACCGGTCCAAACACTTCTTGCTGATTTAGCGTTGCCTCTGCAGTGACACCTGTAACTACAGTTGGTGCCATGTAAAAGCCACCGGTTTCCTCAAGAATACGCGTGCCTCCGACAGCTAACTCACCACCTTCAGCAATCGCTTTCTCAACAAAACCCAGATTTTGCGTAAGCTGCACTTCAGAGTTGACAGCCCCCACGTCATTGCCAACATCCAAGGGATCACCAACCCGCAAGGCTTCGGCATTCTTCACTACACGAGCAACGAATTCATCATGAATCGATGCTTCAACCAAAAGCCGTGAACCGGCCACACACACTTGTCCGGAATTACGAAAGATACCCATTGCTGCAACCTTGGCGGCTTCGTCAAGGTTGGTGGTATCGGCAAAGACGATGTTCGGCGATTTACCACCCAGTTCAAGATAGACCCGTTTAAGGTTCGAGCGGGCTGAATACTCCAGCAAACGTCGTCCGGTCGCCCCAGAACCCGTAAACACCAGCACATCAATATCCATAGACAGACCGATGGCTTCACCAACCACAGCGCCCTCACCGGTGACAATATTCAATACCCCGTCCGGTAAACCAGCTTCATGTGCAAGCTCTGCCATTCGAATCATTGACAAGGATGCCGTCTCTGGTGGCTTGAGTACCACAGAGTTGCCCATCGCCAACGCAGGCCCCATTTTCCAGGCACCAATCATCAGCGGAAAATTCCACGGGATGATGGCACCCACAACACCGACTGGCTCGCGATGAATCAGGCCAAGCACATCATCGGATGTTGGTGCAATCTCCCCATACACTTTATCAAGACATTCCGCATAGTAGCGAATGGTATTAGCCGCCGATCCAGGCTCGGCTTTCAAGGCCAT
>CAZQOI010000127.1:0-6276 GCA_964594905.1 uncultured Granulosicoccaceae bacterium
CAGTTGAACGTCAGGCGGCTGAAGTCACACACGTCAAGAAGCACGAATCTGGTGTGGTGACTGAACCGATCACCATTACGCCAAACACCACCATACGTGCCGTCATCGATATGATTTCGCAACATGGCATTTCCGGTTTACCGGTTGTAGATGGAAACACGCTTACCGGTATTGTCACGCAGCGCGATCTGCGTTTCGAAACGCAACTTGACCAGCCTGTCTCGGCAATCATGACGCCTCGTGAGCGGTTGGTGACAGTGAGAGAAAACGCACCACGCAGCGATGCGATAGAGCAACTGCATAAACACCGAATTGAAAAGGTGTTGATCGTTAATGATGATTTTGAATTGCGTGGCATGATCACCGTCAAGGACATCCGCAAAGCGCAGGATTTTCCAAACGCGTGCAAGGACACCGAAGGTCGACTGTTATCTGGTGCGGCTGTAGGTACTGGAGGTGATACTGATGATCGCGTTGCTGCCTTGGTTGAAGCAGGCGTTGATGTATTGGTAGTTGATACTGCGCATGGTCATTCTCAAGGTGTACTTGATCGGGTGGAGTGGATCAAATCTCATTACCCTGACACGCAAGTTATCGGTGGCAATATTGCAACCGGAGCGGCTGCCACTGATTTGGTTAAATGCGGTGCTGATGGTGTCAAGGTAGGTATAGGTCCGGGCTCTATTTGCACCACGCGAATTGTTGCAGGCGTGGGTGTACCGCAAATCTCAGCTATCGGTAATGTGGCTGAAGCGCTTGAAGGTACTGATGTGCCATTGATTGCCGATGGTGGTATTCGTTTTTCGGGTGATATGGCGAAAGCAATCGCGGCGGGCGCTTCGAGTGTCATGGTGGGCGGTATGTTTGCTGGTACCGAGGAAGCACCCGGCGAAATTGTTTTATTCCAGGGACGCTCATACAAGTCTTACCGCGGTATGGGTTCGGTCGGTGCTATGCGGGCAGGGTCCAGTGATCGTTACTTTCAGGATGACGAGGACGCCGAAGATAAACTCGTGCCGGAAGGAATAGAGGGACGGGTGCCATACAAGGGACCGGTAGCTGCCATCGTGCATCAGATGACCGGAGGCGTTCGTTCCAGTATGGGTTACTGTGGCGCCCCTGATATACACACCATGCGCACCGAAGCTGAATTTGTTCGTATCACAGGTGCCGGTATGCGCGAAAGTCATGTGCACGATGTGCAGATGACCAAGGAAGCGCCTAACTACCGTAATAGTTGATAAACGTTGAACTCTATTTTTATTTGCAGCGATGACTGATCTGCACGCACAACGTATTTTGATCCTCGATTTTGGCGGACAAACCACTCAGCTTATTGCGCGGCGCATTCGCGAGGCGGGTGTGTATTGCGAAATACACTCTTGGGATATTAGCAATGCTGTGCTTGAGAATTTCAAACCCGCCGGCATCGTCTTGTCAGGCGGACCTGAGTCGGTACTCGAAAAAGGCTCGCCGAGCATACCGACTAGTGCATTGTCACTGGGTGTTCCTGTGCTGGGTATTTGCTACGGCATGCAAGCCATGGTTCATCAACTTGGTGGAGAGGTCCGGGCGCAAAGCGCGCACAGTGAGTTTGGTTATGTATCAGTATCAGCAGTAGGCAACTCATCCTTTTTCGATGGTTTGCACGACCGACTTGTCAGTGATGTGGCAGAACTTGATGTCTGGATGAGTCATGCCGACAGAGTTGAGGGTTTGCCTGACGGTTTTACGGTGACGGGTACCAGCGACAATGCGCCGGTGGCGATGATAGCCAACGATGCGCTGCATCAATATGGCCTGCAGTTTCATCCAGAGGTGACTCATACCACTCAGGGAACAAACCTTCTGACCCGATTTGTTCGCGAGATCTGTCACTGCGATGGTTTATGGACGCCGGGCAACATCATCGAAAATGCTATTCAGAGAATCAAAGACACCGTTGGCGATGAAGAAGTTCTGCTCGGTTTGTCCGGCGGTGTTGATTCTTCAGTTGTTGCCGCACTACTGCACCGCGCGATTGGTACGCAACTGACTTGCGTGTTTGTTGACAACGGCTTGCTAAGGTTGAATGAAGGCGATCAGGTCATGCAGACCTTTGCGGATAACATGGGTGTCAATGTCATCAGAGTGGACGCCGAGGCGCGTTTTCTGGGCGGCCTTGAGGGAGTCGCTGATCCGGAAGATAAGCGGAAGATCATTGGCAAGTTGTTTATTGATGTGTTTGAAGAGGAAGCAGCCAAGCTTACTAATGCGAGTTGGTTGGCGCAGGGTACGATCTATCCTGATGTGATCGAATCAGCCGCGAGTACCAGCGGTTCTGCACATCTGATCAAATCGCATCACAACGTTGGCGGGCTGCCAGCAGACATGCGGTTGAAGCTAGTTGAACCTTTGCGTGAACTGTTCAAGGATGAAGTACGCAAGATAGGGCTCGATTTGGGTTTGCCGGCATCAATGGTTCAGCGTCATCCCTTTCCAGGGCCTGGGCTAGGGGTACGTATTCTTGGCGCAGTATCAAAAGAATACGCTGACATACTGCGCGAAGCCGATGCAATCTTTATTGATGCTTTGTATAAGCATGATCTTTATGATGCTGTATCGCAGGCATTCGCTGTATTTCTACCGGTTAAATCAGTTGGTGTTACTGGCGATGGTCGACGTTATGATTATGTGATTGCGTTACGCGCGGTTGAGACCATCGATTTTATGACAGCTCGCGCTGCACAGTTGCCGTGGGATTTTCTGGATGAGGTATCACGAGCTATTTGCAATGGAATACCGCGTGTTTCTCGAGTCACCTATGACATATCCAGTAAGCCGCCAGCTACTATTGAATGGGAATAGTGGATCTATAGTTGTGGTGACGAGTGTGCGTTACGAAAATACTTTTACCTGATTCAATACTCTCTGTATAGAATGAAGGGAATGACACACAACCCCTGACTCTCGCACTTGAACTATCGTGCTGAAATTGACGGCCTACGTGCACTAGCTGTTGTCCCCGTAATATTGTTTCACGCTGGATTTGAGTTGTTCAGTGGGGGCTATGTTGGTGTTGACGTATTTTTCGTCATTAGTGGTTATCTGATTACCACAATCCTTGTTGAGGACATCGAGCTTAATCGTTTTAGCATTGCTAGTTTCTACGAGAGGCGTGCGCGAAGAATATTGCCGGCATTGTATTGTGTAATGTTTGTGTCAGCGATAGCATCGTTGATCGTTTTATATCCCGCGCATTTGATTTCTTTTTCAAAGAGTTTAATTGCCACACCTCTTTTCGCTTCCAATTTTTATTTCTGGTCTGAGCGCGGCTACTTCGGTGGTTTGGCGGAGTTAAAGCCTCTGATACATACCTGGAGTTTGGCGGTAGAGGAGCAGTTTTACATCGTTTTTCCTGTGTTTCTTTTGTTGTTGAAGAAATACGTTAAAACGTTTTTCATTCTGCTTTTTCTCTCGTTCGTATTGTCTTTAATCAGTTCCTACTATGTGACGCTGCTGCATTTCGATACCGCTTTTTACTTTCCTGTCACACGGGCATGGGAGCTTTTGTTTGGAGCTTTTGCTGCACTGATACTCAAGCGAAGGGATATCAACTTGGGCAGGTGGTGGGCAGATTTAATATCTCTTTTTAGCCTCTCGCTGATTTTCTACTCATTTTTCAAGTTCAATTCAGAGACTCTGTTTCCATCTCTCACAGCATTGGTTCCGGTTGGGGGTACATTTTTATTTATCCTGTCCGCGCAACACTCTTATCTGGTCAAGAAAGTCTTTTCCGGACGAGCAATAGTATTTGTTGGTCTCATAAGCTTTTCTTTGTATTTGTGGCATCAGCCAATTTTTGCTTTGGCGAGGCAGATAAATGTATTCGACAACTATCTTTTTGTTTTGCTTGTTTTAATATTTATTCTTTCATGTATTACTTATATTTTTGTTGAGAAACCATTTAGAGATAAGTCAGTAATTTCACTGAAAGCTGTTTTGTCATTTTCGATCGTTGGTGCTGTTGCTTTTATTGCTCTGGGGGCTTTTGTTATCAGTAAAAACGGCTTTCCTAATCGTTTTGAGGCTGAGGATGGAAAGCTATTGACTCAGCTTTCAAAATTTGAAGCTTATATTCGCGATAGATTTGATGCGATTCATCACGCCGAGTTTAGAGAGGAATCAAAAACCAAGGTAGTAGTGATTGGTGATAGTTTTGCCAAGGATTTTCTGAATATTATTGTTGAATCTGGCAGATTTGATAGTCATGAGTTTTCAGCTCACGAAATTAACGAGGAATGCGGTAATTTATTCCTGAGTAGTTATGAGGCGATAGAGCGGTACATTCCTTTTAAAAGAAGAGAGAGATGCAAGGTTCTTGGGCGATACGAGAATGAGAACTTGTTGAAGCTAATGAATGATGCCGACGAAATTTGGGTTGTTGCTTCGTGGTTGGACTGGGTGGTCGACTTGCTGCCACAATCTATAGATAAGCTAAACCAAACCTTTAATAAACCAGTCAGGGTTTTTGGTAATAAGAATTTTGGAAAATTTGAGCCTTACGCGCTTTTAGACCTGCCTATTGAGGAGAGAGCAGAATATGTCCACGCCGCTGTCGAATCTACTTTGCAGGTATCACGTAAACTCGACGATAAGATGCGTGGTTATCAATATTACTATTCATTGTTAGATCCACTGTGTGGTGGAAGCGGCCTTGCATGCAAAATATTCACTCCAGATGGCTTGTTGATATCGGTTGATGGTGAGCATTTAACCAAGGAAGGTGCAGTTGAGTCAGCGTTTCGACTTTCAGATATCCTTTCTCAAATTGGTGGTTCCAATCGTCAATGATCGGATGAAGCCCAAAGTCTCAGTGTCATTCATTGAGCGTTTGCGGGCATCTCAGCTAGCTAACCCCGACCTATCAATTAGCTTTCGTCTAGCTGTTAACTAGCTGTTAGTGAGCTATCAACGAGGTGTCAGCAAGCTTGTCAACGAGTGTTAAGTTGTCTTGAACTTCGATATTCCTCTGCTAGCCTCCGCATGTATTAGGCGAAATTCCGCCCGTTAGACGGTAGTTGAACATGCATGAGGCACATTACGAGCACACTTGTCACCGGCGTAGATGGATTGCGATCACGCTTGTGGCTCTGTTGTGCTTGCTGCCATTGTTTGCGCCGTTCATATCGAAGCTTGCTGCTGCAGAGATAACACGCAACGATGCTGATGGTGATCAGATCGTTGATACAGCTGATGTGGACGATGACAATGATGGAGTACCGGATCTTTGGGAAATACAAGCTGATGGTAACGATCTTGATTCGGATCGCGATGGTATTCCCAATCGTCTGGATTTGGACAGCGATAACGATGGCATTCTCGACTGGCAGGAGTCTGGCGCTGCGGGTCAGGTAGCCATTTCGACGCTAGTTGCGCGTGGCGGTCGGCTTGTAGGTTCGGTGGGTGATAACGGACTTATCGATATCTTCGAGTCACCGTTAGATACTGGACGTCCTGCTTATAACCTGGCCAACACGGACGCGGGTCACGATGATATACCGGATATCTATGATCTAGATTCAGATAATGATGGCTTGGGTGATGCCTTTGAGACGGGAGTAGCGCCGCTTAGGGACAATGATCGTGATGGGCGTATTGACGCACCGCCCGGAACTGTCGGAAGTGATGGCATTGCTGATCAATTGCAAAGCGTTAACGATGAGACTTGTTGTGATGTCACAGGAGACGGCGTCGATGACATTATTCCGCGCAATAGCGATGGTACTGATTTGCCTGACTTTCAGGATCTTGACAGCGACAATGATGGCATCAGCGATCTTCTGGAGGCGGGTGGTTTTGATATCGACAATGATGGGCGTGTAGATAACTTTTCAGACGTTGTTGACGTTGATGGTATGGATGACGGTATTCGTGCTGTTTCGCTCGAGCTTCTGGACAACAATAGCAATGGCCTGGTCGATTATCTCGACCCTGCAGCTGATGGAAGCACGCCAACAGTGATCGCTCCACTTGAGCCTCTACCAGGTAATCCTGTGACGTCACCGGTTACGCCACCTGCATCAGTTCCCGGCATTACGCAGCAATTGGCTGATGGCGCTGGTAGTGCAGTACGAACTGGTTTGAATGCATCTGGGTGTTCAATTCAATCTCGATCTATCGATACCGTTCTTATCCTGTGTGTCATCTTGAGTATCACCGTGCTCGGTTGGCGTTTTACGCTCAGAAGAGTGCGCGAGTGAGTCATTTGAAAATCGTTAGAATTCTGACGTTATT
>CAZQOI010000128.1:0-6264 GCA_964594905.1 uncultured Granulosicoccaceae bacterium
AAAATTTTGATGTCATCAATCCGATGTTACTCAGAAATACAACGATGATTAATCTCGTCAACGGATGCGCATTGAGCATGCCTGTACCTATTCCAGGTGAAACGTCACCAGCCGCATTAATGATAGCGGCACCCAACGGCAACGATGACAAAGTACTTTCGGTGAGCAATCAGCTACGGCTGGGTTTGAATATCGCCGACTAAGCTGATTAAGTTAGTTAAGCTGTATACGCACGGTGTTTCGGCACTGCGCTTACGTCAGAACAATCCCGGTTGCAATGGTGATGCAGCGGTCATCCCACCATCAACGGTAAAGCACTGCCCGTTTACGTACTCCGCTTTGTCTGATGCTAGAAAGCTCACCATATTGGCTATATCTTCCGGACTACCAAAGCGACCAACCGGGTGACGTGAAAGTGCATCACGTTTGGCTGCTTCAGGATCATTAGCCAATGCAAAAGCATCATCGGCCATTGCTGTCATGATCCAGCCAGGCTGTATTGCGTTGCAACGAACCTTTGGACCATGGTCAATCGCAATGGACCGAGTGAGACCGTGAACGAACGCTTTAGAGGCATTGTAGAGCGCCATACTTGGATCAGATACATCACCGGAGATAGATCCGATATTAATAATGGTGCCACCGTGTTCCAGCATCGATGGTAGGCAGGCACGACTCATATTGAATACCCCACGGCAATTAACACCAACCACCAGATCCCAGTCGTCGTCACTGCTATCAAGCAGAGTTTTCTCTACCTGCACTCCTGCATTATTGACGAGCAAACTGATCGGGCCATGAAGACGATGAGCATATCCAACAATAGACCGTGATTGATCAGGGCTGGCAACATCGCCCGTTATCCATTCCGCTTCATTAGGCACACTATCGTTCCTTGCACTTCGCCCGCAGGTGACAACCTTGTACCCATCGGCTAACAAACGTTCAACAATAGCCAGACCGATGCCACGACCACCGCCAGTAACCAAAGCATGTTTTTCTATAGTGCTCATTACAGTTTCATTTGTTGAACCTGGGCCGACAAACCACCATCCAGAACCCATAACTGACCCGAAGCGTAGCGCGCTTCGTCAGAAGCCAACCAATTTACGAGGTTAGCAACGTCCTCTGGTGTTCCGTAGTTGCGCATGGGATGAACATCGCGAACAGCTTGTTGCAACTGATCAATATTCGCACCTGCCCCACCTGAGCCATCGCCATTAAAGAAGCTTTGCAACATAGGTGTATCGATATACCCTGGGCAAATCGCGTTTACACGAATACCCTCCGGACCATGATCACAGGCCATGGCACGCGTTAGAGCGTGTACCGCTCCTTTACTTGCACAATAAGCAGCGAGCCCGGGATCAGCGATAAATCCATCGTATGAGCCAAAATTGATCACCGACGGTGAACGACCTTGTTTGACGGCATTACGCAGAAGCGGCAGTGCATATTTTGCACTGAGGAAGGTGCCAGTGACGTTAACGGCAAGACTTTGATTCCACTCCTCTAATGTTGTGTCCTCAATTGTCTTTTCAATTTCAATACCCGCAGCATTAACGAGAATATCCAAAGCCCCTGATCGTTCCTGGATTTCGTTGATAACATCAATGACGTTTTCTTCTGAACTGACGTCAAGCTTTATAAAGCTTGCGGAACCTGTCGAGTTCTCATCGAAGGATCCACTTTCACTCAAGTCTGTTGCATAGACTGTTGCGCCTTCACTAACAAAGCGGGAACAAATCGCGCGACCAATGCCTCCACAACCACCGGTAACCATTGCTATCTTGTTTTCAAGCATCATGACTCGGGTTTTCCATAAGCGTCCAGAACCAGACCATGAAAATGATGGACAGCATGTTCTGATTTACCCGAGCCGTTTGGATCGTGAACAATTCTGCCTTGAGAGAAAGCAGGTGTATTCATACCACGCTGGACACTTTCAACGAGTGCGATATCCTCAACCTGCAGTACCTCATCGATATAGCGAATAGCCTCCACTTCCATCGGATCAGGTTCTGGCGTCTCAAGATAGAAATCATAGGTTTCAAGGGTTCTATCGTGCGCAACGGGAATGATATTCAGAACAATCATAGAGCTGCGACCCGGATAACGCATCAGACAGGTATTCGGCCACAACCACCATACCGCATGCGTCTTGACCGTGGCCTTCGACACATCATAGGCAGTATTTGGCGCGTTCCCCGCGTCTGCCATATGGCTTGAGTAAATGCCATGGGTCGTGACCTTGTAGCTATCCATATCCACGAGATCGCAGAAATCTTTGTGTGCTACCGGACAGTGATAGCACTCAAGAAAGTTATCAACAACGTTTTTCCAGTTGGACTTGATGTCGTAAGTCAATCGGTGGCCAAACGTCAGTTCGTCAACATCAGGTGCCCAGTGGCGAATCTCATTTTCAAGTTCACCCGACTGAGAACTTAATGACGCGGCTGTTGAATCGAGGTTGACATAGACAAAGCCACAAAATTCTTTCACTTGTACTGCATCAAGGCATACATCGTCGAGCACAAACCCATCGAGATTTTCCGTATGCGGCGCTTTGTACAAGCGACCTTCAAGGTTATAAGTCCACGCGTGATACGGGCATACAATGCCGCCGGTAGTTCCATCGCCACTCAGGAGCTGATGGGCCCGATGTTTACAAACGTTGTAGAAGGCCCGAAGTACACCGGTTCTATCCCGAACAATAAGAATCGGCTGCCCTGCGATCTCGACGGCTATGTAGCGTCCCTTCTCCCGCAGTTTTTCAACGTGACAAACCCACTGCCAGGACTTTCGCAGGATTTTATGAGTATCGACATCAAACCAAGGAGACTCAGTGTAGGCCTCTTTTCGTAAGGAAAAGGAACGCTTGGGATCTGGATCGTATCCCTTACTAATTGATGTGATTTCAGAACTTGCCAGATCGACTTTCATGTGCCCCCCAGTACGAGGACACAAGGTACCACTATTCGGCAGACAACCGCCCAACTCGGCGGCATCAGACTGCCTCGAGGTTTTTGATCTTTACCGTGTTTCCAGAGGCTATTAAGTTATCCGACTACGAAAAGCTGTCAACACTTTAGCCAGAACACGTGGTCGACAGCTTAAACTTCTGAAAAGGTAAATCGACTGGATCGACACTCAACTTGATAAAAAAGTAACTCAAATCGAACTGTGGATTCGAACCTCTCAAAAAGTATTTCTCGTCGAGGATCAGGTTTTTTGTTTGGGAGGTACACCTAAATCCTTGCAGATTTTTCTCGCAAGATTATCGTTAATTTCACGATGACGAGGAATTGCTGATCTGCGATTATGCGAGGGATTGTGCCACCAAGAATGTCTACCTCCTTCTCTAAGCAATATGCATCCATGCGACTCCAAATGTCGAATCAAATCCCTTCGTTTCATATCGCTATTTTTAGTTCCTCAAAATCAGAACCTGCAGCATTCCTTGCATCATCACGATTTAATTCCATTGCCTCCTTAAGCGTCACTTTTAATGTCTCGATTAACTCTTCTTTAGATGGCTCCTGGCAATTCACACCAGGCACTTCTTCGATCCAACCTACCCATCCTTCATCAGACTCTTTTATCACTGCTGAATAGCTATTCATGGCGTTTCCATTGTTTAAACGTTACTATTATATAACACAGGTTTTGTACGATAGTTCCAGCTCAGACTTGAAGTAACAGTGGTACAAATATAACAAGCTGTCGGCAATCACAGATCCCCGGAATCTGATATGTCATAATCATGAAACTCAGCACTCATCACCCGATACCAGATCAGCTCCATCCAAGCCCGAGAAAGATAGATCCGTTACCGCACATACTTCGTGCTCGAAGTTCTCTGTATCTATCAGGCTTATCCCATTTCCAAGACCATTATTGCTCGCACACACCGAGCTTTGTTCGACAACAGAAGATGAAAGCGAATCCGAACCATTGCCATTGGTCAGGCTTGCGACAGTGGTGGTAGTTTCAGGTGGAGGTGTATTCGAGGCCAACACTTCATCCTTCCATAGCTCTGATTGCATTCGTACTGTAGCTACAGATTTTATTGGCAACATATTCTGCTCATAAAAAATCACATTGACAGGATCAACCAACTGCATAGCGCTAGATAACAACTTGTTTACAATTGGCACCTTAAGCTCCAGACCGTGCGTGACCTCAACCTTGAGCAGATTAGCATCTCTAAGCGTCATACCAGAAGACTCTCCAGCTACTGCTAAATCCCCTCGGATATGACGGAGATGACTATTGGGAATCACATCGCGTCCTTCGTCATCGGTGATTTTCCAGTCTTCAAAAGCCTCGATGCTTGGGCTCAGAATCTTTAAACGTGTATTGACTGGGTTTTCTGCATTGATAACTGAGTTGGTAATTGCTATTGCCGCTCTTTCGGTGCTTCCATCTCCACCTTCCAATGGTGCTAGACGAGCTCCAAGTTCCTTTCGCATTACACTCACTTGGCCATGATTTACAGCGCCAGTTCGTGCTGCTTCAAATGTCGCATAGTTAATGGTCGTCTTTCCGTGATAAATCAGACCAGCCTGAACAGTGCTCAAACCAAACAAAAGCAGTACTGGTGAGACAACAACCATCTCAGTGAGTGAAGCACCGAGCTGGGTGCGTCTCAATGAACTAGTTAACCACATAGATTATTCCTTTGGTTCGTGGCTTGTGGAATCAAATCAGTTGTATCGAGTCGGCGTCGAGGGGTGCATATCTTCAATGCGATCATGAATCAAACCTGACAATATTCGCAATCGTGATTCAATCACCGCCTTTGCTGGATCATTTTGTCTTAACTTTTCCCAGGAACGAGTCATCGCAAATTGCGCATTCAACAGATAAGCGGTCGACAAATTGAACCAGGGTTTTGGTTGTGATGAATTCCGTTGAATGGACGCCTCATAAGCTTCGATAGCTTTTGCATACGCTCCTTGCTGCGCAAAGGTATTACCCAATCGAAACCATCCGTACGCGTCGTCTGGAACTGCGACGGTGAGCTCCTGGTATAAGCGAACCGCATCAATCCAACGATTTTGCTGATAAGCGAGGTCGGCGGATGCTGATAACTCGAACACGTCGTCAGTGTAGGACGCTACCGGACTAATTCCTGAAGACGATTTAGCAGGCGCGGCGCAACCTGAAGTGACCAAGCCGATTCCACTGACTAAAACAGTTAATAGATACTTTTTTATTGTCACCATGTTTCATTCTCCGGGACGATTCGTTGCCCTACCTGAAAATCCAGTCTTTCAATAGTTCCGACAGACATTTCAATAACTAAAGCAGCATCAAAACAGACGCTTATGGATCGAGGCTCAAGTGTCAGCGCTTTCAATATCTCACCATGCAAACCTACAAAGAGCACATCCAACGATTGCTGCAAGCCGAAAGTATGAACAGAGCTGCACGGTTTGATTATCAACGCATCTGTTGGACCAAGTTTTGGTACAGCTTTTATTCCACGGAATCGCTGCCAGAATGTTATTGCTTCATAAGCAAATAACAATGGAGCTCCCTTCCGTGTCAACACACGCTTTTTGCGAGTCTTTAGACCAGACTCATCAACAGTGCTAATGTCAATACTCATAGTTCAACCACCGATGTACGCAGACGCGTCTGTGGTTGTTGGTGTTGGTGTTGTCTCTGTCGCGTCAACGCTTATAGAAGAGCTCGCCGTAACGCCATCAACAAAGGCAAAGACCTCCCCTCGAAAAGAGCAAGAGAGATTAACACGCAAGATCAGCGCACTATCGCCACTGAGAGCTCTGGTGCGTACTCTGGCGATTGGGTCATCTATACCACTGACATACTCTGTCTCATCATCGATGACACCATTACCATTATTATCAATATAGAGTTTTAGCGCTGGAATTCCCGTAAATGTGTTTTCTGCAAAATCAACATAGACACTCACATCAGCTCCTCCAATCGGACTCTGCTGAGAATCAGCCAGTGTCAGAATAATTGGCAGATCAACATAATTATTTTCAAAGAATATACAAACGTCGTTTTCGTCTCGCAGTTCAACGATTTGTATACTTCTAGTGTCAGGTGTGATCTGCAATGAGGCCCCGATTGGCAACTGATCACTGGAGCAGCTAGCGACAATTGACGTAATTGCACATACCACCAAACATCTAAATAGTTCTTTGAATCTGTTTCGCATCATCACGATCCTGGCCAGTTATAGGCCCACAAAAGTGGCCCCCATTGAATGACACCCTGCATCAAGGCTTT
>CAZQOI010000129.1:0-6261 GCA_964594905.1 uncultured Granulosicoccaceae bacterium
TGACTTTGATGGTGACCAAATGGCGGTACACGTGCCATTGTCCATCGAAGCACAGCTTGAAGCTCGTGCATTGATGATGTCGACTAATAACGTACTTTCTCCAGCCAACGGCGAGCCAATCATTGTGCCGTCTCAGGATATCGTTCTTGGTTTGTATTACATGACACGAACCCGTGTCAACGCAAAAGGCGAGGGCATGGTATTCCGCGATATTGCAGAGTGTCATCGAGCGTATGAAAACAAGATCGCTGATCTGCACGCGATGGTTACGGTCCGCATTGTTGATTCTGTGATGGCTGAGGACGGAACCTGGAAGCTGGAATCTCGCCGTGTTGAAACAACAGTCGGTCGTGCAATTGTCTCGGAGATTCTGCCAGAAGGGGTCGAGTTCGCCAACGTTGACTTGAACTTGTCAAAGAAGAATATTTCCAAGCTCATCAACCTGTGCTATCGACGCCTTGGTTTGAAAGAGTCGGTCATCTTTGCGGATCAGTTGATGTATCTCGGCTTTCGCTATGCAACGCTTGCCGGTGTGTCCATCGGTGTCGGTGACATGGTCGTACCTGATGACAAGAAAGATCTTATCGGCAGTGCTGAAGCCGAAGTTAAAGAGATTCAAATGCAATACGCTGAAGGTCTTGTGACCAACGGTGAGCGATACAACAAGGTTGTTGATATTTGGTCTTCTGCAAATGACCAGGTTGCGAAGTCGATGATGGCAGGGCTGGGTACCGAAAAGGTCACCAATGCCAAAGGCGAAGAAGTCGATCAAGAATCATTTAACTCGATCTTCATGATGGCTGACTCAGGTGCGCGTGGTTCTGCGGCACAGATTCGTCAGCTAGCGGGTATGCGAGGCCTGATGGCCAAGCCCGACGGTTCTATTATCGAAACGCCGATCATCGCGAACTTTCGTGAAGGCCTTAATGTAAACCAGTACTTTATCTCTACGCACGGTGCTCGAAAGGGTCTGGCAGATACCGCACTAAAAACAGCTAACTCAGGTTATCTGACACGCCGTCTGGTTGATGTTGCGCAGGATATGGTTGTAGTCAATCCGGATTGTGGCACAAGCGAAGGCTTGACGATGAAGCCGATCATCGAAGGTGGTGATGTTGTTGAACCACTGCGTGAGCGAGTTCTTGGCCGAGTTGTCGCAACCGACATCATCAAACCTGGTACCAAAAAAGAAGTACTGATACCTGCGAACACATTGCTTGATGAGAAGCTTGTGGACGAAATGGAAGAGGCCGGTGTTGATGAAATCATCGTACGCTCTGCCATCACCTGTGAAGCTGATTACGGTGTTTGTGCCGCTTGCTACGGTCGTGATCTAGCGCGTGGCCACATGATAAACATCGGTGAAGCGGTTGGTGTTATGGCAGCCCAGTCTATCGGTGAGCCAGGCACACAGCTGACCATGCGTACTTTCCACATTGGTGGTGCGGCCTCTCGATCAGCAGCGGCGTCCAGCGTTGAAGCGAAATCGAAAGGTAGTGCGCGTTTATTCAACATGAAAGAGATCACCAACAAAGACGGCAAGCTGATGGCGGTATCGCGATCTGCTGAGCTTTCATTGGTTGATGACAATGGTCGTGAACGTGAGCGATACAAGATTCCTTATGGTGCGGTGATCAACGTCAAGGATAATGAGTCAGTGAATGCTGGCGCTATCCTCGCTACCTGGGATCCACATACTCACCCGGTCATAACCGAGGTAACAGGGTTTGCGAAGTTCTCAGATTTTGTTGAAGGCGTAACGGTTAAAGCTGAAACAGATGACATCACTGGTCTGACCGACATTGTTATTACTGACCATAAGCAACGTGGCGGTACCAACAAAGACTTGCGTCCAATGGTCAAGCTCGTTGACAAGGACGGTGTCGATCTGAACTACGTTGGTACTGAAATTCCAGCGCATTACTTCTTGCCACCGGGTGCGATCATCAACCTTCAGGATGGTGATCAGGTCGTCGTTGGTGACATCGTTGCTCGTATTCCTCAGGCATCGTCAAAGACACGTGATATCACGGGTGGTCTGCCACGAGTTGCTGATTTGTTTGAAGCGCGTAAGCCTAAGGAGCCAGCGATACTTGCCGAGACTAGCGGTACCGTCAGTTTTGGTAAGGAAACCAAAGGTAAGCAACGTCTGGTTATCACTGGACCTAAGCAAGAGCACTACGAAGAGCTGATTCCAAAATGGCGTCACATCAATGTGTTCGAAGGTGAGACGGTTGAGAAGGGTGAAGTTATCGCCGATGGTGAACCTAATCCTCAGGATATCCTGCGTCTACGTGGTGTAGAAACACTCGCTGCCTATCTTGTTCAGGAAATTCAGGATGTTTATCGTCTGCAGGGTGTAAAGATCAACGACAAGCACATCGAGGTGATCATTCGCCAGATGCTTCGCAAAGTCGAGATCAGCATCCCTGGTGATACTCGCTTGCTTCGCGGTGAGCAGATCGATTTCTTGCGCGTCAAGGAGATCAACGAGAAATTGCTGGAAGAGAACCCCAAGGCATCACTCGCTGAGTTCGATAACCTGTTGCTTGGTATCACCAAGGCATCATTGGTTACCGAATCGTTCATCTCTGCAGCATCATTCCAGGAGACTACACGTGTCTTGACCGATGCGGCAGTGCGCGGTGCTCGAGATGATTTACGCGGTTTGAAAGAAAACGTAATCGTTGGTCGATTGGTACCAGCGGGAACTGGACTGGCTTTCCACAATGATCGACGTAAGCGACGAGCGAAGCTCGATATTGATGATGCCTTTGAGCAAGTAATCGAACAGGAATCTGCCCTGACTGGTGGCGTTCCGGGTAGTTTGCTGCCAGAGGATGCGATCGCACCAGCCGGACTCCTTGCGGACGAAGCTCCTGCGCCCGCTGCAGCTCCGGCTGCGGCTAATCCAGACGGTGAGTCTGGTGATACTCAACCGGGTGCGGAAAGCTAATCAGATGCACCCGCGAACGGTTGACAGGACCGGTTAGACTTACTACAATTCCGCAGCTCGAGATCAGGTCGATTCATTCGGCCTGTTTTTCGTTCAGGATCCCAGAAACCAAACCCGCCCCAATCCATTGGCCCTTCGGACCCATGCTGGCGGCGAAAAACGATAATCTATGGCGACGATAAATCAACTCGTCCGCAAGCCGCGCAAGCGGAAGGCGGAGAAATCCAATGTACCGGCTCTGCAGGCCTGCCCACAAAAGCGCGGCGTTTGCACACGGGTTTATACCACCACACCGAAAAAGCCGAACTCAGCCATGCGTAAAGTGGCCCGTGTTCGCCTGACCAATGGCTACGAAGTGACTTCGTACATTGGCGGTGAAGGGCACAATCTGCAGGAACACTCAGTAGTGTTGATTCGTGGCGGTCGTGTCAAGGATTTACCAGGTGTTCGTTACCACACGGTTCGCGGTAGCCTCGATACCCAAGGCGTGGATTCACGTCGTCAGGGACGTTCGAAGTACGGCGCCAAGCGGCCAAAGGGTTAGGGGATAAAAAATGTCTAGAAGAGTACAAGCCCCAAAACGCGAAATTCTGCCTGATCCCAAGTACGGTAGTGTTCGCCTCGCCAAGTTCATCAATATTTTGATGCTTGATGGTAAAAAAGCGGTTGCTGAGCGCGTTATCTATGGTGCACTGGATGTCATCAAAGACAAGGGTGCTGCAGAGCCGATCGAAGTATTGGAACTGGCCTTGGAAAACGTCAGCCCGGCGGTAGAGGTTAAATCTCGCCGAGTTGGTGGCGCGACCTATCAGGTGCCTGTTGAGGTTCGACCTGTTCGTCGTAGCGCTCTCGCTATGCGCTGGATTATCGATGCGGCGCGAAAGCGTGGTGAGAAATCCATGATGCTGAAGCTCGCTGGTGAGCTGAACGATGCTGCAGAGAAGCGTGGTTCGGCTGTCAAGAAACGCGATGACGTACATCGCATGGCTGAAGCGAACAAGGCGTTCTCTCACTACCGCTGGTAAAGCGGTAACGGTGCGAGCACGCTTGTAGAGTATTCGGTGGCTCGTACCACACCTCTTTCGTTGTATCGTAATGTCGGCATCATGGCTCACATTGATGCCGGCAAGACAACGACGACAGAAAGAATCCTGTACTACACAGGTGTTTCGCACAAGATAGGTGAAGTACACCACGGCTCGGCCACCATGGATTGGATGGAGCAAGAGCAAGAACGTGGAATCACCATTACGTCGGCTGCGACAACGTGCTTTTGGAAAGGCATGGATGGCTCGCGTGCCGAGCACCGCATCAACATCATCGATACACCAGGACATGTTGACTTCACCATCGAAGTTGAGCGTTCATTGCGGGTATTGGATGGTGCAGTCGCCGTTTTTGATTCCGTTGGTGGTGTAGAGCCCCAGTCCGAAACCGTCTGGCGTCAGGCAAACAAATACTCGGTACCACGTATCGCGTTTGTTAACAAAATGGATCGGATTGGCGCAGACTTCTTTCGCGTTGTTGAGCAGATAACAACACGATTGGGTGCATCACCCATACCCGTACAAATCCCTATCGGTGCTGAAGATGATTTTGCGGGTGTTGTCGATCTGATCAGTATGAAGTCGGTAATCTGGAACGAAGATGATCAAGGCTTGACCTTCACCGTTGGTGACATCCCCGATGATCTTGCCGATGACGCAGCCCTTTATCGCGAGCAGTTGCTGGAAGCTGCAGCAGAAGGCGCGGAAGACTTGATGGATACCTATCTCGAATCCGGGCAACTGGATGCGGACGCCATTCGTCGCGGCCTGCGTGCGCGTACATTGTCTAATGATGTCGTACCTGTATTGTGTGGTTCTGCATTTAAGAACAAAGGTGTGCAGTCTTTACTCGATGCGATTATCGACTACATGCCAGCACCTGATGATGTGCCACCGGTAACAGGCATCTTGCCTGATGAATCCACCGGCGAGCGAGCACCTAGCGATGATGAGCCCTTTGCGGCCCTATCATTCAAGATTGCGAATGACAGCTATGTGGGTTCCCTGGCTTTTTTGCGCGTTTATTCCGGTGTCGTCAAAACAGGGGACATGGTGTTCAACCCGGTTCGTAACAAAAAGGAACGGATTGGTCGTCTTTTGCAAATGCATGCGAACAACCGTGAAGAAATCAAGGAAGTGCGCGCTGGCGATATTGCTGCTGCGGTTGGTCTGAAAGAAGTCACTACAGGCGATACCTTGTGTGCGCAGAAATCTGCAATTGCACTGGAGAGAATGGAATTTCCAGAGCCAGTAATTTCTGTGGCTGTAGAACCAAAGACGCTTGCAGACCAAGAAAAAATGGCATCGTCGCTTGGTCGCCTTGCACGGGAAGATCCATCCTTTCGTGTGCGCACTGACGAAGATTCCGGTCAGACAATCATCAGCGGCATGGGCGAACTGCACCTCGACATCATCGTCGACAGGCTCAAACGAGAATTTGGTGTCGTGGCCAATGTCGGCAAGCCGCAGGTTTCCTATCGTGAATCTATTGGCAAGACGGTGGAGTCGGAAGGCAAATTTGTTCGTCAGACTGGTGGCACAGGTCAATATGGTCATGTATGGCTGCGACTTGAACCACTTGCCCGCGGGACAGGCTTTGAATTTGTCAGTGAAATTTTTGGCGGTACGGTACCCAAGGAATTCATCCCGGCTGTCGAGAAAGGTGTCGAAGATGCCTTGGCCAATGGTGTTCTCGGGGGTTACCCGATGGTGGATATCAAAGTCACGCTCTACGATGGTTCATACCACGACGTCGATTCCAACGAAATTGCGTTCAAAATTGCGGGGTCCATGGGGTTTCGTAATGGGGCGATGGAAGCCAGCCCGGTGCTGCTGGAACCCGTCATGAAGGTCGAGGTGGTCACACCCGAAGAGTACATGGGTGATGTGATGGGCGACCTGAACCGGCGGCGCGGCGTGGTCCATGGAATGGATGATCAGCCCGGCGGAAAAGTGATTCGCGCCCAGGTGCCGCTGGCCGAAATGTTCGGTTATTCAACAGATTTACGCTCGGCCACACAGGGGCGGGCGGTGTATTCGATGGAATTTGAAAGTTATGAAGTACCACCGCAGGCTGTGATTGATGCCATATTGCATCGCTAGTTTGCTTCGGTAACACCAGAACTACTGTATTATTCGCAACCTGAATGTTCGGTCGCCACAAGCGATCTGTACCTAAGACGAGAGAAAGAGGCCAAAAGCAGTGTCCAAGGAAAAATTCGAACGAACGAAACCCCATGTGAACGTGGGCACGATAGG
>CAZQOI010000130.1:0-6247 GCA_964594905.1 uncultured Granulosicoccaceae bacterium
CTGACTCAGCTATCACTGTCCCAGGACGGCAACTTCGTGCGCATTCTGCAGGAGCACGGAATTGCTGATGAGCTTATGCAAATGTCTGTCTCTTTGATCGAGAACCTGACAGCAACCTTCGGCAAAGACGGTACCGATCACCCATTGTTCAGACGCTTGAATTTGGACGAAGACCTCTATCAACGCCTTGGCGCTATCATCGTAAAACGGCGTGAACTTGGCGACGCCGAGCTACCATCTGAAGATTACGCCCTGATGTTGACCGTACCGTTCGCGTTCTCGGCGGAGCAGATGGGCCCTGCCTTCAGTGACGCGCTGAAACAACGCGTACTGGAGATACGTAAAGCCAACGCAACCGAGATGGTAGAGGAACTCGGGGATATGTTCGCAACCCTGAATCCGCAGGAATACATACCAGTAATGACGTTGATGGGTAATGCGATCTTTGGTCGAATCTCCCGCATGGCTGGTGCGCGTGAGAGCATGATCGAAGATATCATCGTCGATGTACTGAGTGAGCATGACTTACGACGACTGGCTGCATCGTCGATCTACGATTTAACAACTTCATTAGGCGGAACCAACATGCCAGCCGTATTCAAAGAGCGCGTCTCTTTTAGTCGCGCTGGTATCAAGAAACCGGATATTTTAATTCTCGCTAATTCACTGGCTAGTCACGACAGTGATGAACGTGCGCTGATGCGTGAACGCATCAGTACCTTGATGCCAGACACGACCAAAATATTCATAGAGAAAACCATCAACAATCCTGAACGCTACGATCTGTTCGTTGAGATTGTTGACGGGCGGATCGATGGCACTATCAGGCAGGAAGCACCCGAAGATGCCGATGTCGGGCAGGATCTTAACCGCAAGATCAAAGCTATCGGCCAAACAGAACTGTTTGGCGAGCTTAATCGAAAACAGCAGCGTTTACTCGCGTTTGGTGCTCATTGGTACAAAGCAGAAAAAGATCAAAAAATCTTCTCTGTGGGTGAGGAAGCCGATGCGGCCTATCTATGCATCAAAGGTCTGGGAGGTCTTTACTGGACCGCAGATAACGGTGACAGGCGGCGAGTATCAGACGTAGAACCTGGACGACTGATTGGCGACGTATCAATCATACTGAATGAAAAGCGCCCACTTGATCTTGTTGCACTCGAGGACAGCGTATTCTTGCGTATCGATGGCTCAGAATTAATGGCGGTTATCGAAAACGACGCTATCGTAGCTTCTAGTTTAATGCGTACGATTGCCGAGAACATGATGGGTATAACCGGAACCTTGCGCGCAACGCGAGCGTATTCAACGGAAAAAGGCGTGGACTTCACCGAATTCGATGAACAATAAAATATTTTGATAATCCACTTTGAAAGAATTCAAAACAGAGCTCTTCGAAAAGCTGACTAGCAATTAGTCAGCCGTCACTCTCTTTGGAACGTTGCTCCGTTTGCCAATTCTTCGGGATCCAAACAGGCACCTCCTCTGGCGGCAGTGACTTATCCTTAATCAAATCTGCTGCACGCTCTGCAACCATCATCGTGGGTGCGTTCAAGTTACCATTGCTGATCGTTGGAAATATCGACGAGTCAACAACCCTAAGCCCAGATGCACCTCGTACGCGGCAGGCACTGTCGAGAACTGCCATTGGATCATCGTCAGCACCGAGCTTTACTGAACACGACGGGTGATAGGCGCTTTCAACATTGTCTACAACCCAACGATCTATCGCTGCATCTGATTCGACATCCATACCAGGTTGAATCTCATCACCGCGGTATTTGCCTAACGACGACTGCTGCAAAATTTCTCGCGTGAGGCGTATACAATCGCGCCAATCCTGACGGTCTTGTTCACTTTCCAGGTAGTTGAATAGAATCGATGGAGCTTGATGCGGATTACCACTCTTGATTCGCACATGACCACGGCTATTTGGTTTATTCGGGCCAACATGTACCTGGAAACCATCACCCGGGAATGCAGCTTGTCCATCGTAGCGCATCGCTCCTGGCAGAAAATGATACTGAATATTAGGCGACTTCAATCCAGCACGCGAACGTATAAAACCACAGGATTCGAAATGATTTGTCGCACCTAAACCGTCTTTTGTCAGCATCCATCGCGCACCAATCAGGCCTTTGCGCCACCAGTTCAATTCACGATTAAGTGATACCGCTTGCGTGCATTCGTATTGGAAATACACCTCGAGATGATCCTGTAGATTCTCACCTACTCCAGCTGAATCAATCCGTACGGCAACGTCTGCTTCCTCAAGGACTTTGGCAGGTCCAATACCTGATCGCTGCAGAATTGAGGGCGAACCGATTGAACCTGCAGAGAGTATGACTTCGCGCTCTGCGAATATCTTCAAGTAACGATTTGCGGCAAGATAACGAACCCCACACGCCTTGGGCTGTTCTTTATCCGCATCAAAAATCACCGAATCGACCAACACGCGCGGAATGATATGCAGGTTTTCGCGATGACGAATGGGCTTGAGATAGGCGTTGGCTGTTGACGCCCTGACACCAGCATCAACCGACATGCTTTTTTGCCCAAAGCCTTCTTGTTGATAGCCGTTGTAGTCAGAAGTAAATGGATAACCGGCCTCTTCCCCTGCATCGATAAATGCTTGATACAAGGGATTCAAACGCATTTCATTACCGCCGCACACACCAACAGGCCCGCTACCACCACGATAACGATTAGCACCGTGATGCCAGGTTTCCATGCGCTTGTAATAAGGAAGGCAAGCGGCATAGTTCCAACCTTCGGCCCCATTGGTTTCCCACTCATCGATATCAAAAGCATGCCCCCGCACGAAGGCCATACCATTGATTGATGATGAACCTCCGAGGACCTTGCCTCTTGGACAATCTAGTTTGCGCCCATTCAAACAGGGCTCTGGTTCAGATTCAAAGCCCCAGTTGTATTTGGGCATATTCATGGGAATTGATAAAGCAGTCGGCATCTGAATAAAGATGCTTTTGTCTGAACCCCCGGCTTCGAGAAGCGCAACGGTGACCGATGGATCTTCGCTTAGCCGTGCGGCTAGAATGCATCCAGCAGACCCCGCACCCACAATCACATAGTCAAATCTATTTACGGTGCTCATAATCAAAAATCCGTAGCAACGCCGCCTTCCGCCTTGCGGCGTTCAACAAAGGCAAGGAGTTCTTCGTGGACAGCTGCATCCATCTCTGGTTTTTCGTACAAGGCAAGCCGCTCCTTCCACACCCGGTTAGCTTTCTGCATGGCTGTTGGCTCACCTGCCTCCTGCCAGGTTTCAAAATTACGCCAATCACTCAGAACAGGCGAATAAAAAGCCGTTTTATAACGCGACTGTGTGTGCTCTGTACCAAAAAAGTGACCTCCTGGCCCAACTTCTTTTATCGCATCCAACGCCAAAGCATCCTCACTGAAATCCAATGGCTCAAGACTTTCAGCAACCATCTGCAAGAGATCAATATCAAGGATGGTTTTTTCATAAGAGCAGCACAAGCCACCTTCCATCCATCCTGCGCCGTGTTTGAGCACATGCATACCGCTTTGTACGGCACCCCATAATGAGAAAACACTTTCATAGGCGGCCTGCGCATCGACGGTATTAGCAGCACACACATTGGATGTACGATACGGCACCTTATAACGTCTGGCTAATTGCCCACCAATGATTTGTGCCTTCATGTATTCGGGTGTACCAAACGCTGGCGCACCGGATTTCATATCAACATTGGAGGTAAACCCACCATAGATCACTGGCGCACCAGATCTGACCATCTGACTGAACGCCATGCCGGCTAAGGCTTCAGCATTCTGTTGAACCAGTGCTCCCGCAATAGTGACCGGCGCCATGGCACCGGACAAGGTGAAGGGTGTTATTACCGAAACCTGCCCCATTTCAGCCATTTCAATTATGCCTTGCAACATCGGTATGTCGAGTTGCATCGGTGAATTGGTATTGATGACAGTCCACACTGATGGCTCAAGCTTCAGTGCGTCGGTACTTACTTTGCGGGCAATACGCGTAATTTCGATACCATCACGATTACGCTCAGCACCTAAAGAATAAATATTGAAAACCTTATCCGTCAGGGTCGCAAGATCATAAATACAATCAAGATGACGCACCGATGGATGAATATCTACAGGCTCGCAGGGGTAGCCCCCATTTAAATGAATGATGTTGTGTAGTTGCGAGAGTTTCAGGAAGTTTTGAAAATCTTCCACGTTACCCGTGCGTCTACCACGATCGAGACAAGATGCATTAGGTGCGCTACCCATCATGCAGAACGCCATCTGATCCCCACCAATATGCACATTGTGCTCAGGGTTTCGTGCATGCAAAGTAAAACTTTCCGGCACGGTACTCATCAATTGCATGATGAGCTCTGGGGCGAAACGAACGCGCTTGGTATCGCCTACAACCTCACCACCGGCATCAACCATCAAGGCACGCGCTTCGTCGTGCAAAACCGCTATGCCAAATTCATCCAACAGTTTAAGTGAAGCGCGGTGAATCGATTCCAGTTCGTCTTGGGAGGCAAAGTTTGTTGGCAATACCTTATGGCGTGGCTGCTTGAACGGTTTCTGTCCAATTACGCCTGTTACTGCCTGACGTCGACCACGGCTGCGTCTTTTTCGCGGCGCACCCTGTTCACTCGACGCACTCATACAGATTACTTCGTGCCAAAGATACGATCGCCGGCATCACCGAGACCGGGTACGATGTAACCATGATCATTTAGATGTGTATCGACAGCCGCTGTCACAACTGATACGTCTGGATGCGCCTGGTTAAACGCCTTGATTCCCTCTGGTGCGGAGATAAGACAAACAAAGCGCATGTTTTTAGCACCTCCCTGCTTAAGTCTGTGCACGGCAGCTATTGCAGAATTCGCTGTTGCAAGCATGGGGTCTACAACGACGATCAAACGATCTTCCATGTGGTTGGGTACTTTGTAGTAATACTCAACCGCTTCCAATGTTTCAGGGTCGCGGTACAAGCCAACATGCCCAACACGCGCTGATGGAATGACATCCAGCATGCCATCGAGCATACCGTTACCGGCACGCAGGATAGAAATAAAGGCAAGCTTTCGACCCTTGAGCATCGGTGCTTTCATTGGCTCGACGGGGGTTTCGATTTCGCGTAATTCCAGTGGCAGATCTCGCGTAACTTCATAACACAACAGCCAGGAGATCTCTCGTAGCAGAGCGCGAAAGACTGAGGACGCCTGCGCCTTGTTGCGCATCAAGCTTAGCTTGTGCTGCACCAGCGGGTGTTCCACCAGAGTTGCTTTGAGGCCCTTGTCGTTTAGTTCTTTACTGGTCAGCATGCTTATCTTCGTTCCGCGTTAGGGTTATGTCAGCTCGCCAATTTTTTATAGCGCACACGTTTGGGCTGAACTGCCGCATCACCAAGACGCATCCGTCGGTCAGCTTCATACTCAGCGTAGTTACCGGCAAAGAAATTGATTTCACTCGGATCCTCATAGGCAAGAATATGTGTCGCCACCCGATCAAGAAACCATCGATCGTGTGAAATCACGATGGCAGAGCCAGCAAAATCAAGCAGCGCCTCTTCAAGTGCTCGGAGGGTTTCGATATCTAGGTCGTTCGATGGTTCATCTAGTAACAACACATTCGCACCCTGCTTCAAGGTCAGAGCCAGGTGCAAGCGACCTCGTTCACCACCAGAGAGGTCTTTGACAAATTTTTGTTGGTCACTACCTTTGAAGTTAAATCGGCCGACGTACTGCCTTGCGGGGACATCGTAATTGTTGATTGTGATGATATCGCTTCCTTCAGAGAGCACATCAAAGACTGTTTTCTCACCATCGAGATCATCGCGACTCTGATCCACATAGGCCAATTGCACCGTTTCACCAATTTTTATCGTGCCTGAATCCGGTTGCTCCTGGCCCATTAACATTCGGAACAAAGTTGACTTACCGGCACCGTTACCACCGATCACACCAACGATTGCCCCCTTGGGCATGCTGAACGACAAATCTTCAATCAGGACTCTATCGCCATAGGATTTAACAACGTTTTCAAAATCAATAACGTTGTCACCGAGTCGGGGACCAGGTGGTATGTAGATCTCGTTGGTTTCAGAGCGCTTTTGAAATTCCTGTGATTGCATCTCTTCAAAACGTTGCAAGCGTGCCTTTGATTTCGACTGACGCCCTTTCGCACCTTGTTTGACCCATTCCAATTCTGCTTTCATCGCTTTGGCGTGCGA
>CAZQOI010000131.1:0-6230 GCA_964594905.1 uncultured Granulosicoccaceae bacterium
GAGGAAATCCTGCCACTGATCATTGAATCTGGCCACTCACGTTTTCCTGTCATCGATGAGGATCGCGACCACGTGGTTGGGGTGCTACTCGCGAAGGACGTTTTGCGTTTTACAGCCAGTAGCAACCAACATGCGTTCAAAATTGATGACGTTGTGCGAAACGTGACATTTACACCTGAGTCCAAACGCCTAAATGTTTTACTCAAGGAGTTTCGTGCCAAGCGTAATCATCTGGCTGTTGTGCTTGATGAGTACGGCGGCGTTGCGGGGCTTGTAACCATTGAAGATGTTCTCGAAGAAATCGTTGGGGAGATAGACGATGAGCATGACACCGAAGATGGAGTCGATATTCGAGATCATGGAGATGGAAACTACTCGGTACGTGCGCTTACCCCGATTGATGAATTCAACGAAGCGCTGGGTACGGCGCTGAGCGACGATGAGTTCGACACCATTGGTGGGCTTGTGATGCAACATATAGGACACATGCCAAAGACTGGAGAAACTGCCGAAATTGAAGGTTGTCAATTTCGGGTCTTGTCAGCGGACTCTCGTCGCTTGCATTTGTTGCAAGTGACGCTGTCCACTTAAGTCAGCAGCCATGTCAATGGCACTGTCTGCTTTGCCTCCTATGGTTGCACGCGCTCTTGCGTTGTTGGCGGGGCTGGCGTTGCCGTTCTCTTTCGCGCCAACCGAGTGGTGGGTACTAGCGCCACTGTCAATAGCCTTGTTTTATGCTCTCTTGCAGGAACAAACCCCTCGCGAAAGTTTAATTAGGGGGTTGTTGTTTGGGCTTGCATATTTTGGCATTGGGGTACATTGGGTGTATCACAGCCTGCATTTGTTTGGTGCAGCTATCGCACCTTTGGCGGCCGGACTTACAATTATATTTGTACTAGTCATGGCGGTCTTTCCAACTTTGACCGCCTGGTTGTGGGCGCGCTGGCGACAACCGTCAAAGCCTATATTTAATGGCCTGCTGTTTAGTGCCTTGTGGGTGATCGCAGAGTTGCTCCGCGGAAAAATCATGGGTGGATTTCCCTGGATACTTGTTGGCTACAGTCAGACCTCCGGTCCCTTGGGCTCCTTCGCACCGTGGATTGGTGTGTATGGTTTGAGTGCCGCTGTTGTGTTGCTATCAGTGATGTTTTTTTGTGTAGTTGTCGCCAGAACAGCAGGGCGTTTTATCGCAGCGAGCACGATGCTGTTGTTGTTCGTTTTGTCCTTTTGGCTGAACCGTGTAGATGTATCAACACCGGTTGGGGATCCACTTGCGGTGCGGTTAGTTCAAGCCAATATTCAGCAAGAAATGAAATTCAGTCAGGATCGGCTGGATAAGTCTTTACGTCAGTACGCTTCGCTGACACAACAGAACATGGGTAATCACTTTGACAAAGGTGGTTTGGTTATCTGGCCCGAGACCGCAATACCAACTTACTTTAGAGTTGTAGACGAGTACTTTCAGCCATTTACAAATGCTCTGTCGGCCCGCGGTATTGAAGTTTTGACAGGTGGTTTCTATCAGGATGGTGACAAGACATACAACAGTGTGCGTCAGCTTGGTGGCGATAAAGAGTTGTACTTGAAACGGCATCTGGTGCCGTTTGGTGAATTTATGCCATTACGTTTTATTCTCGACTATGTAGCGACTTTTATTCAGATCCCGATGTCGGATCTCTCGCCGGGTACTGGTCCACATGTGCCTTTGTCTTTGCGTGGCGTAAAAGTAGGCGTGTCCATCTGTTATGAAGATGTGTATGGCGAAGAGATGCGCGCTTTGCTACCAGCTTCAACGCTGCTGGTTAATGTGTCAAACGATGCCTGGTTCGGTGCATCAGCAGCACCGCACCAGCATGAACAGAAGGCGCGTATGCGCGCGCGCGAGTTTGCCCGACCTCTGGTACGAGTAACCAATACCGGGGTGTCTTCATCGATCAGTCATCTTGGGCGCGTGGAGGGGCGGATAGCCCACAACACTAGCGGTGTTCTTGACGTCATGGTGCAACCGCGTGAAGGATTGACGATCTACGCGAGAACCGGCAACTGGCCCATATTCCTGTTGGCCATAGTGTTTCTGATCTATACGATTTTGCGGACTCGCTTTACATTCCAACGGTAGTCACATAACCTTGTGGCTCGATTCAAGCTCGATGGGAGAGACCAGTTCACGGCGCGTGATATACGTGAGGAGTCGCGAACTGGCGCCGAAGGCGCAACAGCCCGTAAACGCTCAGGCAAAAGGACCATCACAGCCAGTCGACTCTGGAGAGTGGTAGGAAACTACCCGCCCAAGGGGAAAGAGTGCCACAGCTTCGTTGAAGCAATGGATACCACTCCAATCTCTCAGGTACCCGGACAGAGGGGCTTCGATGCTTTAGCATCGTAAGTTGCCGACGGAGCCTGAAATTAATGAGTCAACATACCCCTTTGTACGATGTGCATATAGCCGCGGGTGGCAAGATGGTCGACTTCGCCGGGTTTTCGCTTCCGGTGCATTATGGTTCTCTCGTTAATGAGCACAACGCTGTCCGAGAATCGGCTGCTGTGTTTGATGTATCACACATGACAATAGTTGATGTGTCCGGAGACGATGCGCAAGCATGGCTGCGAAAACTATTGACCAACGACGTCAAGAAGCTCGGGCAAGGTGAGGCGCTGTACAGTTGTCTGTGCAATGAACAAGGTGGTGTTATTGATGACCTGATTGTGTATTGCATGGGTGAAACCGAGTACCGACTGATTGTTAATGCTGCAACTCGGGAAAAGGATCTTGCCTGGTTTGAGAAACATAAATCGGGCGACCTGAATATCGAGCCTATCGATGATCTTGCGCTGCTGGCAGTACAGGGCCCTGCGGCTGTTTCCAAGGTAGCTGCTGTGCTCGGTGCTCGTGGGCTCAATAGCGATGCAGTGCTGGCACTCAAACGATTTAGCGCCTGGCGCTCTGATGACTGGTTCATCGCACGCACTGGCTATACCGGTGAGGACGGCTTCGAAATTGCCTTGCCGACATCTGCAGCTGTTGAATTCTGGGATGCATTGATTGACGCTGGAGTAACACCTGCAGGGCTTGGCGCGCGTGACACATTGCGTCTCGAAGCCGGTATGAGTTTATATGGAAATGATCTTGACGAAGATCATTCACCCGCAGAATCCGGAATCGCCTGGACCATCGATCTTGATGACGACGATCGAGACTTTATCGGGCGAGAGAATCTGGAGGATCACAAACTTTTTGGTGGCCGCTCAGTGATGCTGGGGCTATCACTTGATGGCCGAGGAGTGTTACGTGAAGGTCAGATAGTTGAGCGAGTCGGTAAGGCTATCGGTAAAGTGACATCTGGGACCTTCAGCCCGACTTTGCAAAAGAGTATTGCACTTGCGCGAGTCGATAAAAGGTTTGAAGGCGGATGCGACGTCATTATTCGTGACAAGTTACACGCAGCCCATGTGGTTGACGTTCCATTTTACAAGACAACATCATAATTACAGTTTGAGGACTTAAAGTATGGAAACGCCTGGCGATCTTAAATTCGCGGCTTCTCACGAGTGGGCACGTGTCAATGATGACGGCTCGATCACCGTGGGTATAAGCAATCACGCACAAGGTCAGCTGGGTGATCTGGTGTTTGTCGAAACCCCAGAGATCGACCACACATGTGATGCAGAAGAAGGTATTGCGGTAGTCGAATCAGTCAAGGCCGCATCTGACATCTATGCACCAGTTGCGGGCAAGGTCATTGATACGAATGCGGAGCTTGGTGATAATCCCGAACTGGTCAATACCGACCCTTATGGGGAAGGTTGGATTTTCAAATTGCAGCCAGATGATGTCAATGATGTTGAATCTTTGATGGACCCAGACGCCTACGAGTCGTTTGCCGATTCAAGTGATTGAACTGTATGACCGAACAAACTGCCAGCAGTGAATTTGTAGCACGCCATATCGGACCTCGAGATGCCGATATCACGCATATGCTGGAAACGCTGGGTCTGACTTCTATCGATGAGCTTATCGAAAAGGTTATTCCTGCTGGTATACATTTTCGTGATGAGCTTGATCTCTCTGACGGTTTAAGCGAGGCAAACGCGCTGGCCGAGATTCGTGAGATCGCCTCAATGAACACGGTGGTTAGAACGGCACTTGGTCAGGGTTATCACGATTGCTATATGCCGAGTGTCATTGCGCGAAACGTTTTTGAAAACCCTGCCTGGTATACCGCCTACACACCGTATCAACCAGAAATAGCCCAGGGTCGATTAGAGGTACTGTTTAATTTTCAAACGCTGATAACCGAATTAACAGCGTTGCCCATAGCAAATGCATCTTTGCTTGACGAAGCTACCGCTGCTGCTGAGGCGATGGCGATGGCCCATCGTGCGTTTCGCGGCAAACGCTCGACTATATTGGTAGCTGATGATTGTCATCAGCAGTCAATTGATGTCATTCGTACCCGCGCTGAACCATTGGGTCTGAACGTCCGTGTTCTATCAATCGATACGATACCGGCAGCTTGCGAAGAGGAGGGAAGTGATGTCTTTGCAGTTTTAATCCAATATCCTGGCGGATCTGGTGAAGTACATGACGTTGCATCGGTAGCGGCATCGGCCAAATCCTCAGGAGCAATGACGATTGTCGCTGCTGACCTACTTAGTCTGACTTTGTTGACACCGCCAGGCCAGTGGGGCGCTGATATTGTTGTCGGTAGCGCTCAACGTTTTGGTGTGCCGATGGGTTTTGGTGGTCCGCACGCAGCTTTTATGGCGACTACCGAAAAACATAAACGTAGTTTGCCAGGCCGCCTGATTGGCCAATCAGTGACAGTGGATGGAGAGCCTGCTTATCGTCTTGCATTGCAAACGCGCGAACAGCATATTCGACGCGAGAAAGCCACATCGAATATCTGCACTGCACAGGCTTTACTCGCAATAATTGCAACCCTTTACGCTTGTTATCACGGTCCAGCTGGACTTGTCGCAATCGCGCGCCGTGTGCGTTCATTGACTGATCAACTAGCGGCTAGTTGTGAAGCATCGGGTTTAACTATCAATAACAAGCAATGGTTCGATACCTTAAGTATTCAGGTTGATGATGGCCCCGCCGCGGTTGCGCGTGCATTGGAGTCGGGTTTCAACATACGCCTGCTCGATAGCGCGAATGTGGGTGTCACATTGGATGAGACAACAACAACTGATGACATTCACAAGCTCGGTGCCGCAATTAGCAACGAAGCGCTGGATGCTTGGGAATTGGTTAGCGTTGATTCACGTGATGAATCCTTGGATCGAGTGAGCGACTTCATGTCGCAGCTGTGTTTTCATGACTTTCAATCTGAAACGGAGATGATGCGTTATCTGCGACGGTTGGCGGCAAAAGATATTGCACTCGACCAATCGATGATTCCGCTTGGTTCTTGCACGATGAAGCTCAATGCCTCATCAGAAATGATGCCATTGACATGGCCAGAATTTTCGCGTATCCATCCTTTTGCGCCGAGTTCTCAAACGCTTGGGTATACGCGTCTTATCTCTGAGCTTGAAACCATGTTGTGCGTGTGTACTGGTTATGACGCACTTTCATTGCAACCCAATGCGGGTAGTCAAGGTGAGTATGCAGGCTTACTCGCAATTCGCGGCTATCACGCACACCGTGGCGATACTGAACGTGATATTTGCTTGATACCAAGTTCCGCGCACGGTACCAATCCAGCCAGTGCGCAAATGGCAGGCATGACAGTTGTAGTGGTGGCCTGTGACAGCGATGGCAATGTTGATCTTGCAGATCTTGACGAAAAGCTTGCGGCGAATGCCGGTAAGGTTGCAGCCATCATGATTACGTATCCGTCAACACACGGTGTGTTTGAGACGGAAGTCAGTGTTGTGTGCGAAAAAGTCCATGCTGCCGGTGGTCAAGTTTATATCGATGGTGCAAACCTCAACGCAATGGTAGGTACGGCACTACCTGGTAAGTTTGGCGGTGACGTGTCGCACCTCAACCTGCACAAGACGTTCTGTATTCCGCACGGGGGAGGTGGTCCCGGTGTAGGGCCGATAGGTGTCCGTTCACATCTAGCGCCGTGGCTTCCCGGTCATCATATGTTTGATAACAGTAAAGGTGTGGTCAGTGCTGCACCTTACGGCAGTGCGCTGATACTGCCGATCACATGGATGTACATTCGCATGATGGGTGCAAAAGGACTTAAGCGAGCCACAGAGGTTGCCATTCTTAA
>CAZQOI010000132.1:0-6183 GCA_964594905.1 uncultured Granulosicoccaceae bacterium
AGCATCAGCCGCCGCATCAGTAGCAGCGTCAGTGGCATCAGCCGCCGCATCGGTAGCAGCGTCCGTAGCATCAGCCGCCGCATCGGTAACAGCGTCAGTGGCATCAGCCGCCGTATCGGTAGCAGCGTCAGTAGCATCAGCCGCCGCGTCCGTTGCAGCCTCGGTAGCATCTGCAGCTGCATCTCCAGCCGCTGCGACTGCTCCTGTTGCTGCATCAGCTGCACCTTCTGCCGTGTCAGCTGCAGCATCGCCAGCTTCAGCGGCTGTCGAAGCGACCGTTCCAGCTGCGTCGTCGGCATCATCCTTACCTGAGAAAAGGTTTAGTCCAATCCAGCCCAGTAGCAGTACGCCGATGATCGGTAAAAGTTTCTTCCACATCGAAGAATCGTTACCAAACGCACTCTTGTCGTTGCCTGAGCCTCCAAAGTTACCAACCGCGTCCTTCTTGGAACCGTCTGCGGCTTTATCTTTCGCCGGATTATTCATTTCAGTCTTTTTCCTTCCGCTAGTAAATCGAAAATGATCCTCACTGCCTTAAAAAGATGTCCGGCAGTGAGACCCATAGAACTTCCCCATTGTACGAAGCTTTCTTGACGCTCGTATAGTCCGATTGTGAATAGATGCGTATTAAATGGTGTGATTCAGCGTCATTGGCGCAATTGTTAACAGTGTGGAGTTACATTGGGTTCTGCGTGATAATGCGCCACATCCCCCTGAATTAAGGACAAATCATGAACACCAGAGATAAATTTGACGACGATCAGTGGTTCCTCTTGAGTTCTACGCCAGCGCTCATCGGAGCAGCAATGAGCACGGCAGCCGCCAGTGGAGTCATCGGTACGATCAAAGAATTGAGCGCGAGTATGCAAGCTGTTGTGAAAGGTAAATCCACGTATGCAAACAGCGAACTGATTACTTCGCTTTTACACAAAGCCGACAATTGGGATGACGCTAAAGAAAAGATGGATAACTATCGCGAGCGTACGAAATCGAGAATGGAAGCAGCGGGAATCAAAACCCGAGAAGACCTTATCGCTGTGGTCGAGTCAGACTGCAAGGTCGCCGCAAAGTTGGTGGACGAACATTGCTCTGTAGAGGAAGCTACCGCTTATAAAAACTGGAGCGTTTCAGTAGCGCGTGCAGTTGCTGAAGCCGCCAAAGAGGGTAGTTTTTTCGGTATTGGTGGTGTGCGAGTCAGTGCTGAAGAGCAACAACTAATCACACGTATAGAGTTGGCGCTTGGTTCGCCTAGCGGCCACTTATTGGCTTAAAAACTACTGATAAAGGCATTTTATTGACGCGACGAGTTTCAGTGGGTAGGCTCCTGTCTAACAATTGAACCTCCGTGGGTAGCCTGTGGAAGAACTGATTTACCAATTTCTCCTGCACGCAGGATATCCCCGTGATTCGTTGATCTCGGATTTGTCGGAGCTTCAGCTATCGCAAACGAAAGATGCAATCGCTGATGTTCCAAGTTTCGCAGTGGTGGATCCAAATAGCTCAGATTGTCTGGCAGTTATTAACGTCATTGCTGTGAACAATGAACACAGTTTGCAGCAACAAGTGTTGTTGACGCGTCAGTCTGCTCAGCAAATCGATCAAGAAGTTCAAGGGTTTGTCATCCTTGTCGATTTTGCCGCGACTGATCATGCAAATCAGGTTCAGTTTTACAGAGTCTGGCCAGGTAACGGTATCGAGGAATTGAGCGCGAGAACCTTCCCGGATTTTGATTCCTTGAAGCGCTCTCGAGCGCTTGCGCTGTCTGAAGCCATTTCCTTGGATTTTGCAGAGGAGTTAAACCCGCACCGATCTCATGGCGCTAATCAACGT
Source organism: uncultured Granulosicoccaceae bacterium (assembly GCA_964594905.1). GTDB lineage: Bacteria > Pseudomonadota > Gammaproteobacteria > Granulosicoccales > Granulosicoccaceae > Granulosicoccus. The sequence goes on from CAZQOI010000132.1 coordinate 1,831, forward strand.
AGATCTAGTCAACCTAGAGCTGGTCAACCTAGAAATAGACGTCCAGGCAAACGGAAAAATCGGACCCTCTCACTCATCTGGGTTTACCTACCTGCGGTGGCGCTGATATTTCTCTTGGTACTTGATTGGTTTGTCGAGCGTGTCACAGGAATGGGGGTTATTAGCGGTGCGCAAAGTAACCTTGCGGTGGGAATTGCCTTGTTGTTGACCATACCTGCGGCCATTCATTATCTCGGCGCTGTCTCAAATCAACCAAATTGACCATAGTGCCAGCTTGCGAATGGGTAAAGCTTCTGTCAGAATATAAATCAACATATAAAGATATGTTTATATTAGATGGAATCATTACTAGCAGGATTAAGGGCAGCAGGGGAGCCAACACGGCTTCGTTTGCTCGCGCTTTGCGCACACGGTGAGCTCAGTGTTTCCGAGTTAACCCAGATTCTTGGCCAGAGCCAGCCGAGGGTCTCACGTCACCTGAAATTGTTGGTAGAGGCGGATCTGCTTGATCGGTTTCGCGAAGGTGCGATGGTTTTTTACCGAATTGCCGAATTCAATGGATCAGCTCACCTTGCCAGGACGCTTGTAGATTTGCTTCCTGAGGACGATGCTGAACTCAATCGCGACTTGGCCAGGCTTGTTCAAATCCGCCAGAAGAGAGCGGAATTGGCTGCGAGTTATTTCAAGGAAAACGCAAGCCAATGGCGCGAAATTCGAGCCTTGCATGTTCCTGAAGCCGATGTTGAAGCGCGAATGCTCGAGCTTATTGGTGACGATCACATTGATACGTTTCTGGATATCGGCACCGGGACTGGTCGAGTACTCGAATTAGTCGCCGATCAAATTAGCCACGGTATCGGCATTGATTCCAGCCCTGAGATGTTAGCCATTGCTCGCGCGCAGCTTGAACAGGATAAATATCGTCACGTGCAGTTTCGTAAGGGCGATATGTACAACATGCCGCTCGCCGATCGCAGCGTCGATCTAGCATCCTTACATCTAGTGCTGCATTACAGTCTGGATCCTGCTCATGTGATTTCAGAAGCGGCTCGCACTCTTAAACAAAAGGGGCGATTGGTGATCGTTGACTTTGCTCAACATCAAGAAGAGCACCTGCGCACCGAGCATAAACATCAACGCCTTGGATTCAGCGATAAAGAAATCCGAAAATCTTTGATAGAAGCTGGCTTGAAGCCAGGCAAGCCTGAGACGTTGGCGGGTGATCCGCTAACGGTCAAGATCTGGCATGCGCACCAGCCTTCGTTACACTGAATGGAAAATGCCATCATGACTACACCTCGACTGTCATTCGAATTCTTTCCTCCCCGAAATGCCCAACAGGCGCGGCGCTTTTGGTACACGCTAGGCTGCCTTGAGACCTTAGATCCTGGTTTCATTTCAATTACCTGGGGTGCTTTAGGCAGCGACTGTGATGCAAGCATCGACGTGCTGCGTTCCTTGTCGCAAGACTCACGTGTACCCATTGCCGCTCACATGACCTGCGCAGGACAAAGCGAAGCTGACTGCGATGCCATGCTTGATCGACTGTCGACCATTGGAATTACGCGTCTTGTTGCGTTGCGCGGAGATCTGACAGCAGATGATGCGAAAAAACTGGAAAACCAATCAACTTTCCAACATGCCTGTCAACTTGTTGAATTGGCTGCCAAACGCGAGCAATTCACGATCAGTGTAGCGGCTTACCCAGAAACGCACCCAGAGTCACCGTCACTGGATCAAGATCTTCATTGGCTGAAACAAAAATTCGACAAAGGCGCGGATAACGCGATTACTCAATTTTTCTTTGAAGCAGACACCTTCTTACGATATCGAGACGCTGCAGATGCATACGGCATTGCGGACAAGATCATCCCAGGTATTCTGCCCGTTCATAATATTGACAAGGTCATTACTTTTAGTGAACGCTGTCAGGCATCAGTGCCAACATCGCTGATCGAGAAATTCAAGAATGCTGGAACTGAAGATGCACGCCGCCAGGTGGCGATTGAGCAATGCGTTTCATTGTGTCGTGAGCTTGAAGGGGAAGGTGTCGACGAATTTCATTTATACACCCTGAACCAATCAAACTTGTCGTTTGCTGTAGGCTCTGAGCTCCTGGGTCGAACTATGCCGGAAATGGTTGCCGCTTAGCATTTTGCCTGTGTGGTGATCACACAGCCAAGCTATCCGCATCCCGGTATAATGGGGCGCTTGTGTTTCGAACACCTCTATTGCACTGGCCCTAACCATGTCCTCATCACCGAAAGTCGGCTTTGTCAGCCTTGGCTGCCCGAAAGCATTAGTCGACTCAGAGCGGATCCTTACTCAGCTTCGCACCGATGGCTATGACGTGGTGCCCAACTACGACTCAGCCGATCTGGTGGTCGTCAATACCTGCGGCTTTATCGACAGCGCTGTCGCTGAATCCATGGAAGCGATCGGGGAGGCTATCGATGAGAACGGCAAAGTAATTGTCACTGGCTGTCTGGGTGTCAAACCAGAGGATATACAAAAGCAGTATCCAAACGTACTAGCGGTTACCGGTCCGCAGGCTTACGAAGAAGTGGTGAGTGCGGTCCATGATCATTTACCCAATACAGTCAAGCATGATCCTTTCATCGAATTGGTGCCGCCGCAAGGAATTAAACTAACACCCAGACATTACGCTTATCTAAAGATATCAGAAGGGTGTAATCACAAGTGCAGTTTTTGCATTATTCCGTCAATGCGTGGCCGCCTAGTTAGTCGAGATATCGGTGATGTTATGCAGGAGGCAGAACGTTTAAAAAACGCAGGCGTTCGCGAACTGTTGGTTATCTCACAAGATACCAGTGCCTATGGTGTTGATCTAAAATACAAAACGGCATTCTGGAACGGCCGGCCGATAAAAACGCGCTTCAAGGAGCTATGTGAAGCTTTGAGTGAACTCGGCATCTGGGTGCGATTACATTATGTGTACCCGTATCCTCATGTCGACGATATCGTTCCGTTGATGGCTGAGGGCAAACTTTTGCCCTATCTGGACATTCCGTTTCAACATGGTAGCCAGAAAGTTCTAAAGGCGATGAAAAGACCTGCAGCTGCCGAAAATACCTTGAAGCGAATTGCTGCCTGGCGAAACGTCTGTCCTGATATAACTTTACGCAGCACATTTATAGTGGGATTCCCCGGTGAAACCGATGAAGACTTCGCCGAATTGCTTGATTGGCTGGAGGAAGCTCAACTAGACCGTGTAGGTTGCTTTGAGTATTCCCCAGTCGATGGTGCGACTGCTAATGACCTAGCGGATCCAGTTGCTGATGAAGTCAAACATGAACGTCATCGAATTTTCATGGAAACTCAAGAACGAATCAGTACCGCAAAACTTCGGGCTCAAGTGGGTTCGCGTCAAGTCGTACTCATTGATCAAACCGATTTGCTAGACGAGGATGACAAGGAATTTGTGATCGGTCGGACCGCTTGCAATGCGCCAGAGATTGATGGCATCGTGCATATTGAAAATGATGGTTACGATGTTTCTGCAGGTGATTTTATCGAAGTTGATATCACTGACGCAGACGCTCACGATTTAATCGGACGTATAGTTGCCTGAAATGATGAGTCTAACCGCCAATTGCAAAATCGCGTTTCGCGGTTGATATTGTCACCGTGAAACCCATGACTACATCCATCAACGATGCCACTGTCATGATTAGAAAGGTGGTATTGCCCAATCGTGGCACAACCAGAAATTCGATCAGGAAAGCCACAAATACCAACAGGGAAAAGAAGTGATCAATGATCGAAATGACGGAGGTGCGTGTAGCCTTGAACGTTTCGACGTAGAGGAATAACACACTGGCCAGTATAAAAGCATCGCTCACGGTTATTATAAGCATGCGACCGGATGGCAGTGAAAATTCGATCAGAATGATATTGATGACTGGTTCGTCCAGCGGGCCAGTCAGCATCACAATATTTGCTGCTATCAATACGTACAAAAACAGCGGTATAGAGAGAATCAAGCGCATTCAGTCGAACCTGGTCTGATCTTGACAATAGTATAGAAGTGCGTGGCCGTATCGGGTGACTGATTGCATTATCAGTAATTGTGTGTATCAGATAGATTCCTGATATCGATACTGGAGCAACTTTCAATAATTTAATCGTTTTAACCAGAATTCAATTGCCAGATAAATATGAATTTATTAACCTGTACTAAAATGCCCCCGCGTCCTGTTTGGGTTCATTTTTGTTCAAATTCTTTCGTGATATCTCCAGAGATAATTTTAAATTAATGGCAACAAACTACGCATCCTGGCCTCTCGAAAAACTCAACAAGGAAAAAGTTAAGATCGATAAAGCCATCAAGAG
>CAZQOI010000133.1:0-5952 GCA_964594905.1 uncultured Granulosicoccaceae bacterium
ACAAACAGATTGGACATATAGACACTGCGGCCATTTTCGGGAAACGCCGGGCAGTAAATGGTCGTTTGAGACTCTTTTTTGGAAGTGTTCAGAGAGGTTCGAGCGAAGGTATCCAGTATTGCTTCGCTTATTGGGCCAATATTGCCTTTCGGGGTTGAATCAAACGTTGAACAGTACTTCCAGAAAAACCGCTGAGCTTCGTGGCGTGTTAGCCAGACCTGTGCGGCTACAACATCCGCGAGTGCTTGATCAGTTGCTTGTGTACGACATTTGAGAGCAATGATTTCAAAGGGCGCAACATTCGATTGTTCATTGTCGTCAGGGACACCTAAACGCAAATTGACGCGTACACCAGATCGCGCAAGTATGCCTGCAAGATCGGTAGCGCCGGTGAAATCGTCTGCGATACTGCCTAATAGAATGCTCATCGTCGTGAGAATAACAGAGCGATGTCAGCTTGTGATCCTGTCAGGAGGCTTTGCGCAGCTGCAATGGTGGACGTTTCTCCAGCTCATCAGAAAGTTGCAACAAGGGGGAAGGCATTCGCAGGCCATAGCCTTGCGCATAGTCGACGCCAAGTTCACGCAATTCGTTCAAAATTTCGTCGTTTTCGACAAACTCTGCAATGGTTTTAGCGCCAACTGTGTGGCCAATCTGATTGATCGCCCGAACCATCTCAAGATCTATAGAATCGCTGGCTATATTGCGTACCAGTGAACCATCGATCTTCAGAAAATCTATGGGTAATTGCTTCAGATACGCAAAAGTAGAAAACCCTGAACCAAAATCATCAAGAGCGAGTGTGCAGCCGAGCCCTCTAACGCGATCGATAAATCCGCGTACTTTCTCGAAATTGTCAACAGCTGCCGTTTCGGTTATCTCGAACGCTATCAACGATGAATCTATGTCCCCGCGCTGCAGACGTTCGACGATATGGTTATTGAAGTTTTCATCCAAAAATGAAAGTCCAGACAAGTTCACCAGTAGTCTTGGTACGTGGTAATCATTCTGGTGCTCAAGCAGCCATTCAACGACATGGTTAAATACCCACTGATCGATCTCCGACATGATGTTGTATTTTTCAGCGATCGGGATGAATTTCGCTGGGGAGTACACTTCACCATTTTCACTGCGAATTCGTAGCAGAATTTCGCAATGCGCCATGGAGACTGATTTTTCTTCGATATTGAAAATCGGTTGGAAGTAGAGAGACAGTCGCTCTTCAGCCAAGGCCTGACGAATGCTTTGAATACCTGCGATATCACTGCGATACTTGACTACTTCAGCGTCATTTTCTTGCGTCACATGAACTCTGTTACGCCCCGATTGCTTGGCGACATAACAAGCTGAGTCGACATCCGCGAGGATGGTCTGTATATCTTCGATCTGGCCATCTATAGGGGTAACACCAATACTCAGGCTGATTTTGAACGCTTGTTCGGCGTAGACAAAATTAAAATCCTGAACGATGTTGCGCAGATCTTCTGCAAGGTGGGTGATGTCTGAAAAATTCTTACCTTGGGCGATAATGGCGAATTCATCGCCACCGACACGTGCAAATAGATCGCCACGGCGCAAACGCTCTTGTATGCACGCGGTCAGTTCCTTAAGGAGCTTGTCGCCAGCATGATGTCCACAGGTATCGTTGACGATTTTGAATCGATCAAGATCAAGGTACAGTAAGCCATAGGCGTTTTTCGCTCGATCAGCTGACGCAATAGTATGTTTCAGATGTTCTTCAAATGAGCGTCGGTTGTGCAAGCCTGTTAGATCGTCATGGTTAGCCAGATGCGCAATGCGGCGATTCGCTTTGCTGACGCGACTGGTGACCAATGCTGAAATGATAGCGGACAGTGCAAATGCTGCGATGACCAACATCAATAGTAGTCGTCGTGTTTGTCGATATGTGTTCTGATTTTTTTCCAGCGCTTCTTGTGCAAGAGTTTTTTCCAGCTCCACAAGGTCGTTAAGGTGGTTGAGCAAAACCAATTCTTGCAACTGAACATCATTCAACACCGACTTCAACGCCTCGGGGTTTTGCTGCATGATGTAAATAAAGTTATTTGCACGTTGATACTCATCTGCGACCCGAGTGTCTGCCAGTGCGATTTCAGAGAGAATTTCTTCTTCTCGTTCATTCGAACCAAGTAGCACGATCTCGGAACGTGCTGACAGATACGTGTCGGTATACTCAACGAGCTTATCGAATATTCGCTGACGCTCGTCAGGTTCCTCGATCTGTAGCAGTGAACGCACCGCGTTTGATCGTAGCCGTATTACGTCGCGCATCCTGAAGGCACGACTGGTTTTTTGCTCCGTGTCTTCAATTAGCACCGACATACTGGTGTTAACACGGTTAAGGCTCTTCATCGACAACCACGTCACCGCCAGCATCAAGGTGAACACGGCAAGAAAGCCGAGGCCTATGATTGCCTTAGTGTTATCGGTTTGTTTGCGAGCGCTGACCATTTTGCGTTGTTCTTTGCCTTAGAGGTCCATGTGAGCAATTGCCGCGCCCAAGCGGGTCTTTTCGGCGCGCGCGGTTACATCGAGCGTTTGGCAAGTCTTCAGCGTTTGCTTTTGCTTGTAATTCTGCATAGCCAATTCCGTCGGGCATTTTCCTTGTTAAGGCACAATTGGCGTGTGTTACGTCCAATTGGTTTTGCTTTGGTTCAGTTTCTTAGTGCTTATGGGGAGGTATCGGCGCGTTTTTCGATAAGTTGATCACTTTTTCTTTGATTATTTTTTAGCGGTGAAATTGTCAGCCTGTGCCTAATGGGTTTTTATATAACCCATGTTATTTCAATGGCTTAGGTCACTAGCTATTGGGTTAGTCAATCGTGAGACATTATCTTTTTGTGAACTGCTTCTCATTTGCTTGGGGTAGCTTACGCGAACAGGCCGTGTATCCAGAACTGTCCAGGCGCATGACGTAGCTGATATACCCAGCAATAACTGCCATCTGGTCTTCGAGCGAGGTGATAGTCGCGGCGCACATCGATTTCATCCCACCAACCATTTTCGATACGCTCTGGCAGAGTCTGTATATCAAGGTCAGGATCAGCAGGCGCCGGCGTGGTCAGTAACCAGGTTGGGCGGGCGGGCCAGTCATTTGGCGCTTCGCTTGATTCCAGCAATGCAGCCAACCAGGCTTTCTCGGGTCGGTGGTCCTCATCTGGCAAGGCTGTGTAGAGTGCATCCTTACCGAGGCGGGCCATGAGTTTGTCGATGACTTGTTGAATACTGCTGTTCTGAGCCTGGCTCTTTTGCAGAAGATCCTTAGCCACACGTTCAATACCGGCAAGTTCAGTCGCACGCAGTTGTACGCGGATAATCGGGGCTGCGAGCTCAGTTGCGCCAAGGCGTTCGGTCGCGACACGGAAAAGGTGCGTTGTGTTAGCCGTTGCATCAAGAAATTTCAAGGCAATAACAGTGGGTACCTGACGATGATGATAAAGCGTGATATCCAAATGCCGAACACCGAGGTCATGGCTTTTAAGAAAGCCTGATAGTGCTCCCAGCAAACGATTCAATGGGAATGCAATGGCCCCTGTATCAGGCGCTTCGAGTGGTAGATCCATTGCTTCACAAAAGGTATCGGATACTTGATAAGCAGGGCGAGGATCTGGCAAGCGTGAATCGATACGATAAAGAAGATCTGTACATTGATGACCAAAGCGGCGCGTCATGGCTGCAGCTGGAATAGCCATCAGTTCACCAAGATTACGTATACCTGATTGGCGTAATCCCTTGAAAGTGAATTCATCAAGAGGCAGATAATTCACAGGTATATTGTTGATGACATTTGCTAAAGCAGACAGTTGTCGAACAGCAGTTGTAATACCTGCGTGCGCCAGCAGTGAAGCTGCGGCCGGTGTTGGTGCAATGCCAATACGTAGTGTGACGTTTAAACTCTGAGCCTCTGTTTCAAGTCGGTTGAGTAAGGCATCCAGACCGCCAAAGAGTTTCAGGCTCGCCGCAACTTCCAGCACGATGGTATTGGGTGGTTCGGGGCTAACCCACGAGGAATAGTTCAAAGCCCACAGCGTCAGCTGCTCAAGATGTGCCTGCTGCTGATCTTCATCGTAATCACTAACTTCAAGATCAGGCACGATTGCATAGGCATTCTTCAAAGCAAGTCCAGGGCGTATACCTGCAGCTGCCGCCACACTGTTGCACGCCAGTATGCGTCGCCGTGGACCTTCTTGCAGGATGACAGCTCGTGCACTGTCAACGTCGCATTGGTTCTGGCCATGTTGTTGATGACGCTCTTGCCGGTCGATAGGCAGTTGTGGGAAGAGAAGTGCAAGCCAGAGCATAAGATGAGATCAGTTTACTTGTGTAAACGTGACGAATTATCCGAAGCTCTGATCAGAGGCACTACTTTATTGTCATCAATGTTCTGATCAAGTGTGTGGCCAACGGTTCTATCTGATGCTTGCGTTGTTATCTGCGAAGCCACTGGCCACTCACTACCTTGCGAGTGATCAAATTCGACAGGGTCAATACAAAGTGTGCGAGGTGTGCCACTACGTACCTTGATAATGTCCAGCGATAAGCGCTTGCCTTCTAATGACAAGACAATGCGTGTCGAGACAGGTGAGTGTTCGCGACCGGCATGCAAGGGACGATAGACTGTTGCCCATGTCTTACCAGTTTCAGCGGCCAGTTGCAGGCGACGTTGTTTTTGCGCCGTGCTTTTAGTCAGCCACACAACAACGCTTGCAAAGATACCGGCACGTAATACTTGCTCGGCTGCCCACAAGGTATTGGCATCGTTCTGACTATTGATGATCAACAGCCGATCCGGGCGAATACCAGCATTGCCTAGTGCAGGGGCGTAGGGGATATGTGGCGGATTGACAAAAGCTGCCCACTGATTATCGGCAGTGACATGACGTAAGGCGGGTAGTAACAGACTGAACTCGCCAATGCCTTCCTGATCAACAAGTAATTCGGTAACACCACCAATATGCCAACCTTGCGAAGGTAGGGCATTATCAAGGCTATCAAAACCTGTTGGGATGGATGCTTGATCGTTGTAGCGATCACGCCCACGCCATAGTGATGGCTCTGCTTTCAGCAGTGCATCAAGTGGTGAAGTAGGGGGGCTTGCCTCCATGCGTTATTGGTTCAATGCAGTGAACATCAGTGAAACGCACGTCAGGAATCCCGGCGCAGCACACCGACATAGACGCCTTCGATGGAGAACTCCTGTTCTCTTAAGTCCACCCGGATAGGTTCGAACTCATCGTTTTCTGGTAGTAATGTCACGATATTGCCGCGTTGCCGAAAGCGTTTGACGGTAACCTCATCATTCACCCGCGCAACCACTATCTGATTGTTCTCGACATGCTCTGTGGCATGTACGGCGAGTAGATCACCATCGAGAATGCCGACGTCTCGCATACTGGTGCCATTGACCCGAAGCAGGTAGTCCGCGTGCGGGTAGAAGAGATCAGGGTCAACGGGGAGATATTCCTCAACGTTAGATTCTGAGGTGACCGGCTCACCCGCAGCCACCTTACCAACCAGCGGAATGCCATCATCTTCATATTCAGTGACGACGCGAATACCGCGCGAAGTACCTGGAATCAGCTCTATAGCGCCCTTGCGCTCCAATGCTCGAAGATGATCATCAGCAGCCGTTGGCGAGCGGAAACCAAAGTGTTCGCAGATATCCGTACGGGTAGGCGGAAAGCCCGTGCGTTCTATATGCGACTGAATCATGCGCAGAATTTCCTGCTGCCGCCTGGTCAGATCATGCATGTAATAACTCTGCTGGGGTTATGGACAGTATCTGATTATATTTACAGTTAATGTGGTTTTGCAAGTACCCGTTTCCTTTTAAGTATTAGCGAATGCACAGGAAAACATGAAATAGGGCAGAGGTGGGAGTGTAAATCGTTGATATATGGATGAATTTACAGTAGTAAGCTGTGTGGAATTAGC
>CAZQOI010000134.1:0-5806 GCA_964594905.1 uncultured Granulosicoccaceae bacterium
GAAGAGAAAGGAAGAGAAAGGAAGAGAAGAGTAGGGTCAGTTCTTTCATCGCCACATCGGATGGGGCGTTAAAAATTCTGGGTCTTTAGGTGACCACCTGAGTTATTAGTTCTATTAAGTGCCTTGATGAAATCGAGAGGTTATTAACCTTGCTTCAATCTTCTATGTGAAGAGATAACAGATTGACACTGAAGATATTGCACACTCAGTTTGTTGCTATAGCATCTAACGTCCTGTTGCCTCAACTGCCCTTGCAGATTGGCGAGTCGACACGTGGTCTGGTCCGAGCACCCGGCTTTGAATCGCCATAGCGCTGCGAAAGTACTCGTTGGCTCGTCCACGTTCGGCCATTGCATCGTGCACCAATCCTAGGTTGTACAAAGTTGATGCTGACAGGAAGTGGGCTCTGCCATAGTGTTGCTCTTTGATTGCGAGCGATTCTTCAAGCAGCGCGCGAGCGGCAAACTGATTACCGTCAAGGTGTTTGACTATGCCAAGGAATTCCATGGTTGTAGCCGTTTCCTGATGTTCTTCACCGAGTGCGCTTTTTTGATCTTGCAATGAACGTTCGAATAAAGGTTCAGCCAATGCATAGTCGCCTTTCCGCCACAGCAATAGTGCTTTCTGATTGCGACTTCGAGCTGTTAACGGGTGCCTCTCTCCGTGTATGAAACTGTTGATTTCAAGTGCCTCATTGGCCAGTGGCATGGCTTGGTCGTATTCGCCGATTTCCCCGTGTAATTTCGCAAGTGCGGCGACAGTTTTCATCGTCTCTGGATGAGTATTGCTAAGACTTTTGCGTTGAATCTTCAGTGCTTCGCTAAGCAAAGGCTTGGCTTCGTTGTGTTTGAGTCTGATCACGTGCAATGCCGCAAGGTTACGTAAAGCAACTGCGGTACGAGAATCTGATTCTTCAAGATACGTCTTGTGCACTAAGGCAGAATTTTCAAGCAGCGATTCAGCTTCGTTTAGTTGGCCCAAGGTGGTCAACAAACCACCCAGATTTGTCATCGTCCATGCAGTCTCAACTGCCTGTTCACCGAGTATTCCCTGTTGGGTGGATAAAGCGCGGCGAAACAAGGATTGTGCTTCTGAGTGACGGGATTCTGTGACGTACAAAGAGGCGAGGTTAGTTTGAGCACGTGCTGTTTCTAAGGAATGCTCGCCACTGACACGCTGGTAGGTAGCGATCGATTCAAGATAGAGAGCCTCGGCTTCGTTGAACTTAGCTTTGTATTGCAGTTCGACAGCGCGATTTTGTAATAGATTGGCATCCTCCAAATCATGGAGATCCTGGATTCTCTGCTGTTCCGCAAGTTTTGCGTCCCCGTTACCAGCGCAAGCAGACAATACGCTCACTATAGTGAGCATGAGTAATAGCGTTGTTGTCGTGGACGTGATCCGCATGCGTGAATCCTTTAACTGTTCTCAACGGGTAGCGGCTTATTGTTCGAATCAAGCAGGCGCTCATCTCGAATTGAGAACCAAAACCGGTCAGAGTGTGATCTTCATCATCATGATAACTATTTCTAAAAATGCCGAAGATTTGTATTGGAGGGTAAGTCTCTACAATGAGCAGCAGCTGTCCGAAGATTATTCAGTCGCTGATATCGAGCTGTCTTTTTACTGTGAGTTCGCTGAACTGTGAAGGCTATTTAAAAGATAATCGCGGGGCTTGCGCAAAATCACCACTAATACATTCAGTAACGATCTGAACCACCCTAGGCGGGTGTAATCCCGCGCAGTCTTTCGCCACGACGTCGCAGTAGCTCGGCGACAGTCAATAACATGATCGACAAGATTACGAGTATCGTCGCGACAGCGAGAATAGTTGGTGAGATCTGCTCTCGTATGCCTGACCACATCTGACGAGGAATGGTACGTTGCTCAACACCTGCCAAAAACAGCACAGCAACGATTTCATCAAGAGATGTGATAAAGGCGAACAAAGCGCCTGAAATCATGCCGGGTGCTATCAATGGCATGATGATGCGGCGGAAGGTCATCCAACCACTAGCGCCAAGATTTTGCGAGGCGCGAATCAGTGAGCGATCAAAACCGACAAGCGTTGCGGTAACAGTGATGATGACAAACGGTACGCCGAGAGTTACATGAGCTAATACAACACCCCAAAAAGTTTGCGCCAAACCAATATCAGAATAAAAGAAAAACATACCGGTCGCGGTAATAACCAGCGGCACGATCATGGGTGAAATCAGGATGCTTGTTATCAGCGAGCGAAACGGCATATTGGGTTGCGAAAGCCCAAGTGCTGCAAGTGTGCCGAGTGCTGTTGCAATGATTGTAGAAAATATGGCGATAGCAAATGAGTTGCGCGCAGCCCTTATCCATTGCGCATTGTTCCAGGAGTCTGAAAACCACGCAGCCCAAGAGGCAACGTTCGGGTTAGCCATACCGTTGGTGAAGATGTCTTTGTACCAACGCATCGAGAACGCATCGGGGTCGAGCTTCATCATGCCTGATGTGAAAGAGAAGTAAGGTTCTACGTTGAATGACAACGGAACGATAATCAGGATAGGTAGAATCAGAAACAGGAAGATCAGGGCGCAGCACAAGAGATAGAACTTGTGCAGTACGTGATCCATGAACGATGCGTATGGCGGTAATCTGATCATCAGAGCTACCCGAATTTAAGATTGTCGACGCCGACAAACTTGTTATAGAGCCAGTAAAGAACCAGCACGACAGCCAATAGTAAAGTGCCAAGCGCTGCGGCGAGCGACCAGTTGAGTGATTTCTGCATGTGAAATGCAATCAGGTTCGATATCAATAGGCCATCCTGACCACCAACCAGTGCAGGTGTTATGTAGTAGCCGATGGCGAGAATGAATACCAACAAGGTTCCCGCTGCAATTCCCGGAACCGTTTGCGGAAAATACACGCGTCGAAAAGCATAAAACCAATTGGCACCCATGGACCTTGCAGCACGCAGGTAACTTGGCGGAATCGTTTTCATGACCGAGAACAGCGGCAGAACCATAAACGGTAGCAGTATGTGCACCATGGCGATTATGGTGCCAGTCTGGTTGTAGATCATCTGAGGTCTCGCATCGTCAGAGATGATATTGGCCCACACCAGAATGTTATTGATGACGCCGTTACTCTGCAGGATGGCAATCCAGCTGGTGGTTCGCACCAGCAGTGATGTCCAGAACGGTAGCAGTACCAGAATCATCAACAGATTGGATGTTTTCAGCGGTAGCACTGACATCAAATAAGAAATCGGGAAGGCGAGTACTAAACAAATCCCGGTTATTAGTAGCGATAGCCACAGTGTTCGCCAAAAAATCTTGACGTAGATTTGGTTTTTTTCAGGTTTGGCTTCTATCTCGCCCGCAGAATTATATTGACGATCCAAGGCCGCGATATAAAAGGCTGGCGAGTAGTCTCGACTGATGCGTTTCAGGGTTCGCCAAAGATCCGGGTTTTGCCACTTCTTGTTCAGTTCGAACAGCGCTTCCTTGTAAGGACCTTCGGTAATTTTTTTTACTTTTCGTCCGGTAGACTTGAACAAACTTGCGGTACCGGGCATTTCGTAGTTAGTCCGTACTGCGATATTGCCAATTGTTTTACCAGGCTCGCGATTGGTGCGGGCAGTTGCCATGTCTTTTACAAACAGTTCGAAGACGCTCTCAGGAGGATATTCGCTCGTTGATTCATCCCACCCCTGAATCGCATTGGCAAATTGAGGGAGAACGTTTGAGCCAATAGGGTTGTTGACTGACTTGACCAGCATATTGCCGATCGGCCAGACAAATGATGTCAGCAGAAAGGCAAGTAAGGGTACGGTGAGAAAAAAAGCGCGTAGCTTTGCTCGCCGAGTAGTTTTGGCTAATTTGGTTTTTAGCGGAACACCATCATCCGCAACAATCGGACTGTGCGCATCTACTGTTGCTGTCAGTGTTTGATTCATGGTGTCGTTATATATCTACCAAGTGTCACTACTACCAAGTTGAGATTGGGGCAGCCCTAAGGCCACCCCAACAGACTTAATAGTACTTAACTTAGTTAGCGAGCCAAGCGTTGAATCGCTCGTTCAACTGATCCTGGTTATCAGCCCAGAATTCGAAATCGTTGAGCAATGCATTCTGCATATTTTCAGGTGCAGTAGGCATTTGTGGACCCATGTCGATGTCTTTGTTGTGGAACTTGCCAACCAATGGCGCTGAAGACATGCGAGCTGGACCGTATGAAATATACGATGCCTGAGCAGCAAGCTGTTCTGTTGCAGTTGAGAAGCCGAGGAAGTCCATAGCAGCTTCTTTGTTCTTGGTGCCTTTAGGGATTACCCAAAGATCAAGATCAAGTACCTGACCATCCCAAACAATGCCGAACGGCTTGTCTTCGCTGGCTACTGCATTGAAGATACGGCCGTTGTAAGCAGTGGTCATTGATACTTCACCGTCTGCCAGCAACTGAGGAGGCTGTGCACCAGCTTCCCACCAAACAACATCAGCTTTGATCTGGTCGAGTTTAGCGAATGCACGATCAACACCTTCGTCGGTGCCAAGAACTTCGTAAACTTCTGCAGCAGGAACGCCATCAGCCATCAGTGCCATTTCGAGGTTAGCTTTTGGATTCTTGCGAATACCACGCTTACCTGGGAATTTCGCAGTGTCGAAAAAGTCAGCAATATTTGCTGGCGCTTCAGACATCTTAGACTCGTCATACGCGAAGATTGTTGACCAGACGATGTTCGCAACAGCACACTCGTGCAAAGTGCCTTCGATGAAATCGTCAGTTGCTGCTGTACCGTCAGGTGCTGCAGGCAGTGCAGAGTGATCAATTGGCTCAATCAAGCCTTCGTCACACGCACGAACTGCATCAGACAGTTCTACGTCAACCAGATCCCAAGTCACGTTACCAGCTTCTACCTGTGCCTTGATTTCTGCGATACCGCCGTTGTAGTCCTCGGATACGATGGTGTTACCCGTCGCTGCCATCCAAGGCTTGTGGTAGGCCTCAACCTGGGATTTGGTGTAAGCACCACCCCAAGATACGACCGTAATAGTATCGGCTGCCTGAACAAGGCCGCCACCTACCGCCAGGCTGACGCCTGCGGCTATGGGTGCAAAACGTCGCATAGCTTTCATAGTGTTTTCTCTCTTTTTCAGTGTTACCCGTAAATTCGGGTTTTTTCGTCGCGGAGTTGAAACTCCCGATGAACGTAATGACCGCAAGACAGGCAATCTGATGCTTTGTATGTTGTACAGCAACATCAGGACGCCAGTGCTCGACAGTCCTCAGCCAACCAACCGATTTCTGCAGTATTACCTTCTTGCAGAATCGAATGTTCGGCCGAATTCGGTACCTTGACGATGAAATCGTCAGTGCCGCACACAGACATGCGTGCGCGAATGTGATCACCCAGGTAGATCAATTCTTCAACCCGGGCTGAAAAGGAATTTTGCACCGCGCCATTGGCCGGAGAGGTGATAACACGCTCAGGGCGTAGCGACAAGGTGCAGGCATCGCCAGCGGCGTCGACATTAACTTTCAACGCGGTGACGACTGAACCATCATCAACATCAACGACACATTCATCGCCTTTGATTTCGCGCACAGTACCGGTCAGGCGATTGTTCTCACCAATGAACTGTGCGACGAAGGCGTTTTCCGGTCGTTCGTATAAATCAGCTGGTGGTGCGAGTTGCTGGATAACGCCGTCATTAAAAACGGCAATACGATTAGACATGGTCAGCGCTTCGCTTTGATCATGTGTGACATACACAACCGTGACACCAAGCTGCTCATGGATGTGCTTGATTTCGTATTGCATTTGTTC
>CAZQOI010000135.1:0-5730 GCA_964594905.1 uncultured Granulosicoccaceae bacterium
TGCCACTGTTGTTATTCAATTTCGCGACGTCTGGGCGTAACGATATTACCGGTGCAATCGGTATGATCTACATACTTCCGGGCATCATCATTCTTGTTTTAACCGCCAAGCACCTGTCTGGTCGTAGCGGCGCTGTTGGAGGCTTTGGCCGAATTTGACACACGTCTCTATACAAGAACTGACAAAGATCTATCCCGGGTCCGTTGAACCGTCGCTTGATCGTTTGTCACTTGAAATCGGCAGTGGTGAGTTGACTGCGCTGTTAGGTCCCTCTGGCTGTGGAAAAACCACGACCATGAAGATGATCGCGGGCCTGTTGAAGACCACATCAGGTGATGTCACGTTCGATGGCCGCTCGGTACTAAAAGACAAGCCTGAAGATCGCGGCGTTGTCATGGTGTTTCAGAATTACCTGTTGTTCCCTTACATGAGTGTCGCAGCCAATATTGGCTTCGGCTTGAAGATGCGCAAGGTGAACCAATCCGAAATCGATCAGCGCGTTGCAGACATGCTGGAGCTGGTTAAATTACCCGATCTTGGATCAAGAAAACCGAGTGAGCTTTCAGGTGGGCAGCAGCAACGAGTGGCCTTGGCTCGTGCTCTGATAGTGCAGCCCAAGGTACTGCTGCTTGATGAGCCTTTATCTAATCTGGATGCCCATTTGCGTTTTGAAATGCGCGACCTGATTCGTAAGCTTCAGCAAGACTTAGGCATCACGACTATTTTCGTCACCCATGATCAAGAAGAAGCTGTAGTACTCGCGGACAAGGTTGCGCTGATATTGGATGGACGCTTAAAACAATACGATGTATCCAGTGCCTTTTATTCTCGGCCAGTTGATAAAGCGACTGCCTTGTTTTTTGGCGGTCAGAATTTTATTGAAGGTGAAGTTGAGGGGCAGGCTGATGGTGATGTTTTCACATCCGCCTTAGGAAAAATGCAACTGCCAGAAAAGACCGCAAGTGGTCCTGGAACCTTGACGATCAGACCAGAGAATATTCGTATTGGTAACAAGACCGAAGCTAAGAATTCGATTGTTGCATCAATCAGTGACAAAATATACATGGGTACGCAAACCCGGTTGTTGTGTCAGGTGGGCGACTGTCAATTGCAGGTAGTGGCGAATCCAAACGATGTACAGGATTATGATGTTGGACAAACTATCGGTCTGACGTTTCCGGAAAACGCGCTTTGGGTCGTGCGCTCTTGATGGGAAGCTTATGAAATACAGCGTGCATGCGGGTCTATGGATGGCGCAATGGACTGATGAAATCACTCCAATTCTCAAAACGGTAGCTGATCTTGGCTACGACGGAGTTGAAGTATCACTGTTGGGCATGTCAGATGAAAAAGCAGCGGCATTGGGTAAAGCGGTTCGCGATGTTGGCTTGGAAGTCACCTGTTCAGATGGGCTATCAATTGAGAAAGATATAACCTCAGTAGACGCATCCACGAGAGAGGCTGGCGTTGAATATCTTAAATGGGCTATACGCACCACATCATTGATCGGAGCACGTGGTCTTGCCGGTGTGCTCTATGCGCCATGGGGTGTTTATGATCCTGCCAATAAAGCGATACGTGCAGAGCGCTCGGCGGCAGCGTTTAAAGCGGTACAGCAAGAATTAGAGTCTTTTGATGTGACCTTGGGCCTGGAGGCAATCAACCGGTTTGAAACCGATCTCCTGAACACATCAGCAGAAGCCGTTGCAATGGCCAATGCGGTGAACTCTGACAGAGTGGGCGTACTGCTCGATACATTTCATCTGAACATTGAAGAGAAGGACATTGAAGGTGCGATTACCAGCGCTGCAGACAAACTTGTGCATTTTCATGTGTCTGATAACGATCGCGGTGTACCGGGTTCTGGCCATGTGCCATGGGACAGCGTCAAGAAGGCTTTAAACACTATTCGATACGATGGCTGGATAGTGGCCGAGATGTTTGTTATTGCTGGAAACCCTGCGAGCAAGGACCTGAACATTTGGCGAAACATTGAGCCAGATGCTACCAAAGCTGCTGAACAGGCCTTGACGTTTATGCGTGGGCACTTTGGATGAGCAATGCGTTCTATTCAGCCTTGTTAGAGCATTTTAAAACGCTGGAGCAGGAACTCGATCGACTTGACGCTGCAACTGGTGATGGTGATCATGGTACGACCATGGTCAAAGGTTTAACGGCCATTGTTGCTGATGAGGCGAGCACGCCAGTCAAGGTTTTTCGACGGGCCGCTGGTGGTGCTTCAGGTTCCTTGTTTGCGCAACTGATTAATGCTTTTGATCAGGTTTTACATCAGGACATGGCATTGTCAGCTGCGTTACAGAATGCAGCCGATAGAATTTCTCAGTTAGGTCAGGCGGTAGCGGGTGACAAAACCATGCTCGATGCCTTGTTACCGGCAGCGTCAGCCAAGGATATCGATGCAGCGGTTAGCGCCGCTTACCAAGGTGCGGAATCAACGATAGATATGATTGCCAAGCGGGGTCGTGCCAGGTATGTAGAAGGGTCAGGAGCAGGGCACAAGGATGCAGGCGCAACATCGGTTGCAGAGATGTTATCGGTCTTCGCCCGGTTTTGCCCAAGTCCCACAGACGCGGCTCGGAAACAATGACTATGAAAAAATTGTTTAATTCGAAAGAGCGTATGCCCGACGATATGATCGATGGCTACGTGGCGGCTTATCCTGACATTGTTCAGCGTGGTAGTAATCCGCGTGTTGTACGTCGTACCCAGTTGCGCACCAAGAAAGATAAAGTGGCTTTACTCATTGGTAACGGTTGTGGACACGAACCAATAGCCATGGGTTTTGTTGGGGAAGGGCTGCTCGATGCCAATATAGTGGGTGATGTGTTCAGCGCGCCATCCGCTGATCTTATCGTTGAGGGAATAGAGGAAGTGTGCGGTGACGCTGGGGCAGTTTTGCTCATCTCACGGCATGAAGGCGATGTGATTAACGGTAACTCTGCTGCCATGATGGCCCAAGATGATGGACTGGATGTGCGCCCCTTGTTGATGTACGACGATATTTCTTCTGCACCTAAGGGGCAGGAACAGGATCGGCGCGGTGCAGCGGGCACGATGTTCATCTACAAAATTCTAGGTGCGGCGGCCGAGTCTGGAATGGCCATTGATGAGCTGATGCAACTGGGTGAGGCGGTGCGAGCTGAAACCAGAACCTTGGGTGCAGCGCTTGTACCAGGTGTATCTCCTTTAACAGGAGAGCTAATGTTCACGCTTCCTGATGATGAAATTTATATCGGTATGGGTGTTCATGGTGAGCCTGGTGTCAGTCGCCGCAAAGTAGGTCCGGTGCGAGAACTTGTGGATTACATGATAGAGGCCTTGTTGGAAGATAAACCTATCGATGAATCAACTCCTACTGTGGTGTTGGTCAATGGGTCGGGTGGCACCACCATGATGGAATTGCTTACCGTTTATAACGATGTCGCTTCACTGTTAGCGAGTAAAAACATACCTGATGTATCGCCGATGATTGGTTCGTTTTCAACCACACAGGAAATGAGCGGGTTTTCAATATCCCTGTTCACACCGACGGCTGCCATGCTGGATTACTGGCAAGCACCACAAGCTTCCCCGCATTTCCCCACTATATTTTCGTCCAAGGGAGTGGCAGCCTAGTGGGAATTCCGGCCCGTACATTCCATGGCGTTGCTATCGATGCTGGCAGTGGTCTGGAAGCCACGTTGCGCGAAGCCCGCGGTGCAAACGCGACGGAGAATGACCTACTGGTATTTAAACGCTGTGTATTAGAAGTGCTTGGTACAGGTGCGAGCACCGCCTTGGTTGATGCGCAACTGGGGTCTGATCTATTGCCTCACTATCCCAAGCAGTGCACACCGATGCTTGCCTATGAAGCTGATGTTTACCATATATCAGATGACGACCGCATCACTGTGCTGCCAGAGCACTTGAAGGTATCGGACTATGCAGAGCTTGGCGTCAAGCAACTAAAGTTCTTTATTTACTACGCGCCCGATGATGATCCAGCGCTAAACGCCAGAAAGCAAACCTTGGTGGCTGATATAGGTGAGCAGTGTCGTGAGCACAATTTGACTTATCTGATGGAACCTCTGGTCTATCACCCGAGCATTGAACCTGGCACGGCAGAGTATGCACGTATAAAACCTGCGATGGTCCGAGACGCAACAGCACTGTTTGCCGAACCTCGTTTCCATGCCGATGTGCTTAAAGTGGAAGTACCTGTTGATCTTAACTTTGTGGAAGGCTTTGGCGAAGCTCAAATGAGCCGCGAGCAAGCATTGGATGCGTTTCGTGATGCGGCAGCGCCTGCGAGTGAACATGGGCTCGTGTATTTAAGTGCCGGTGTGCCATTTGAATGGTTTGAGGCATCTCTTCAATTAGCCTGTGAAGCTGGAGTTTCGTTCAACGGCTTTATGTGCGGTCGTGCGCTGTGGTCAGACGCCGTAGAGATATTTGGTAAAGGCGGAGAAACTGAACTTCGCCAATGGTTGGACAAGGTTGGAATTGCACGATTGGAACGACTCATAAAAGCACTGGATTAACTCTGGGGAACGCTGTGTCACACAAACTTACCATTGGTCTTATACGCGCCTCGCTACCCAGTTACTTTCCTGAAAAATATGACGTTTGGTCTCGTGCTGAGAAAGCCCTGGCGGCGCTTTGCGAGGAAGAGTCTGCAACACTTTTTGTCGCATCTGACATTCCGATGAATGCTGACGATACCCAGAAAGCATTGGATGAGTGTGATGCTGCCGGTGCAGATTTTATTTTATTGCTGCACGGTGGCTTCAGCATGGGTGATGTCGCGCGAACAGTCGCGGCAGCACCAGTTAAAGCAGGATTCTGGTCTGTGCCAGAACCGATTCGCACGGGTGATATTCAGCTTAATAATTTTGTGTCATTGAATATGTCGCTATCCATCGCGCGGCAGGTGCGTGATCTAAAGCAACAACCGGTTCAGTGGTACCACGGTGCACCAGAGAGCGTAGCGCTTATCGCTCGGCTACGAACAACGATACAAGCGCTTGGGGCGGTCAAACAACTGGCCAACGCGAAAATTGGTGTTGTTGGTGGACTGGCCATGACTTTTTATAATATGGAAGTCTCAACTAATGCACTGCGTACAAAGCTGGGCGTTGAAGTGTCCAACCATGATATGCATGAGCTGACGCAACGTATGGATGCAATTGAAGGTACGCGAATTGGTAACGAATTGGCGCTGATCAAAGATGCCGCGCGTGTTGATGGCGTCACGGATGATCAATTGACTCTACAAGCCAGAGCTGCACTTGCGATGCTGGACATGTGCACCGAGAATAATTACGCCGCACTGGCAGTTAGCGATTGGCCTGCACTGCAGAGCTATCCTGGTATGCACCCAGGAGCTGCATTCAGCTGGTTAGAGGAAAACTACGCCATACCCATTGCCTCCGAAGGTGACGTATTGGGTGCCATCACTCAACTGGTGGCCAAGTCAATTACTGGCAAGGTTGGCTACTTGTTGGATATGACGGAACCGGATCTGGACAGTGGTCAGCTGTTAGTGTGGCATGGAGGTGGAGGCCCCTTGTTTCATGCAGATGATGGCGGTGTGCGCTGGATCAATCACCCGATGATTGGTCGAGGCACTGAACAAGGGCCTATATACGGCGCAATTTCGGACATGGTGTTTCGTGATGGGCCGGTGAGTCTATTCCGGGTGGCGCGAGACGGGAGTGCCTTGTTTCAAAT
>CAZQOI010000136.1:0-5647 GCA_964594905.1 uncultured Granulosicoccaceae bacterium
CGACCGAGTATTTAGAGGCCAGTTGTCCAATCAAGCGATCAAACTTGTCTGCCCGCCGAGCAACTGATTGCGGTGAAAGTCCGCCACACCGCACCCTGGCTACTGGCAACATCGTTTCGCCACCGGAAGTTTTACGCCAACTGATCATTGGTTTCCAATCAGTGGAATGATTCTGATGCAGGCTCGCAACCATCATTTGTGGGAAGCGAGTTTCAGGCTCCAACCATTGTTTGCTCTGCACCTCACCAAATACAACCGGCGAATAGGCTGCAACTTCGAAGCTGGATGGTGGACGCATAGGAGGGTGCGGTATTTCTGGTTCGCCCGATACAGACAATTCAGAAACAGACAATCCCGCAAGGGATTGCGCCTCAGTATTCTGTTTGCGCAGCGAGCTGCCAGCTAGTCGCATAGGCGCTTGCCAATTTTCGCTATCGGCAGCAGACTGAGAGCCTGCCAGAGTGTTGGGTTGACTGGACGGCTGTACGTCGAAAAGCTGGTGCCAAGGCTTCACCCCAAGAACACCAATCGCTACGGCTGCTAGAAAAAGCACAACTGCCGGTGCCAATGGCGGCGATTCCTCCTGATCCAGAGAATCGGCATCCTGCATAGATTCCTCCGAGGCTATGGACCGCAACTTTTTACCCGGGATTTTTGACTCAACTAAACCATCAGTCACATCAACACTACCTTGTCTGGAAAAGCCAGACTACCCAGCAAGCTGAAGACTGCCGAGCGCCTGGCGAAACTCATCTGGAATACGTATCGGCCGCTCGGTGGAAGCATCAACGAATACATCGATGATATGTCCCATTGCCCGAATTGGGTCACGTTCCGTCAAAAAAATGCCAAGTTCGTAGCGTACGCTGCTATTGCCTATATGCGCAACCCTAAGACCGCAATCAATTTCATCTGGGTACTTCACAGCAGACAAATAGCGACATCCATTTTTGGCGGTAAAACAGCGTACTGACCCCGAGTTGGGATTCAGACCCTGGTCCACCTCAAGCCAACTCATCACCACATTTTCAAAAATAGTGTAATAAAGTGCATTATTTACATGCCCGTATCGATCGTTATCGATCCAGCGAGTCGGCATCCGCATGAACCACGCGTAGTCTTCCCGAGTAGCATGCTGAATCGACGATTTATCGGTTGAGGCCATGGCTCAAAAACTCCAGATCAAAGGCTGACCGGTGTACGGTCTTTCTGCCACAACACCTCGCTACCTCCATCATGTCGGGCGATAACGCGCGCGAGCACAAACAGTAGATCGGACAGACGATTCAGGTACTTCATTGAAAATGGCGGTACCTCCTCGATGCGCTGCAGACTGACCACATAACGCTCAGCGCGTCGGCAAACGGTTCGTGCCAGATGACAATTTGCCGCGGCCATGCTGCCTCCGGGCAAGATGAAATCCTTTAACGGTGGTAAAGCATCATTGAAATGATCCAGAGTTGTCTCCAGCCAATCTATATGTGAATCCTGAATTGCCTGATGACCGGGAATACAGAGCTCACCACCCAGATCGAACAGGTGATGCTGAATTTCATTGAGCACTTGGTCGACCTTATCCGGCAGCGGCTGCGCCAGCACCATCCCAATGATGGAATTTAATTCATCCGTTGTACCGTAGGCACTGACACGCGCACCGTCTTTGTCGGTGCGGCTTCCATCACCCAGCCCGGTTGTGCCGTCATCACCAGTACGCGTGTAAATTTTGGACAGTCGATTTCCCATCTTGGCTAGGGTTCCTGATCAGGTAGCAGAGCCAAGCAGTATAATCTGAATACGCTTACTGGCATGTGTCCAGCCAATCGCTCAATTCAAGTCTCTTTAACCCAAGGTCGCTCGAACTTATGCCCAAGGATTCTCCAGAAGAAACAATTTTCAGCCAGATTATCCGCAAGGAAATTCCATCCGATATGGTGTTCCAGGACGATCTGGTTACAGCTTTCCGCGACATCAGCCCAAAGCTACCAACCCACGTGTTGATCGTGCCGAATAAACTGATACCAACTGTTGATGATGTCGTTGAGGAAGACGAAGCTGTACTTGGTCGCATGCTGACGGTCGCGAAAAAAATTGCACGCGATGAAGGTATCAGTAAAGACGGCTACCGCCTGATCATCAATTGCCGTGAGCACGGTCGCCAGGAGGTCATGCACATTCACATGCATTTGCTCGGTGGTGCGGACACCGGCCCAATGATCAGTGTTCGATCACGCTAACACCATGAGCACTTACATCACTACTGATGAGCTGCAGGTTGCAATAGATGCCGCTCTTACTCTTGAAAGACCTTTGCTTATCAAAGGTGAGCCAGGAACCGGTAAAACAGAACTCGCCATTGAAGTCGCGAGACGCCTAAATTGCCCTCTACATGCCTGGCACATCAAATCCACCACGCGAGCGCAACAGGGCCTGTATGAATACGATGCGGTATCGCGCCTTCGTGACTCTCAACTAGGTGATGATCGGGTAGCGGATATCGGCAATTACATCGTCCGAGGTGTTCTGTGGGAGGCCTTTGACAATGACGAACAAACAGTCGTCCTGATCGACGAAATCGACAAGGCCGATATCGAATTCCCTAACGATCTGTTGCAAGAACTTGATCGAATGTCGTTTCAGGTTTACGAGACCCGGGAAACAATTACAGCGAAACGTCGGCCGTTGGTCATTATTACCAGTAACAATGAGAAGGAACTCCCGGATGCGTTCCTACGCCGTTGTTTCTTTCACTACATCAGTTTTCCCGATAGAAGCACAATGCAGCAAATCGTCGATGCACATCATCCTAATGTTAAGCAAGACTTGTTGTCGGCGGCACTAGATGTATTTTTCGATCTTCGCGAAGTGCCAGGCTTAAAGAAAAAACCTTCGACCTCAGAGCTACTAGATTGGATAAAGCTTCTGGTTGCCGATGACATGACACCGGATGATCTCGCCAGTGACGAACTCAGAACCGTGTTACCAAAAATGCACGGCGCCCTGTTGAAGAACGAGCAAGACGTTCACCTGTTCGAGCGACTGATCTTCCTGCATAAACAGAAAAAACGGCAAGGTCGCTGATGCTGTTCGATTTTCATGATCACTTGCGTAACGCAGGGATCAAGATTTCGCTGACCGAGTGGCTAAACCTGATAGACGGGATGTCAAAATCGGTTGGCACTCTTGACCTTGATTCCTTTTACAGCTTCGCGCGCCTTTGTCTGGTCAAGAACGAATCCTTGTACGATCGATTCGACCAAGTGTTCAGAGACTACTGGGCAGGTCGAGAGCAGCAATTCGATGCATTTGCTGATGCAGCCACAGCTGATATACCTGATCATTGGCTGAAGCTCGCAAACACAGACCAACTAAGCGATGAACAAAAAGCACAGGTCGAGGCGCTAGGCGGTTGGGATAAATTGATGGAAACTCTAGCGAAACGGCTGGAGGAACAAACCGAAGAACATCATGGAGGCAGTCGCTGGATTGGTACTGGTGGTACATCGCCATTCGGTCATGGTGGCTTTAATCCCGAAGGGGTATCGATAGGCGGTGGCCAACGTCGGCAAGGGCGTGCTGTAAAAGTTTGGGAACAAAGACGTTACAAAGACCTGGACGGCTCTCGAGAACTCGGTACTCGTAACTTCAAGATGGCTTTAAGGAAGCTTCGTCGCCTCGCTCGCGACGGCAGACCTGATTCACTCGATCTGGACACTACCATTCGGGAAACTGCAAACAAGGCGGGACTCCTCGACATCCATATGCGTGCCGAACGCCAGAATGCAATCAAAATTCTACTGCTGATAGATATCGGTGGCTCGATGGATTACCACGCCCAATTGTCATCCACTTTGTTTTCTGCTGCTCGCGCGGAGTTCAAGCGATTGGATACATTCTGGTTTCACAATTTTTTGTATGAACGTGTCTGGCAAGACAATGCTCGTCGACACAGTCACACAACGTCAACCATCGAACTAATGCGCACTTACGGCAAGGACTACCGCTTGGTAATCGTCGGTGATGCAACGATGAGTCCCTACGAAATTGCCATGCCGGGTGGTAGTGTTGAACACTGGAACGAGGAAGCAGGAGCGGTCTGGCTAAGGCGTTTACAAGACGCTTTTCCACATTGTGTCTGGCTCAATCCCGAGGAGCCAGAATGGTGGGACAGAACCCCATCAGTACGCATGACGCGTGAGCTCATGGCTGATCGAATGCACCCACTGACCGTTGATGGTTTGCAGGATGCGATAGACACGTTAAAAACGCCAATTGTGCGGCCATCCTCACCGCCGCAAGACGAGGCCTGACATACCCTGGCGGCGGTTCAATTCTTGCAGTCTCAGACACGGCGGTGATGTCACGCTTCGGACAACTTTTTCAGACGGCTAATACCGAATACTTCGTTTAGCCGAAGTTATCGTCACCGCCGCTTTTCGGCACCCCATCCTGTCTGAGAATGTCACGTGAGCAGTACGTTTTTCAGAAAAACTCGCAGTCACTCCCATCACCTGACACTAACTGCCGTCAGCCTGGTACTGCTGCTTGCTGCCTGTGACGGTTCCTCATCACGAGAACCCGAGCTTGGCGGAGCTGATATCAGCAACGTGACAGCTGATTTATCCAACGACGCATTGCTCGCACCAGTCGCGCCAGAACTAACTATCAACGTCCAACCGAGCTTGCTGGAGTTCAGCTGGGATAACAGGCCTCAGCTAACCCGTACAAGCTTGTACGCTTTCGATACGACAAGTAGCGAAGAATGGTTGATCAGCGATGCGATACCCACGAGCGATACATCGTATAGATTGCCGATAATTACGCATCAACTGCCATGGCATTCTCGTCAATACCGAATAGAATTATGCGATGCCAACGATTGTGTCAGTTCGCTTCGAAAAGCTGTCACTGGGCGTGCACTTGAATCGATCCAGACACTAGCCCCAGCCGTATCACTCAATGGCGAAGCCTTTGGCCAGTCGGTAGCCATCAATGACAATGGAAGCATCAGCGTTATCGCTGAACCACTGGCTGGCAGCGTAAGCATATACCTTCGAAACAGCTCCGCATGGGGTTACGCAAGTACCACTAGTCTCAGTGAGTTTGTCTCCACTACTCGCAGCTTGGAAGTCGCACTATCCACAAGTGGCGATACGATAGCTGTATTCTCCAACGAATCGGATGATGCATCGTCGGTCGTGTCTATTGCCGGCCCAAGGCTTATTATCCTTGAGCGTCTGGGGGAGTCGTGGTTTGCCACATCGGAACTCGATCTATCATCTTTTATCAGTGACGAATCAAGCAACAGTGCTGCAAAGCTGTACGTCTCTGGTGATGGTGAGCGCGTGCTGTTATCAACTGCCGAATCCCTTGTCTTGGTCACCGATAACGCCAGCGGTTGGCAAACCAGCACCCTTCTAACCGCCTCTGCGAGTGAAACCTATGCTAGTAGCCTTGGTGTATCACGCGCACTGGATGCGGTTCACCTTGCAGTCATGACTGATGCAGGACTTGCTATTCAACGGCTGACCATCACGAATGATCAAGCCACTATCAGTGATGCTTACTCGTTGCCGATGTTGCAGGCAACTGTCGATATACAATTAGCATCCTCCAGTAACGGAGAGGAGTTGTTGGTGTTTGCCTGGGA
>CAZQOI010000137.1:0-5626 GCA_964594905.1 uncultured Granulosicoccaceae bacterium
ACTGTTTTTTAGTTAATGCCATTGGTAGCGCATTGCGACCTACCAATGGCTTGTCTACTTATGAGAAATTGGATATCCCCACTGAACAACTAGTCGTGGTCACTCAATTGACAATCAGACTCAGGCTTATCAAGACCAAGCGTATCGACATAGTGTTTTGGGTGTAAAAACTTGGGCATAGGCGCGACGGCGATGACCGCTTGAGGCGCTGCCAACAATATTGGCTGACGTAATTGATGATTCCACAGCCGCACGGAGCCACGGGTACCTTTATACAGATCTACTTGTGAATCCGGGTCTGTTAATACAGCATGCAGATTTAAATTCTCGTCCTGCGGTCGGCTATTGATGCTGTTGGTGATCAACTTGACTGCACTCCAGGCTGCAAATTCCGCGTCGGTCATGGCTGTCTGAGCGCTCATCGATGCGTCGGGCTTAAATTGCCTGTAACGTTCGTTTAATTGTGGAGCCCCATATCGTTCCAGCGCGAAGTGCCAGCTCCTTGGTGTAAGTCCCACATCCCCTACTACGGGCCTTGCGCTGCGTGTGCTGTACTGAAAATAACGTCCATAATCCTTTTGCGAATCGATAACCGCCACGACATCGTAGGAAACGCCACCAGTTAAAAAATCAGGTCTATTCTCGTCTCTATCATCAGGGTGGTGAGAAAGAGTGAATGTACGTTCATCAACAATGGACGTACCAAATTTTTTCAAACTTCTCAGCAGAGACTGTGCACGCCTCGAGTCTTGATCTGATGGCCCCTTTATCAACAGCACTTTTCGCCACCCTCGATATACCAAGAATTGCCCTAGGGCATCAAAATACATTCCATCGGACGGTATGGTATGGAAAACATACGGCAAACATAACGATTCTCTTAATGAGGCGTCACTGTGTCGAACATTGAAAGCCACCGTTTTCATGTCATTGCCGATCTTGGCCACTTTCACCATTGCCTCTTGTGGCAAATCTAAAATCAACATGCCCGATTTGGACACTTCGGCTAGTTGTTCTTCAAAGCTGACAGCTGATTCCAATTCAAGCAGTTTGATATTGGCTTGTATGCCAACAGTTTCAAACAAAGTAGAAGACTCATAAACCGCCAACTCAACCGCTCGGTGCACCGGCCGGTGTGATTCAACGGTGATGCCAGCGAAAGTTTTACCTACTTGCGATCGGTGTTCCGATTTGAGACTGACGATAGTGATATCCAGCGTATCAGAGAACACTGGGCTGGCCAATAACAAACACACCACGAAAATACAGAACCGAGTCATCACTTTAGTATTTCCACTGAATGAGGAACAAGCCCAGTGCGGCTGGTTCGTACCGGGCGTTGTGCTTCAATATCAATGATCGTGACATCATCTGAAAGCCCGTTCAGCACGAAAAGATGATCACCGTCAGGCGTAATGCCAAGCCCCCATGGACGCCTTCCGACCAATATGTACTTTAGAATTTCACGCTCATCGGCATCCACAATAGCGACATGATTGGCTGAACCCAATGCAACAAAAGCAGTCGCATGAGCATGATCAAAAAGAATATCCACAGGAGTTAGTTGCTCACTACGAAACCCACGAGGTGCGAATATAATCTCGTCAATTTTTTGCATGGTGCTTATGTCGAATAGCTCCACGCGGCTGCCCATTTCTGACGATACCCAAAGTTCATTGTCTCGAATGGCCAATCTACGGGGCCGCAAGCTAGTGACGATGCGCTCAATCGGCGCATAAGATTGGCCATCGAATACATGGACTATACCGGCATTCTCTGATGCCACAAATATCATTCCACCGTCTTCAGTAATCGCAACACCATCTGGTTCATGCCCTGTTTGCAAGACTGCAAGCACCTCTCCAGAATGCGTGCCTAACACAGTCACACTAGCCGACCCTTCATTAGATATCACTAAGCGATTTGACGCTTCGTGAGTTGCCAGTGACATGGCTCCTGGTAGATTTGAAAACACGCGTACGATTTGCTTCGACTTCAAATCAAACTCGATCACCTCACCGTCATCAGAACAAGCAACGAATAAAGACGCCGTTTGTTGGTGTTGTGTCATTCCACGTGGGCGAGAACAGAGCGGTACGACATCAGTCGTTTTACCCGAGGCGTCCATAAAGATGAGATCACCTGAACGCTCATTGCTAATGACAGCGGTGGATGCATTGGCAATGCGGGCTTGGGTACAGAAGAGAAGAAAAAAAAATGAAACAATCAGCCAGACTATGCTTCTGCCTGGCAACGAGTCTTGCTCGTAAAGAGATTTTGCAATAAAGATCACATGCTCGGCTCTTTAACTGTTATTTCAAAAGCGGAGTACCAGGCCGCTAAATCTTTGATGTCTTGCATAGAAAGGGCTTTGGCGATAATGCTCATGCGACGATCTTCTCGCAAGCCTTTTTGGTAATCAACAATGGTTTTCTCTATGTAAAGTGGGCTTAAGCCGGCCAAGTTAGGTGATTCAGGATCTTTAGCGATACCGTCCTTACCATGGCAAACTGAGCATTGGGCCGACAAGGCCTTCCCTTTGGCCATATCTGCACCAAACGATGACAGGCTAAACAGCAACAGTGCCGCGCCCATCGAAAATTGCTTGAACATGAAATCTCCAACCAAGCCCCGGCCATTTCGGCCAGGGCGTGGTTTTTATTTACGGGTTATGAACCGTCGTACGAAATGCGATAGATTGCGCCAGCATAGTCGTCCGATACGAGCATAGAACCATCCTTCATTGGCGTAACCGACATAGGCCGTCCATCATATTCGCCGTTCTCATTTAACCAACCTTCGGCAAACGGTTCCCAAGAGGTAGCATTGCCTTCATCATCAATTTGAGCAAACATGACACGTGCGCCGCAAGGTGTCGTGCGGTTCCAAGAACCATGCTGCGCAACGAAGATCCCGTTTTTGTACTTGGCCGGGAATTGCTTACCAGAGTAGAAAGCCATCCCAAGATCTGCACAGTGTGCTGTGGTTTCAACCACAGGATGAATAATGCCATCAGGCACCTCTTCCTTATCGTAGCCAAAGTCGCTCACACGTACGGTGCCACCACCAAACCAAGGATGACCAAAGTGTTGACCCGCAGCAGTTTGGCGATTTAGCTCACCAGGTGGTATGTCGTCACCCATGCCATCAACCTGATTATCAGTCCACCAAAGCTCACCAGTTACCGGATGAAAATCCTGACCAACGGAGTTTCGAACACCGTAGGTATAGACTTCACGATTAGAACCATCACGGTTCATTCGAATGATGCCACCAATACCCGTCTTTTTATAAAGTTCCGCTTTATCTGGCGGAGCTACGTTGAACGGCTGACCAAGTGATATATAGAGTTTATTGTCCGGGCCAATGTCAACTACACGGGCTGTGTGGTTATAGCTTTCCTCTTCAACTGGAATCAATTCACCTTTAGGCACGATATCCACTGCTACTACGTCGGGGCCTTCATAGAAAAACTCGGCCGCCGGAAACATTCGGACATGGTTGCGTTCCGCTACAAACAGAAAACCATCCTTACTAAACTGCACACCATTAGGCACATCAAATGTCAGTGATGGCGCAAAGTCTTTTACTTCGTCAGCAACGCCGTCTCTATCACGATCAGAAACAACCCACACCTTGTCTTTGCGTGTTCCGACGAATAAAACTGTACCTTGCGGTGCCATGGCCATGTCACGTGCATCAGGCACTATTGCGTAGAGATCGATTTTGAATCCAGGTGGCAGTTTAATTCTGGACAGTACTTTTTTAATATTCTCAGCCTTATCACCACCCTGTTCAATGAACGTATGATCCCCCATGGTTTTACCAGAAGTCGCGAACACGCCTATATTCGCAGCCACCGATGCAGACATGGTTAATCCGGCTACCAAAGCCGCTACTTTTGTAAATTTCATTTTTTTCACTTATCCCCTCCAACCGTTGAGTATTCCCTAACGAGCAAAACATCACGTACTGATGCCACCTTTGTTTTTACTATGTTCAATTTTAAATATCAAGTAATTGAGGATGCACAACTCTGGATATTCCCACCTAAAGTTCATGAATCTCAACAATCAAACTCATCAGTAGAAAAAAATTGGCGAGAGTGGGCTAATTGGGTCAATTTGTCGCACTTTTATACAGGGATCTCGGTACATGAGATCGGTGTGCCTACGCGCTGGAACCCTGAGTTTACAACGTTGGAGATAACCGACAGCAGCAGTACGCTCAGCCTTAACAGAGGTGCATCTGGCGACAACATATGATTTACTAAAGGCATATATCGTGAGACACGATTTCTATTTGTTAGGGAGTTTGTATGAAATTCAGTAGGACAAAATCAAGGTTGCTCTCACTATTGTTGATAGTGGCCTTATCACTGTTTACAAGCCATAGCGTGATAGCCGCTGATCTCACTCCGGTTAAGGTTGGCGTACTAAAGTTTGGTACTGTTAATTGGGAGCTAAAAGCACTTAAACATGCAGGCTTTGATCATCAAAATGGAATCGATCTTGAAATTGTTCCTTTCGCCGGTGGCGATGCCACCAAGATAGCACTTCAAGGCGGTGCTGTAGATATCATCGTGTCAGATTGGCTGTGGGTATCGCGACAACGAGCGGAGGGTGTGCCATTAACGTTTGCACCGTATAGCTCATCAGTGGGTTCGCTTATGGTAGCCGGGAACAGTACGGTAAAAACGTTAGCTGATGTAAAGGGATTAAAAATTGGCGTAGCGGGTGGGCCACTCGATAAATCATGGTTACTGTTGCAAGGTATGGCTAAACAAGATCACGACTTTGATCTAGCGGCTGAAAATGAAATCGTGTTTGGCGCTCCCCCATTACTGGCAGAAAAAACAAAACAAGGCGAACTCGATGCCATGCTTAACTTTTGGCATTACTGTGCACGTCTTGAAGCTGAAGGGTATAGGCGAGTTATCAGCGCTGAGGACGCTGCCATTGCTCTTGGCGCGAGTGGTCCAATATCATCCATTGGATATGTTTTTGATGAACAATGGGCTAGCCAAAACCCCGCAGCAGAAGCTTTTATAAAAGCCTCTCGCCAAACAAAAGCGCTACTTAAAAAATCAGACGAAGAATGGCAACGTCTAAAAGATACTGGTGCCATTAAGGATGGCCCCGATGCGCTAGCCGTTCTAAGGGATCGATTCCGAGAGGGGATTCCAGTTCGCGATATCGATGAAGAAATCGTGGATGCTGCGATCGTTTATAGCGTGTTGGAAGGCTTGGGTGGCGCGAAGCTAGTTGGGGATTCCAAGGTCATGGCTGAAGGTACCTACTGGGACAGCAAGGTCTATTGATCATTGCTTGACCAGTTCGGATTCTCTAATGGTGATTCAATCATGACTCGCCGTGGTGGTGCTATAGCCACCACCGTTGTGTCGTTGTTACTGCTGTTGATGTTATGGCAATTTGCGGCTACCTCCCTCAATATGCGGTCTTTGCCCGCACCTGCTGATGTTTGGCAAGCACTGGTAACAGAGTTCTCTTCTGGAGAACTAATCTTCCACCTAACAGCCACACTATTGCGAGTCATAGCCGCGTTTGTCGTCGCTATGGTGATCGGCTCGTGCGTGGGAATTTTGCTTGGCATGCTCGACACGCTC
>CAZQOI010000138.1:0-5617 GCA_964594905.1 uncultured Granulosicoccaceae bacterium
TCCCAGGTCTCGGGTGGTTCCAGGCAGTTATCACAATTGCCACAAGGTTGGTCTTGATGATCGCCAAAGTAGCGTAACAAGGCCTGGCGTCGGCAACTGTGAAGCTCGGCAAGCCCGAGCATGGCCTCCAGCTTTTGATGCTCAAGACGCTTGTGTTGTTCGTCAGCGTCAGATTGGGACATCATCGCGCGAAGATTGATGACATCCTGCAACCCATAAGCCATCCAGGCATGGGCCGCTTCACCGTCGCGCCCTGCTCGTCCAGTTTCCTGATAGTAGGCTTCAACGCTCTTGGGTAAATTCAGATGAACAACAAAGCGCACATCAGGTTTGTCGATGCCCATGCCGAACGCTATGGTTGCAACAACCACCAAGCCATCTTCTCTCAAAAAGCGGGATTGATTACGTTGACGATCCTCTGCGGACATACCCGCATGGTAGGCAACAGCCTCAATGCCTTGATCATTTAACCACTGCGCAGTTTGTTCAACCTTTTTTCGCGACAGGCAATACACGATACCGGCATCACCACGATGGTGTGCGTTAAGAAAACTCAGCATGGATTCGCGTGCATTTTGCGGCTCACCAATCGTGTAGCGTATGTTTGGTCTATCAAAACTACTAACGAAACGTTGCGCTTTACCAAGCTGCAGGTTGGTAGCAATTTCCTCGCGAGTTCTTTCATCGGCCGTGGCAGTCAAAGCCAAACGTGGTGTGTCTGGGTAGCGTTTGGCTAGTATTGACAAGCCGAGATATTCTTTGCGGAAATCATGACCCCATTGCGACACGCAATGCGCTTCGTCGATAGCGAACAGTGCGATATCCGATGCATCCAGTAACTCGAGCATCCTCGGCATCAGGAGTCTTTCGGGAGCGACATAAAGCATGTCTAGTTCACCGGACAACAAGGCCTGCTCGGTGTCAGCAATCGCATCCTGATGCATTGAGGAATTAATAAACGCCGCATTGAGATCCAGCGCTCGTAAAGCGTCTACCTGATCCTGCATCAGTGCGATCAACGGCGATATGACAACGCCAGTGCCTCGCCGTGCAAGTGACGGTATTTGGTAACACAATGATTTGCCACCACCGGTTGGCATTAATACAAGCGCATCTCCACCACTGATAACGGTATCGACAATCGCTTGTTGCTGGCCACGAAACGCGTCGTAACCATAGATGGTTTGCAAAATATCCAGTGCATCGTTCGTGGGCACCGCCGAAGACACGTTAGCGCATGCCCATTCTGATGGCGCCATCCAAACGAATGACTTCAGCATTGAGCATTGTGTTCTCAGTGATATGTTGAACTAATGCCGCGTAATCCTTGGCAAGACCGAGCCGTTTCGGAAAAGGCACTTGTGCAGCGAGACTTTCCTGCACTTCTTCCGGCATGCCGGTCACCATTGGGGTCGCGAATATACCCGGGGCAATCGCCAACACACGAATACCAAGCGATGACAGGTCGCGAGCCATAGGTAAGCTCATGCCAGCAACAGCAGCTTTTGATGCGGCATAAGCGGCCTGACCAATCTGACCATCAAACGCCGCTACTGATGCAGTGTTGATGATGACGCCACGTTCATTGTCACTGTCGCTCAGTGGTTCATTGCTAGCCATGTGACTGGCAACTTCAGATGACACCACAAAGCTTCCTATCAGATTGATATTGATGACTTTGGCAAACAATTCTGGCGAGTGCGGCCCATCACGGGAAACAGTGCGTGCCGCAGGAGCGATACCGGCGCAGTTAACAAGAAGCCTTATTGAGCCAGCTTTGGCTTGAGCTTGTTCAACCATCGATTTGATATTGCCTGGATCGCTGACATCACAGGGAATAAAGTGTGCGCCAACTGATTCGGCAACGTTAAGCCCATCGCTTTGTGGTAGATCTGTACTAACAACATGACAGCCAAGTGAGCGAAGGTGGGCGACTGTACCCGCGCCCAGACCTGATGCACCACCAGTAACCAGAGCAGTCAGCGCTTCATTACACTGCATTTTTTGTCTCCGCATATTGCGCGCGACGGGTATTGTATTCATCGACAACGCCACGCATG
This sequence comes from uncultured Granulosicoccaceae bacterium, assembly GCA_964594905.1. Classification (GTDB taxonomy): domain Bacteria; phylum Pseudomonadota; class Gammaproteobacteria; order Granulosicoccales; family Granulosicoccaceae; genus Granulosicoccus. The sequence continues at coordinate 2,061 of CAZQOI010000138.1, forward strand.
GCGTCCTCATCGAACTCGCGTAAGCCACTCAACACCATGTTTTTGCGCCCTACACCTATTTTTTGTCCATTCGCATCAATCCTGAACGTCAGCGTAACTGATCCTTTGCGGCCATCAGGGATTAAGTCAGCATGATCAAGATTAAGCTCTATGTTTGTATTATCAATCTCGGTAGCGTCGCTATTCAAGCCAATGGACATATCTTTGTAGATAACCAAAGGCCGCTGTGGATTTATCATCACGTTTGACTCACGCATCAATGGAACCAGAATGTCCGGAAAGGTTTTACCAGAAAAGCGAACGTAAGCCGTCGCAATATTATTGATCAACTGATTATCTGTATAGCGCGTGCCAGACATCAGGACGTTCAATACATCACGCTCCCGATTGTCTTTGATCATTTGAGATTCATCTACAGATGGTGGAAGCGACAGTGTGTTATCAGCCGTCAACAGACCAGCGAAATGAATTTCAGTGTTTTCAGCCACACCGAAGCGAAGCAGTATGACGGCAAAGAGAAGATCTCCCGGTACACAAAAACGTTTGCCGCCTGGATCGTGTATCGGGTTGAAATCACCGGCGATCCCTTTGGCAAAGTCACTTGCCCCTTGCTCGGAAAATGAAACAACGTCATCGACCGAGGTGTAGTAATTACTTATTTCCATGGATGGTATTGTACAACGCTTGATCGAATCGCTTATGCGTCTCAGGGCTAAGCTCTATGGCTCGAGGATAGCGTGGTGAATGCCGGTCATTTTCAATCTTGCCGTGCCAGCCATCAGTGCTTTGCATAAATGCTGATAGGCCTGCGTTGCCAAATTGCTTCTCGTAGCCAGCCAAAACACAGTCCACGTAACTGAGCAAGATCGGACTGGACTCAGTTGCATAGCCTCGATTAACGGGAAGCGACTGGTAAACAGAGATAAATTCCGCATCGATTGATCCGTCAAGATCAAACTCTTTTAGCGGTAAAGATAAACGGGCGTAGCCTCGCTCACGTTGATCAAGAACGGGCAAATCAGCCGCTGGCATTCCTACCACAACACCGTCTATGAAACCTGTCGATTTGGCAACAGTCAGCGAGCAACTGCCACTATGTTGACCCTCACCTTGCACGCGATGCCCCCAAACACGGCCCCAGCCTGACAGGCGCGCCCTGATCGATTGCTCATCCGGGGGTCTTGTATCACGGTTTACCAGTGATCCGTAGCCAAAATAGTAGATCCAATCACGACTCATAGGGGCCAGACACGTATCATTAGATGTGACATGAACCGCTTTATACACCAGATCGCAGCCGTGCTCCTGATGCTGGGCTCCAGTCTCGCTGGGGCAGCCGAAATCAGCGCCGAGGACGTGCTCCGGGCAATGACACTGGCTGACACACACCCGTGGTCAGAAGTAAGTCAAAGACGGCGCTCTGAGAGTACTCTGGGCGTCCAGACAATCACCGTTGAGTCCGCCGAACAAAAGAACCGGAACCAGGCAAAGCTTGTGCTCGTGTACCAGTTTGATCATTCATCACAGCTTGCCAGACGCCTCGATATTGATCTTGCTGAAAATCAAATCAAGAAAGATTCAATAGTGAACTCGGTGCACCTGCCGTTGAATCAAAACGAGATTGACCATGCCATTGCATTACTTAACGTTTCAACATTGCGCGACAAGTTTCCACCGTTAGATCAATTGAATGTCAAAGCAGTTGTGTTTGAACCAAACGATCCTGTGCACATTTGCGCAGTTGAACGTTGTGCATTGTTGTCGTTGTTTGACGAAACTCGTACCGTCTTCGCCACAGAGCCAGTCGTACACTTTGCCTCTGGTGAGGTGCGTGAAATCGGTCGTTGGTAACAGTCATGAAGGCTAAGGTTTACAAATGGACACTACTCTGCACTCTATTGTTGTTCTGTGTGAATGTGTACGCCAACGACGAAGAATGCAGTAACGGAATAATACTGACACACGGCTTTGACTCAGGCGCCGCGTGGTCAACCTGTGCAGTGTTGGATGATGCGCACGGTTTAGAGCTCAAGTCACTGCGCTATCGCGCACCTGGTGATATATCCCGATCTGTGATTGACCAAATTCATCCAGCGCAGATCCTGATGCACCATCACGACGAAGCCAGTGCGGACGCACAATTTGGTGTCGCTATCCGTGGTGATACAGGTTTGGGTGGCTTGTCCGCGTTGCCTTTCGATCAGACAAGCTGTTCAGGACAGATTCTACCCATTCAGAGCGCTGGCAATATTTTGTGCACTACAGAATTCGATACCGGAGTACTGGCGAAATTCGGTGGACGCCCTGCAATTCATGGTTCGCGCTGGCAAATCGAAGTTGCGTCACGTCGCGGAACCTATGTATGGACCACCTCTATAAGCCTGCACGAGGATGGTGTCGTCACACCTGAAATCAGTTTGTCGGGAACTATCGGGGTTGACACCGCGTCGCGAACCACCGCACAAACGGCAGTGCCCGCTACGATCTTGAGCAGTTGGCGAATAGTTTTCGGGATTGATGGAGAGTCCGCTGATCAAGCCGATGAATTTAATTTCCAACTTCGCGAGGAAGTTGGAAACACACGCCCCATGCAAGTATCAGCCTTGACAACCGAAGCGTATCGTAAGGTTGATAGAAAAGCTTTCCGAGGCTGGCGTGTACGAGATGAATCAAGCGGCCGAGGTTATTATCTTGACCCTGCCAACAGCGGCTACGCCTATAGCAGTCGTGACCTGAACTGGGCTCAGTTCGATGTCGCCTTTACCAATAGTGATGAGTGCGAAAGACACGCATTACATAATTCAGTTGTAAACGGAAGCTGTGGTAGCTCACTTGATGACTACGTGAACGGTGAAACGCTTGATGGTGCAGTAACACTTTGGCATCAACAAAGTCGCATTTGGCAATCGCGCGCAGAAGACAGACCAGCAATAACGTCAATTACGGTTGGTTTCGATCTTCTTCCTTTTGACTGGTCATCACAGTCGCCTTTTAGCTTGGGTCAACAGTGATGGCAAAACTCTACCTGGCGCTGTTTTTACTTGCGCTGTTGATACCGCAGGCAGGTGCTCAGTCTGTCACGTCACCGCGCTGCAGCGGCAATGATCGAGTGACCGAGCAGTTTGACAATGGAGCTGTCTGGGATTTTTGTTGGGAATCCAGAGTACGCGAACATCTTGTGCTGACTGATGTATTTTATACCCCACCAGACGGCCTGCCAAAACAAATATTAAGTTCGGCAAGGCTCAGTCAGTTGCACGTCGCTTATGACGATAGCCAAGTGACTTATAACGATATAACTCAATTCGGTCTCGGTGGTGGTTTCATGATCGAACTGGACGAGCAAGACTGCCCTATTGGCACACTGTTGCGGGTGCAATCGCGTAATGGTATCTGCAAATGGCGTAGTCGTGACAAACAAGGTTATCGCACACCCGGGCGATCTGTAAAAGCAGAGAGTCTTAACCTCTTTTCTATTTCACAAGTCGGGGCTTACGCATATATTTCCAGTTGGTCTTTCTACGCTAACGGTGCAATAGAACCTGCAATTGGAGCAA
>CAZQOI010000139.1:0-5566 GCA_964594905.1 uncultured Granulosicoccaceae bacterium
ATCGCAGGCAACATATGCGAGAGTTTGTGAAAATTCGCCAAGTCATCGAGCGTTGGTCCACGCCGCTTGTCATCAAGATCCCGAAGATAAGGCGCACCGGTCATCGGGATAAAGATTGAATGATCATTGCCAAACGGCAAATTGTTATCTGGGTTTCTTGCGTGATAGGTAAAGCTTGACGGTATGCTCTTGATCAGTTCACGCACCAGATGCCGATCAAGATGTACACGATCACCATCACGTATATCGGCACCTGCAGCTCGCCAATCAGCGATAGCCTGATCATCACGAAAGATAACGCCGACATCTTCCAGAATCGCCATGGACGCATCATCAATCTTTGCCACCTGCTCTGGTGACATTGGCTCAGTCAATGGCAGTTGGCGCTTTAGCGCCGGCAACATTGTTGTATCCCGCTGCTGGCGTTTCTTCCTTAAGGCCGCACGTCCACCACGACGGGTTCGGCCTTTCATCAAATTAGGCGATGAGGTTTTATCGCTCATAACACTTTGTCACCTGAAGCGGGATCCGACAAATCCATCCAGATGGTTTTCAATTCCGTGTATTGATCATGCGCATGCAGACTGTTGTCTCGCCCACCAAAACCGGATTGCTTATAACCACCAAACGGTGTTGATATATCCCCTTCACCAAAACAGTTGATGGTCACCGTGCCTGCCTTGATATCACGGGCTGCCCGCATAGCACGCTTGCCATTAGCGCTGAAAACACTTGCGGTCAATCCATAGTCAGTTGAATTGGCAAGCTCAATGGCTTGCTCGAGCGATGACACTGTCATGACAGACAACACCGGGCCAAATATTTCATCGTTGGCCAACACATGTGCTGGCGATACATCATCAAATATGGTTGGTTGAACAAAACAATCCTTGGACGTCCCACCTACCAGGGTGTTTACATCTTTTGCTTGAGAAAGGTAGTGCTCAACCTTGTCGCAATGCTCACGATCAACCAATGCGCCCAGATGATTTCCAGGATCCAGGGGGTCACCCGTTTTCCAGTCTCTGACACGCGCAACAATATGTTCAAGCAAAGGAGCCTTTACCGCTTCATGCACAATAAGCCGTGAGCACGCTGAGCAATTCTCACCCATGTTCCAAAAGGCACCGTTGACGATATGTTCGGCAACCAGGTCGAGCTCTTCGGCGTCGTCAAGCACGATGGCTGGATTTTTTCCACCACATTCGAGTACGACCTTCTTGAGATTACTGTCTGCTGAGTAGTGCAGAAAACGTCGCCCTGTTTCGGTTGAGCCGGTAAAACTCAGCATATCCACACCGGGGTGTCGTCCAAGCGGCTCACCTACCGCCTCACCAGTACCAGGCAAAACTTGAAACACACCACGTGGAATACCCGCCTCCATCGCGAGCTCGGCAACGCGAAGTGCTGTCAGGCTTGTTTGCTCTGCCGGTTTGATAATGACACTGTTGCCTGCGGCAAGTGCTGGTGCCATCTTCCAGGCAAGCATCAACAAGGGAAAGTTCCACGGTAAAACAGCAGCGACTACTCCGACCGGTTCGCGCACAATCATCGCTACTGCGTCGTCACCTACCGGAGCAGTCTGGTCATAGATCTTGTCAACCGCTTCCGCATGCCACTTGATCGTATGTAAAGTTTCCGGCAAGTCTATAGTTTCGCAATCACGTATGGGTTTACCACTGTCGAGTGATTCCATCACGGCAAGCTCACGACGATTACGCGTTATCAGTTTGCATAAGCGAATCAATACATCCTTGCGCTCTGATGGATGTGCTTTTGCCCACGCACCTTGATCGAAGGCTTCGCGCGCCTTGGCCACTGCAAGATCAACATCGTCATCATTGCAGGCAGCGATCTCGCACAGGGGCTCAGCTGTCGCTGGATTGTGAGAAACCAATATATCCCCATGCCCTTTTTGATATTTGCCATCAATAAAAGCTGCTCGGGGCAAATCCAGACTCTGTGCGATAGAGACGTATTCGTCACGTGTCAGAAGGTCACTCATGCGGATGTCTCCTGCTCAATGCGATCGATGGTCAGATTCATGGTGCGTATTACCTCAGCAAGCTCTCGCTTGTCGTCCTTGTTCAGTGGTTGTAAAGGCTTACGCGGTGGCCCTGCATCTATACCTCTGAGCGTCAGGCCATGCTTGATACATTGCACAAACTTTCCGCCCTGCTCCAGTACTCGCATCAGTGGCAACATTGCCGACATGATCTTACGGCCTTTGTCGAAGTCACCTTCAATGGCGCAGGCTTTATAGAGAGAGATGTGAGCTTCCGGTGCGAAGTTTGATCCAGCGCAAACCCAGGAACGCGCTCCCCAGGCAAAAAATTCCAAAGCCTGGTCATCCATTCCGCAAGACAACTGTATATGCGGATAATCGCGAGCCAGCATATGTAATCGATTCGGATCACCTGAGCTTTCTTTAATGGCGCAGAAGTTCGGGCTACGGCCGAGGCGATCCAGAGTCTCTTCATCCATGTTCACGCACATGCGACCTGGGTAGTTGTACAACATGATGGGCAGGTTTGCTTCACGATCAATGGCCAGCGCATGCAAAGCAATTTCACGTCCCGTGGGATACGCATAAGGTGGAGTAGCCACCAACAGAGCATCAGCCCCAACGGCTTTTGCAGCCTGCGCAAAATAGATACTGTCCTCCGTTCTGATTGCGCCAGTTCCAATAATCAGTGGCACACGTCCTTTGATAATAGAATGCGCCAGTTTCATTAATTCAAGTCGCTCGTCGAAGGTTTGCGCATAGTATTCACCGGTAGTGCCCGCGACGATCAAACCAGAAACACCAGCACCGATCAGCAACTCGATAGTCTCTGCAAACTTGTCACGTTCAATATCAAACGTATCTGTATGCGGTGTGACGAGTGGCGTATAGATTCCTTCAAATTTCATGGTCATCAACCCACTAGCTCAACGGCTGCGTCAACTGGCAGAGGATCAGGCATCACGTACTTGTTCAAGTCGCGCCGCGATAATTCCCAATGTTCCAAAGTCAGATCAACACACTGCGATGGGTTCCGCTGCTCAATAGCATCGATCATTGCATCGTGTTGCTCAGAGGCTTTTAAAATGCGTTGCTTGGATTCAGCTTCGCGAACACGATAAAAACGCTGACTCATGCGAGCATGGTCAATAAGCAACCTTCCAAGACTCGGCGACAGGTAAGGCGATGCAGCCATCTCTCCTATTTCTTCATGCAGTCGATGATTATTCACAACCATTTCAGAGGCATTGGCAAGCTTCATTGCTTTTTTGAACCGCATCTGGGTTTTCTTCACTGCATTGATCTGATCTTTGGTCGCCTGTTCACAGGCAAGTCGTGCAATCGCTGCATAGATCATTGGTGCACTTTGGAAAAAGCTACGCATGGTATTGAGATCCATCGATGAGACAAACGCACCTCGATTCGATGCCAGCGACAAATACCCTTCTCCAGCCAGACGTTGGATGACTTCCCGAAGCGGCGTCCTTGATAGACCGTACTCCGCAGACAGAGCAACTTCATCGAGCGCACTGCCGGGGCTAAGCGTGAGCGTCAGCACCTGCTGTTTCAAATCCAGGTAGCAGTTGTGTTTTTTCGAATCCTTCACCGAGTGGTCCTGCAATTATCGTCAGCTAGTTCTGACACAAAGCTGAAGATAATACAAGATGTATACAATATTTAGACGCACTTATGGCGCAAACAAGACGCAAACGCGCCTCAGGCAGAGGTTTTCCCCGAGCTTTTTCGACGCGACAAAAACGCCGAATGAGAGGCTTCAGTGCCATCATGGAATGAGCCCGTCCATTGATCCCAAGGGGTCTCTAGCCCACCATAGTTACAAGTGAAGTATCGATGGTGCAGCTGGTGGTGAAATGTACCCAAAGGCAATATCAGTTTTCCGCGTCTGACAATCCCCTGGTAGCCGGTATGTGTAGTTGCCGCCGACAAGGTGAAGTACATCAGATGAAACGTGATGAGCAATGGTGAGGACGGAATAACAAAATGAATCAATACCGTACTGAGATAAACCATATGCTCAACCGGGTGCATCGATAACCCAGACCACGGACCCACATTGGTATTGCGATGATGCAGCGCATGTACTTTGTTATACAGCTTCGATGAATGAATCAAACGATGAATTAAAAAGAAGTGAGTGGTCTCCCACATCGGCAATAGAAATATCAGCACCACCAACCAGATTAAATCTGCAGGCATCGACAATGCTGGTGCATAACCGTTGGCAAGTGCCCAGAACATCACAACTTCATAGAAGGTCCAGACTGTTACGCCACTAGCCAAAGTCCAGAACATATTGTCTCGAACCTGCGAGCCAAAGGTAAAAACTCGGCTTTTCTCAGCAAAGGGTCGTGTGTCAAAACGAAGTTCATCGCCTTGCACCCGCCAGACGTAAAAGTAAACATGCAGCCCACCTGCGACAAGACTCATCAACAACAGGTTTCGTACATAAATCGTTCCCACCCAGGACAATGAAATTTCACTGGCGTGTTGCAGTGAGGGTGAAAAAAAGTAGCTGGCAATTACAGCCAAGCCAAGAATGATCAATCGCTCCGACAATGGCAACCAACCACCAACCATCCAGCGAGCAACACCTGCAAAATCTGGCGGCCAACGAAAATACGGTGACACCTTGATAGGCAGTTCTGGGGTGTAGTGCCAAGCGTTTCTGGCGGGTTTTCTACGCGCAGGCTTATCGGAACCGTTATCAGGGCTCGCGTCAGCTGCGTGATCAACTGATTCAGACATGACGACAATCCAGGGAACAATCAATATGACACCTACTGCCAACAGATTTAAATGCCGACTTGTCAATCAATTGAAATAGATCCATGATTCGGCTGCAAATTGATTCGATAGGCTTGTGGCTCAGGATACACAAATGAAACCAAACCCGATATCTGCCACGATCCCGTTTGATCAGGATGGCCGCCATCATGGCTTTCTTCGTTTGCCCTACAGCCGTGACGATTCGGCCTGGGGCAGCGTCATGATTCCGATAAGCGTGGTTCGCAACGGACAAGGACCAACCGCATTACTCACTGGGGCTAACCATGGTGATGAATACGAAGGACCTATCACCTTACAAGAGCTTGCGTTAACACTCGCCCCTGAAAACATCACCGGTACGGTCATCATTGTTCCCGCATTCAACTACCCGGCTTTCCAGGCTGGCACCCGCACCTCGCCGATCGACAAAGGCAATCTGAACCGAACATTTCCAGGTAGCCCCGATGGCACTGTCACCGAAAAAATTGCTGACTACTTTAATCGCACGCTGATACCGATGGCGGATATCGTTCTGGATTTTCATTCAGGTGGAAAAACACTCGACTTCATTCCTTTTGCGGCCTCTCACATACTTGAAGACAAACAACATGAGCAAGCTTGTTTGGATGCAGTCGATGCCTTTAACGCACCGTACTCAGTCAAACTTCTGGAAATCGACAGTGTCGGTATGTATGACACCGCTGTTGAAGCACAAGGAAAGGTATTTGTATCCACAGAGCTAGGCGGTGGTGGCAGCACAACTGGAAAAACAGT
>CAZQOI010000140.1:0-1872 GCA_964594905.1 uncultured Granulosicoccaceae bacterium
GGCGCGATCAACAACGAAATAACTTTTAATGCAGCCCACAGAGACATCAACGTGGGTACGGGTGACAGAATACTGTTCGACAAAGACGACAAGCTGTTGGGCGTTAAAGACGGGCAGGGCGGCACTATCACTGACACTATGCGTGGAATGCTCACGGTTAAACTCGACACTGGCAATAAGGTCCGGTTTAGTTCAGACGCCTACAACACGATCTCACATGGCTATGCGATGACAATTCATCGGTCAAAATCCGTTGGGATTGAAAAAGCCATGGTGCTGGTCACCAACACGTTCAATCGTCAGCTTTCTTTGAATGCAATGACGCAGCACAAGAAAGAACTGACTCTGTACTACGCTAAGGACCACTTCCACAAAGGTTCGCCAGTGCCGATCATGAGTCGTGAACGATCTGGTGACCGCAAAGAGCGCAGCACTCCGACAAAGCCATTGAGTCGCAGGAGATAGCACCATGGTAAAGTCAGTGACGAAATATGAGAACGAAATTCCAGGTCAACGGAAGAAGCTCGAGCTTGTAAAAAAACGCCTGCAGAACGCTGAACACAAAGAGATCAGTCGATGGCATCGACTCGCCAGTAAGCATGGGCTTCTTGATCACAAAATTCCTGACGACTTGTTAGACAGTGCTTTTGCCGATTTATCAACCCAATTGGACGTAGACAAAGATTCAGTAGTATTCTCACTTAAACAGAAAGTCAATCGAACTGAACTGAAGTTATCCAGCATGATCACGCAGCACAGAAAACAGGACACACGCGAGAAAATCCAGCTAGGCGGTTTGGTTGTGAAAGCCGGACTGCGAGACGAGGATAAAGCAATAATACTCGGTGCACTTCTTGAGGTGACCAAGGCAAAGCAAAATAACGACGAGGCACAAATATCAGCCTGGGAAGCTACCGGTTCGATGGCATTACAAAAAAAATAACACTATCCCTTTTTCTTGCGAACTCCAGATCGTAACTTCGCAATAAAAAGGATACTTTAGGAGTAGTCTATGTTTCACCTGATCATCTTCTTTCTGTATTTCAAGTTTATCTATATCCCGCTATTTGGTGGACGGATAGATGGTCCTATGTTCTGGATCACCGGGTGTCTTGTCTATGTATGTTTCATTTTTGTGGTTGGCACGTTGGGGCCTCTTGAAAATCGAGGACGAGGAGATCGTTACTACGATGACTGGTAGCTTATTGAAATACCGGTTTCTCCAACTCGCGATTGGGCCGTTGCATGACTAGCGCAACCTGATGTCTGGATATATTGTTATTGTGCTTTGGCTAACGCTTGTGAACCTGGTGTTTCCTCACCTTCAATTCACATCGCTGTCGAGCTATTTGAATTTTATTGTTTATTCGTATTTGGTCGTCTTTTGTAGTTACTATTTGTCTTTTCTCCTGCTATTCAAAGATAGAGCGTCCCGAAAAAAGCCCAAATACTTTTATGAGTATTGGCTAGAAAGTGAGCGTCACCGACTGAGTGTCCTGCCATCGACATCAAAATAGAAATAGTTTTGGGTGTTGTCGTTCTTGTGGCCATACTGCTCTACGGCCATTATGTATTCTTCAAAGCAAACCAGGATGACTCGGAGATCGAGTAGTGTAGCTGGTGTGTCTGCTTCCTAAAGCGTACCCGGTTATCTATGGTTGCTCTAATCCGTAGTGTTTCCACCCACCCGCGTACCCATGAAAATAGAGTGATGATCCTGCGTCCTTGATCCTGACAGCCCAGCCTGTCACGGCTTCTCTCAGCTTGAGCAGTGCTCATCCGCTTTACACCTCATCATCGCGAGCGGTGAATACATCCAGGTGTTCTGTGTAATAGCCCATCTCATCGTGTTAATTCCAAAACATCAACATT
>CAZQOI010000140.1:1972-3820 GCA_964594905.1 uncultured Granulosicoccaceae bacterium
ACGAATCAAACGATCCGTGGAAAGAGCACGACGAAGCGATAGTGGGTGATGCCTACTTCAAGATCGATTACTACGAGGACGAGGAACTGGAGTACGGAAGCGACGACTCATCCGACCTCAGTATGACCTACCGCGTTATGACCATTGCATTCACATCCGAATACTAAGGTAAAACATTTGAAGGTCATGCGGAAGCTTTTGTGAGCAGTGGGGTGATTACTTTCGCAACCAATCAATCGCTCCGATGTAAGCTCGTTTTCTAACCAAGAATCATACACATGAAATATGGCATCTACAAAAGACAAATCGAAAGCCGGTATGGTTGTGAGATAGAAATCGTTTGTGATAAATCCAAACTGAACGCAACAGCCAAGGTATCGGCATGGTCGGGAGATAAACAGTTGCACTCATTTCTCGCCGTCTCAAATCAGCGTTCATTCGCCATATTCTACGCACTTGAGGGGCTCGCTCTTGAACTCGAAAAGCGCTGGTTAGCAACACAGCACGACCAGTCCGGGCAATACGATCTCTTTGGTCATGATCGATATAAACGCTGCTAATTTTGACCTGTTTTTTCCTGTCATCCTGGTCTCAGACCCGATTGCGACGGCTAAATCCGGAACAAATGCGAATCTCGCGGTTTAATATAGATGTGGGGCGCTGAAAATGAGCCAACGCCCACTCAATTTAACTAAGGAGGCATGAAATGGCTAATAACGCACCGGTTGAGAATCTGAAAGATGGACGATTGCAGGCTGCAATATGGGCAAATACAGGAGCTGAGTCCAAGACCTTTCACAGTGTTACTCTCACTCGATCCTACAAGGAGGAGGGAGGTGATTGGAAAGAGACCAGTCAGCTGAACGAAGCGGACTTGCTGAGAGCGGCTAACTTGCTCACCCAGGCATACAATAAAATCAAAGACATTGAGCCCGTAAAAAGTGCTTAGTATGTGGTGTTAAAGGAGGAACTACCCTTGATAGAAACTGTTGCGAGTAACGTCGTAGAGCTTGGTAATCAGGCTGAGCCATTTGAATTGGTGCAACAAGAGCCCGAGCTTTTCGAATATCTCGTGTTCCACCGAGACGGTACAGTGAGTATCCAGACTAACAAGAGCAAATACTTCTTCTGCACTGCGTTGTTTTCGTGTGCTCTGGATCTAAATCGCATGTTAAGGGGTAGGCCGACCACCAATCTTGATTATGGAATAGAAGCCAATAGGATTCTTGATCCGAAAACTAAACCAGAGTATCTCTGTGTAGATCGCGACAAGGTGATGGAAGGCATTTATGCTGACAAAGTCACCTCTAACTGGCCCAAGGTTGTCGAGTTTTTCGATATTCTGCGAGCGCTGTATATCGAGACAGAGCTGAACCGATAACCCACCATTTTTATGTCCCAACTGAGCTCTGCCTGTTGAATACCAGACGTAAATTGTAACGCCTCAAGAACGATGGCAAGAACCAGCAAGTGCTGCGCATTCTTGCCATCGTTCTACTAGGAGCGTTGTCATCGCTGGTCAATTCACTGGTTGGAAGAATCTCATGGCAAAACCTAATAATGCAAAATCACTGATCATGCAGCCAATGTTCAGAGCTCGAATAGTGCGCGATAAGACTAAGCATCGTCGCAAGAAAAAACACCCTAAAAATGTTACAATGGATGCAGATTGGCCATCACAAATAGGAGTACCAAGGATGTCGCGAGCTAGCCAAAAATCCGAAGAAACCCCTCAAGAGCTATTCGAGAGAATTCGTCCGCTATACGAAGCTGTTGATCCTGACAATCTCTCTGAGAGTACAAAGGATCTGATCTCGACCAGTGAGCTAAGCGGTACTGAAGTCAAAG
>CAZQOI010000140.1:3920-5509 GCA_964594905.1 uncultured Granulosicoccaceae bacterium
GAGAGTACAAAGGATCTGATCTCGACCAGTGAGCTAAGCGGTACTGAAGTCAAAGAGCGTGGTAAGCGTCTGTTCGAGCTTCTAAGTACCGACGTAATCACAGGTGATGAGTGCAGGGCTCTAATTCTGCATCTTGCTGAATGATAAAAGGCGACCCGTACCTGATACCAGGTACGGGAGGCACAACAAAGCTCCTCCGTAACAAGCTCGGGATAACAGAGCAATCAGAACTCTCAGAACAGGAAAACCTTCTCGCCGGTACTAGAATTAATGAGCTGAGAAAAGACCCAAGCATCCTGGGTAACGATAAACCCGATCAAAAGTTACTTGAAAAAATACACGAATATATTTTTCAGGACGTGTACCACACACAAGGTGAACACCCATATCCCATTGCCGGAGCCGTTCGTGTAATCGGTATTCGAAAACTCGGTGATCCTCAATATCCAGAGCCCCATTCGAAATATGCTGACAATGATCTCGACAACCGCATTGACTACGCTTTTAATCAACTAGAAAAGGATGGATATCTCAAAGGTCTTGATCAAGACGTATTCATCGAAAAACTCGCTAAGCATGTCGCTGAAGTATGGGAGAATCACTGCTTTCGTGAAGGCAACACGAGAAGTACAGCGATGTTCACTGAACACCTGGCTCGTCAAGCAGGCCATGAACTACAAACCATTGGCCGTGACTTTCGAGAAGCGTTGAAAACAGCCGCCCTGAGTGAAAACTATAAGCCACTTCAAAAATTGCTGACTGATGGATTGAGAAAACAACATACTCCTACCGTCGTTAAAGATGCAAAAAAGGCAAAATCTATAATCAGTCAGGCAACAGATGCTCATCTTACTGAACTGATGAAACCGCTCGTAGCTGAGCGAAAAAACATACAAGAAAAGATAGACCGTCTCAAAGATGATCTACGGAGATCGAAAAGGCCAGATGCGGAAGCAAATACCCTGGACCGGCTAAACTCCGCTAAGGGTGATCTGCAGAAATTCGACAAATCATTTATTTCCAAAGGCAGGGAAATGAGGACCGAAGCTACGAGGTTAGCTAAAAAACAAAACCCGCAAGCTACTGAAGTATTAGCGAAATATAAAGCGAGTCAGAAAGCCGCCCAGAGCAAAAAAACAAATAGCCAAACGAAGGACCGAACTCGATCCCGCTAGACAACTAGTGTCCTTTTGTACCCGCCGTTACCTTCGTCTATTAGCAACGCGCTAACGCTAGATGTCGCATCATCTCAGAGGCGAAGATTTCCTCCACTGTAGTCGAGCTTTAAACCGACGACCTGTTTTTCTAGGCTGTCAACCCCGTGAAATCGAATATGTGAAAGCGGTTGGTTGTCCTGACCACACTTACCATAGTATTTGAGACGCATACTTAAGAACCAATTTCTCGATTGGTATAATGTCGCATTTTACGTCTGATCGGTAGAAGGTAGTTTTGAACAAGTTTCCGGTTCTTTTTATCCTTGTGTTGTGGCTACTTACCCCGGCACTGGCTTCCAGTGCGTCTGATCGTCACGCGCTGGTCATCGGTAATTCTGCCTATGGTGGATCATTCGATCTCATTAATCCGCG
>CAZQOI010000141.1:0-5398 GCA_964594905.1 uncultured Granulosicoccaceae bacterium
CGATGTACAGGGCATCTATCTGCGATTTCCATCAAACGAGAACGTTGAGCGTCGTCCAGGTCGCCGGTCAGCACGATATCGCGATCGATAATGTCAAGTTGCTGTGGTTTTTCATCACAGGTTTCGCAGTCGGTTAAATGCTCTCGCAAATGACGTAGTGTGACACTGGCATTTTCCAGTGGCCATTTTTTGCGTTGCGCATACATTCTTAACGTCATTGCGGTACATGTGCCAACAGACGCCAAGAGATGCTCATAGGGATCAGGGCCCGTGTTCTTGCCACCCACACGTACTGGCTCGTCGGCGACCCACTGATGCGTATCGCTGATCACATCCAGCATAAACTTACGATCTTTTTCCGTGACGTACACTTCGCCAGGGCTCAGCTTTGGTCGCTCGAATTTACCATCATGCCCCACTCGCCGAGCAGCCCATGCGGAAACAACGCTAGCCACGAATTCAGCGTCGGTTGCACGAGTTAACAGGTGATCAGCGTCGTCAAGGCTGACAAAGCTCTTCGGATGGGTTGCTGCCACATAGATGCGTTCAGCTTCGCGGATGTTAACGGTTGCGTCTATTGGAGAATGCATAACAAGAAGGGCGGGTTTGAGTCTGCCGATGTGTTCAACTGTGGTTGCACTGATGTCATCAAGAAACTGCTTTTTGATAGTGAACTTGCGACCTGCCAGATCAACTTCAGCTTCACCTTCCTTGTTTATAACCTCAATATCGCAGGCGAATTGCTTGGACACATGTTGCGCATCAGCGGGGGCGCCGATCGTGACCACACCAACACATTCTGGAATGGCTTGCGCGGCTGACAATACAGCTGTTCCTCCGAGACTGTGGCCAATCAATAGCGCGGGCGCCATGCCACGTTGGCGCAAGTGATTAGCGGCCTCAACTAAATCTTGAACATTGGATGAAAAATTTGTATTGGCAAAATCACCATCGCTGTTGCCAAGTCCGGTGAAGTCGAAACGCATGACTGCGTAGCCACGCGCAACCAGTGAGCGCGCTATGCGTGATGCCGCTGCGATATCCTTACCGCAGGTAAAGCAGTGAGAGAATAAGGCGATAGCGATTGGTTCGCGATCTGGTGTCTCGAGCAATGCCGCCAATGAGTTTCCGGCGTGACCCTTGAATTCGAACTTTTCACGATGTGGCATAACTGCAGCGCTTCCTTGTTAGTGTTGGGTTACTTGTTAGTGTTGGGTTACTTGAGTGACAAGCGGTTCCAGTAGTGGCATCACATGATCGACCAGCAGTGGCTGTGCCTCAGCGGTCGGGTGAATGCCATCTCGCTGAAAGTAGTCTCGATTTTCCGCGATAGGTTCCAAAAAGAACGGCAGGAGTTCAGTGTCTGTATTGTTTGCGGCGTTAACAAAGGCTTCGGCAAATTTCCGCAGATAGGCTTCGCCATAGTTTGTCGGAATCAACATGCCGAGGAACAACACCTCAGCTTCACTGTCCTTAGCAAGAGTCGCCATTGCTTCAAGGTTTTGTTGCATGGCTTTTGGTGGATAGCCTCGCAAGCCGTCATTGCCCCCGAGTTCGATGACAACCAGATCCGGTTCGAAGCGATCCAGCGCGGCGGGTAGTCGGCGAAGGCCACCGCCGGTTGTGTCGCCACTGATGCTGGCATTAATAAAGGAGACGTCTGGATTGATGCTTTGCAATCTTGTTTCGGCCAGAGCAACCCATCCATCGTTCTCAGCCAAGCCATACGCAGCGCTTATACTGTCGCCAACGACCAGCACTTTGTACGCATGAGCATTGATTGGTATCAGGAACGTGAGAGCATAGATAATGGTCAGAAATCTCATTACTTGTTCGATCCGAATAAGGCCCTAGTGATAATAAACAGTAGACATCATGACTGATTCGAGTGCAACCGCATCAAATAGTGCCATTGCAGGCCCCGTTTTGCTGGCGTCGAACATTGAAAAACGTGTTCAAGGTCCCGAAGGCGAGCTGATAATCCTGCATTCGCTCGACATGCGGGTCGAAGCGGGTGAGGCGGTTGCCATTGTTGGTCCGTCTGGTTCAGGCAAATCCACGTTACTTGGCATTCTTGCAGGGCTTGATACGCCGACGGCCGGAACAGTTGAGCTGATGGGTGATTCGATGTCGGCCTTGGATGAGGACGAGCGAGCCAAAAGGCGAGCCGGGCATGTGGGCTTTGTGTTCCAGAGTTTTCAGCTTTTGCCCGGTTTGAGTGCGCTCGAGAACGTCATGTTGCCGCTGGAACTTGGCGGCGTCGCTGATGCCGAGAATCTGGCAAAACAAAAGCTGGATGATGTCGGCTTGTCTGAGAGACTAGGGCATTTGCCCTTGCAGCTGTCTGGTGGTGAGCAGCAGCGCGTCGCCTTGGCCCGCGCCTTTGTTTCTCATCCCGCCTTGTTATTTGCTGATGAGCCCACCGGCAACCTTGATAGTGAGACTGGCGACCGCATAGTTGAATTGATGTTTGATTTACGCCGTCGCGAAGGTTCTGCTGTCGTACTGGTCACTCACGACAATGAACTGGCCAAACGGTGTGACCGTCGCTTGCAAATGGGTAATGGGAAGCTGACTGAACTGTGACTCTACAACGACAATTTCGCTTTGCCTTGCGTTCACTAAAACGAGATCTTCGCTTGGGCGAGCTTCGTGTACTAGCACTTGCTTTAGTGGTCGCTGTTGCGTCGGTAACAGCCGTTGGCTTCTTTACTGATCGCATCGGACGAGCGGTTGAACGTCAGGCAGGTGACGTGCTTGCTGCCGATCTTCTTATCTCTTCTGGCTTGCCGCTTGACGATGCACTGATGAGCGAAGCCGCAGCGCGCAATCTTGAAACGGCAAGCCATACACGTTTTCCAACTGTTGCTATCAATCAACAGGATGAATCGCAGTTGGTGGCAATCAAAGCCGTTCGTGGGGCTTATCCCTTACGTGGTTCACTGCGTCTTGCCAGCATGGAGGATCCGGATACATCGTTACCGGCAAGTGAAGCGGTTGGTGGGCCGGCACCGGGTAGTGTGTGGATTGATCCGCAACTACGGTCTGCGTTGGCATTGGAAGCAGGCGATGTTGTAACGCTTGGACGACAAGACTTTACCGTTTCGCACCTGATTCTATTTGAACCTGATCGTGGTCAGAATTTTTTCGAATTTGCGCCACGCGTGATGATGCACGCTGATGATATCGACAGAGCGGGCTTGCTTGGTGAAGGTAGTCGTGCCCGTTATGCATTGTTGTTGACAGGTGACAGTGGTGACCTTGAAGGCATGCGCGACTGGGTTTCTGACAATCTTGCTGGAGAGGCGCGGGTGCAAGGTGTTCGTGATGGCAGCCCGCAAATGAAACGAGCGCTGGATCGGGCGCAACGCTTTCTTGGTCTGGCATCGGTGGTGACTGTATTACTTGCTGGCGCTGCTGTGGCGCTTGCAGTCAGGCATTTCGCGGTACGTCAGGCTGATGCCAGTGCTGTCATGCGGACCTTGGGCGCAAGTCGGCGCGATGTCATCTTGTGGCTTGCCATGCGTCTGTTGTTAGTTGCCTTCACTGCATCACTTGTTGGTATTGTCATCGGTTGGTTTGCTCAGTTAGTACTCGCCAATCTATTGCAGGGCTGGTTTGGCCTCAATTTACCCGCGCCAGGTTTATTGCCGCCGCTGATTGGCAGCCTTACAGCCTTTACCGCATTGGCAGGTTTTGGTTTGCTGCCTGTGTTGAAGGCAGGTCGGGTCAATGTCATGCGTGTTTTGCAACGTGACTATTCATCGATGGATACCAGCTCGGTAGTCGCCATGGCGCTCGGACTTATCGCGACATTTGCCATTGTATTATTGCTGTCACGCGATCTGTTACTGAGTGCCATTGTGGTGCTTGGTGTAGTGGCCATGCTTGCGGTCTTTGCGTTGTTTGGGCAGTTACTGATTCGATTGGTACGAAAGGTTGCAGGTCCTCGTTATCGTTTGAGCACAGCAGGGTTGCAACGACGTTCCGCCAGTAGTGTTATTCAGCTCGCCGCGTTTGCAATGGGCATAATGGCTTTGTTATTGATATCCATAGTGCGCGTTGATTTACTTGCAGCCTGGGAACAAGACCTCCCGGAAGATGCACCGAATGTGTTTGTGGTCAATATTCAACCTGATCAAGCGCCAGGATTTGCCGAGCGTTTAGATGCAGATGGTATCGAAACCACAGGCCTGTACCCGATGGTGCGTGCTCGGCTTGTAGAGCACAACGGTGAGCCGATACTCGGTGACAACCCCACTGAGCGACAACAACGACGAGCCCGGCGTGAATACAATTTGTCGTTCTCTAATGAATTACCTGCCAATAACGAGATCGTAGCGGGCGAATGGTGGGCAACCGATGGTTCTGCGCCGCCACTTATCTCGGTTGAGCGCGAATGGGCCGAGGAACGTGGTTTTGCAATCGGTGACACCTTAACTTTCAAGGCCGCAGGTGTTGAAACAACGGCAACGGTCAGCAATTGGCGTGAAGTTGATTGGGAATCTTTTCAGGTTAACTTTTTCGTTGTGGCGTCCCCCGTAACGCTGGAAGGGTTTCCATCAACCTACGTCACGAGTTTCCATATCGACAAGAATTTTGTCGCAGCTACCAGCGGTTGGGTGCGTGAGTTTCCTGGTATCGCAACGCTCGATATTGGTGCAGTTATCACCAGGGTCAAATCTTTGATGGATCGCGCATCATTGGCTGTAGAATATGTTTTCCTCTTTACCTTGCTTGCAGGTTTTTGTGTGCTGTTGGCAGCGGTACAAAGCAGTCAGGCTGAGCGTATTCGAGAATCTGCGTTGTTGCGCGCTTTGGGTGCATCGCATCAACAGGTTAGACACTCGGTCGTTGCTGAATTTGCGATTCTTGGTGGTATTGCTGGTTTACTGGCGGCAATATTTGCTAGTGTTATCGCTTGGTCGTTGAGCACATTTGTTTTTGAATTGCCTTATCAATTTAATATCTGGTTGTGGTTACTTGCTGTTGTTGGTGGTGCCGTTGGTATCAGCATCGCGGGTTATCTCGCCACGCGTAAGGTATTGCATACACCCCCAGTGGTTGCGCTACGCCATACAGGCTAGCGACCGATGAGACATACCTTCGATGCTGACGACAGTCAGTTTGCGACGCTTGAAACATCTCAGGCAGCGTTGGTTGAAAACTGCACTCGCAACCAGGCGTTAATCATAAAACGCGCTGTCGAGCACTACTGGGCAATCAGAAGCGAAACTACTCACTATCCTGATGCCTTGCACGTAGCGTCGCAGTTGAAAAGCATGCGTGTCGATACCCCGACGATCGTGTCAGCCTTGTTTGGCACTGATGCATCTGCCAGAACCTATTCAATTGATTTTATTCATGAACACTACGGCCAGGAGTACGCGAAGCTCAC
>CAZQOI010000142.1:0-5391 GCA_964594905.1 uncultured Granulosicoccaceae bacterium
CCTTCGAACTCTCCTTCAGCAACATTTTCTTTTGTTGCACCGAGACACATCTCACCCACTTTTTGCCAATCGCTATCTGTCGGAGAACCAGCACCAACTCCAGGGATTTTTAAAATTTCCGCTCTAACATTGGCGTGACCATCACCCAAGGCAAGCTTGGGCATCATGGCTGCAGCACCTACGGCCGTCATGCCCTTGAGCATCTGACGACGGCTCATGTTCTGCTGAGCTCGAATAAAGTTATAGAGTTCTACCTTCATACTTTTCCTCCAAGGAAGTTTTGGTTATGTTTTTTTAAATCAGACCACCCAGTAAAGTGTTTTCTATAAATCCAGTCTGTGCAACTTGCGCAGGTTGATTCAACTTGCGTATGTTGTGAATAGATTGCTTCGGTGGCGAGTCGGTTCACGTTATCTGACTTGATCTAGGCGATCTTTATTGAACTGAAATGCACTATATTGCATTGTTCGTTCGCGCACCAGCTCTTTACTGTTCCGTTGTAAACAGCACTTTTTCAGCATCTATGGGTAAGTTATACCTTCATTTGATATCGATAGCAAAAGATTCGATGGCTAACGGCTAAACCACTCAAATGTAGTATTGCGCTTCCTTCAGTTTGCTGTAAAAGCGTTGCTCCTTGATAGGGCGAGTGCTTTCCCGTTGGGTACGCGTTGCACTCGCGTTGCACACATGTACACTTAAACTTTCATCGATGTCTTCAGGAACCGGGTAATGGGCAACGTCACAATTCGTGATCTACGCAAATCTTATGGATCGGTTGAAGTTATCCATGGTTTAAGCATAGACATCGGCGAATCTGAGTTTGTTGCCTTGGTAGGTCCATCAGGTTGTGGTAAATCTACTTTACTTCGAATGATCGCAGGTCTTGAACCTATCAACGACGGCACGATTGCCATCAGTGATCGAATTGTTAATAGTCTGCCTCCGTCGGACAGAGACATTGCGATGGTCTTTCAAAGCTATGCTTTGTATCCGCACAAATCTGTTGCAGAGAATATGGGTTTCGCATTGAAGGTTGCAAAAACCGATAAGGCGGAAATAAAAAGACGTGTAAACGAAGCAGCAGAAATTCTTGGTTTAACAGAATATTTAAAACGCCGACCCAAGCACTTATCCGGCGGGCAACGTCAACGTGTTGCCATGGGTCGAGCCATAGTCAGAGACCCACAAGTATTCTTGTTTGATGAACCGTTGTCCAATCTTGATGCCAAGCTACGAGTTCAGATGCGCACTGAGATCAAGCAACTGCATCAGCGCCTGAAAACAACAACAATATTTGTAACGCATGATCAAATAGAAGCAATGACCCTTGCCGATAGAATTGTAGTCATGCAAGACGGATACATCGAACAGGTTGGCACCCCGCTGGAATTATATGATCGCCCTGCAAACGAATTTGTGGCGACGTTTATTGGTGCGCCATCGATGAATCTGTTGGCTGCAAATCTTGAAAACGGAAACCTGACTTTGGGTAATCAACAGTTCAAAGGTCCAGACGGTTCGGGAAAAGTGAATATTGGTGTGCGGCCAGAACATCTGCTTTTATCGGATTCTGGACTGCCCATGACAGTGAAAGTGGTTGAACCTACTGGATCCGAAACGATGGTGTTTCTGGATTTTGCAGGTCAGAACGTCATTGCCGTTTTTCGCGAACGTCATCAATTTGATGCCGGACAAACCATTCACTTACAACCGGATCCAGAGCATTTACATGTTTTCAATGCAGAGAATGGAAACCGGCTTTAAAACAAGCCAGGTAGTGTAAGAAATGAAAATCGATGCGCATCAGCATTATTGGCATCCCGAAAGAGGGGATTATGGTTGGATGCCAGAGAACGATCCCATACTCAGTCGACCTTACTCCCCAGATGACCTAGCCGAATCCCTCACTGACGCAGGTGTAACTCAAACTGTGTTGGTACAGGCCGCACCTAGTCTCAACGAGACAGAATATTTACTTGATATCGCGGACTCGACGCCGTCAGTCGCCAAGGTCGTTGGCTGGATAGACTTTGAAGATGCAACGCAAATTGAATCATTGAGACGACTGGCTTCTCATCCAAAATTTGTGGGTGTTCGGCCTATGATTCAGGACCTGGAAGACGATGACTGGATGATGCGCGACGATGTGCAATGGGCTTATCAGGCGCTTATAGATTTAGATTTAACGTTTGATTGTCTGGGTTTCTCACGACACTTGAAGAACTTTCACATTTTGTTAGTGAAATACTCAAAAATGCGGGCTGTTATTGATCACTGCATGAAGCCACAAATTCGTGATCACAATACTGATAATTACAAGCATTGGTCAAACGGTATGACGGCTATTGCCAAGAACACCAATGCATATTGCAAACTATCTGGAGTCGTTACCGAATCTGATTCGGATTGGTCTGCAGCAACGTTACAGCCTTACACAGATCACATACTCAACGTGTTTGGCACAGAGCGAGTTATGTGGGGTTCTGATTGGCCGGTGGTAAGACTGCGTTGTGAATACAATGAATGGTTTGAACTGGCGGAGCAATTGACATCAGCACTTTCCTCTGCAGAGCGTGATCGAATTTTTTCTGGTAACGCCGCCGAATTTTATAAAATAGAAAACAGCCCATTGAAGTAGACAAGAGTGATCTTGAAGCCAATCGAGACTATAAACCTGGATAGCGTTTCCAGCCAGCTATACAACGACGTTATACCTCGAATAGAATTCCTTGTCGTACTGAGTATCACTACATCTGTTGTTATAGCTATTACCTATGACTTTTAAAGCACATTATCCCGAACGCATTGTCTGCATGACGGAAGAAACAACGGAAACCTTGTATCTGTTGGGTGAGCAGGAACGCATTGTTGGTATTTCAGGTTTTACAGTTCGACCACCAGAGGCACGCAGAGAAAAACCTAAGGTCTCCGCTTTCACATCAGCAAAGATCGAGCGCATTCTGGATCTGAAGCCAGATTTAGTCATCGGTTTTTCAGACCTGCAGGCAGACATAGCGCGTGATCTGATTCAACGAGGCGCCAATGTTCTTTTGCTTAACCATCGCTCGGTTAATGAAATTCTGAATATGATTTTGATGCTTGCGAGCATGGTGGGTGCTACAGAAAAAGGCCAGGCGCTTGTGGCGAATTACGCTGAGCGTATTGAAGCAATACAAAAAAAAGCAGAGCTATTACCTGTGCGGCCGCGAGTCTACTTTGAAGAGTGGGATGAACCCATGATTTCAGCGATTCGCTGGGTATCTGAACTAATTGGTATTGCAGGTGGTGAGGATTGCTTTGCGGCACGTGGTCAGATGTCGCATGGCAAGGATCGGATCATCGCTGATGCGCAAGAGGTTATTGATGCCAATCCAGATGTGATTATCGGTTCATGGTGTGGCAAGAAGTTTCGTCCCGAAAAGGTCGCTGCCCGCCCTGGTTGGGATGTCATAACTGCTGTGGCCAATAATGATCTGCATGAGATCAAGTCGGTGAACATTTTGCAGCCGGGGCCTGCAGCTTTGACTGATGGGCTTACGCAACTCAGCGCTATTATCGGAAACACAGCCAACAGTTGCGCGACTAGTTAGCTAAATCAGAATCTCTTACCAAAACTACGCGTGCGTCAACGCTATCAGTCAACAAGATTGAATAGACCCCGCCACCGTCGAGACTAATGGCAACCGCAGGGATGCGTTGAAGAGCATCTGACAATACGTAGTCACCACTGCCGACAGTGACATAGTCTGTCACGGATTGTGCGTTGAAACTTATACCTGTTAACACGACTTCAGCGGGTCCCGGATTGTCACCACCTGGTTGTAAGGTGAAAGCAGTTGAACTGCTAGCATCGCCGAGTTGTCCTACCTGAATAATTCGGACTCTGGAATTTGCAGCATCGTTGGTACCGGATTCTGACCGCACTGCAATTGCCGTTATACCGTTTTCATCTTCACGAACAATGATCGTTGACAAGCTCTGAGCGGCTACTGTGAATGGTGCGAATTCAAAAACAACTAAACCTGCCGAGTCGACCAACGATAGTGATGATGTATCGGGTGCGAGGCTAAGAGCTGGGCCATTGCTGTTTGCTGCGATGACTTGACGGTCCGCGTTCGCATCATCGATCCTGACGGCAAGTGTTGACTCGCTGTAGTTCAATACATTGATCAACGCGTTTTCCTGATCCGTACTGATATCAAGGTTTTCGAAACTCACAGGACTGTTGTCCAAACTTGTGCCTGGTGATATGGGTGCGCTGGTTGGCGGCATGTTTTCGTCAGGATCCCCTCCGGTCTCTGGCGGGCTACTGGCATCGATGGGTACGATTGGTCCGCCATCGCCAGTGCCGAATATGCCACCGTCGCAAGCTGCCAATATGAATATCAGCAGCAGCAGGCTCAAACGGGATATCAGTTGAGTAAGTGTTTTCATGGATTATCCTCATCGAGCTTTTCCTCGATTAGATACACGCCAAGCCCAGTTCGGTAACGACCTGTTCCGTCAACTTGCGGATTTGCTTCGCGGTCATAGCTGGACAGTGACTTGTCCAGTTCTCGTAACAACTTCATGGCTTCTGTTGCACTGAGCTCGCGAAAGGCTTGCAGTCCTTCTTCGGTGACATTGTCATAGGCCACACTCATTTGCATGCGCCTTTGATCACTGGTCGAGAGGTTGTAGTCAAGTGTTGTCAGTAGATCGGTTGCACTGGTGGCGAAAATATCGAGCAGTGCGGATTCGCTTTCGTGCGGTACATAACCTTTATGTTGCAGAGTGACTTTACCGTTCTCGTTCTTGACGGTGCCAACACGTTCAAGCTCATCGAGCATGGCGCGGGCTGGAACATCACCACCATGACGTTTTACCAGCTGGTTGAAACTGTCTTCTGCATCGCCGTAAACAAGAGCCTTGGGTTTGCCGCGTGATGTCTGGAACGCTTGATCCTGCAGCCATCCGGTAACAACACGAACTGCACGATTGTGTTTCGCAACACCGGTATCAACATCGCTTGGTAATTCCCGGATGCGTTTGACTTCCTTACGATTGATGCCGGTGACGATCGCTATTCGCGAGACAGTCGGCGCCTTGTCGTCAATCCCGAAATCTGTTTCCGCGACATCGACATAAGTCTGCTTCGCCCAGTTCGAGAACTCAGCATGCGACACGCCATGACGCAACAGCAGTCGCACGAGGGGCGACAGCACGCGAGTGACAGCTTTTTGCAGGTAATCGTGCATCTTCAGGCGTTGGCGGCAGATCTCTGATCAGTCTAGATGGCTGCCGAGATCAAAAATGTGTCGCCAACCCCATACCAGAACAAAATTGGGAATATATTCCCATCTTATCAGGTATTGATCACAGACACACAATTGCCTACCCTCGATCGGG
>CAZQOI010000143.1:0-1259 GCA_964594905.1 uncultured Granulosicoccaceae bacterium
CGTTGTATTCGGGGATCGATGGCAAGATAGTAGATCCAACCTCGGTGTCCGTCATAGCTGCCCATTACAGATGCGATGACCTGACCATTTTCCAGTCCAGCCCGCTCGCCAGTGGTGTTGTCATCCATTTCACCAACGAGAAAGAGTTTATCGTTGACTGAGCACTTGCGCTGGATATCGAGATGTGGGTTATTCCAGGGGCGGCATAGACCGCAGGCCTGCCAAAGTGCTACAACATCGTTAGTATCGCTTTCATGGAAGTATCGAATTTTCATGCCATCAGATTACACTAAACTCAAGTTTTGGCCCCAGAACAGGATCCTGAATATGTGCCTCTTTGGTTTAACTCTACAAATCGGCCGCCCCTGAAATGGCAGGGCCAAAGGAACCACAATCAAGCTCCGCAGCGTCTTCAAAGAGTGATGACCCCTCAGAGGTGCTAGCGACGCTTAAAAATTCAGTGCGAACGGCACTGCTTGCCACATTGGGTGAAGACCAGCAACCCCACAGTGGATATACCCCATTTGTGTTCAATAGTAACGATATTATTATTTTTGTAAGCCAGCTTTCACTACACACTCGAGATCTATTGGCAAATGGCAAGGTTTCTGTGATGTTGATCGACGATGAATCGTTATCGACCGAAATATTTGCCCGAACACGGGTGAGCTACCAGTGTTCTGCAACGGTCGTCGAGCCAAATGATGAGACTTATGATGTCTTACTTGATGCTTTGCAGGAGCGCCACGGTAAAATGATGGGCTTGCTACGTCAGTTACCAGATTTTGTGTTGTTCCGTTTGCGTCCTAGCGCAGGCCAGTTTGTTATGGGTTTCGGCCAAGCCTATAAGTTGACTGGAGAGCGGTTTGACAAGTTTGAGCATGCAAGGCGAGCATAAGGTGATCAATGAGCATCGTTAGTGAATTGCGCCTTGAACTTGATCGTGCGCTTAATATTATAGATAAAATGCAGCTGGATCTATTTCGACAGGGACCGCTCGTCAGCGCAACTGAACGTCAGCATCGTATCGATGCTATCTTGGTCAATGCAAATGTCGATAAGAGTAATGCTATCGAGCAAGCTCGAGAACTTCTAAGCGACGTACTGCGTGCTTACGGAGATCCCTATGCGAACTATATAAACCCTGATAGGCATGGTAGTTATCAGCGAAGACGTAGCGGCAATCTTGTCGGTATTGGTGTCAAGTTTCGTGCAAGAGACAATGATTACCCTGTCGTCATCGGTCCATTGTTGGGTGG